>JAPKYX010000178.1 GCA_026394075.1 Acidobacteriota bacterium
GCCCATGAAGTTGAACATGTGGCGGCGGTCGGTATCGGCGCGGCCGAACTCGCCGGACGGGGCGTAGCTTGAAGCGGGAAACCAGTTCAGCCCCTGTACATCGGTTCGCATGCGGGACCAGATGTACATCAACATCCCGCTTACCTTCGGCGCAACGGGTCCGCGCAAGTACACCTCAAATGAGTCACCCACCCACCGCCCGGCTGATTCCAGTTGCCGCAATTGGGCGATGGAAGGATCGGGCCGCGCGAGAAACAACGGACCCACCGGGGCATTGGCATCCCGCGAGCGGAACATGTGGGAGCCTCGCACGCCCGTGTGCTGAATCGTGAGCGTGGTCTTCTTCAGGATGGCGCGCTCCAGCAGGATGTTGTACTGCCAGTAGTTGGGCAGCTGGACATTGGGCTGCTGGCGCACGACGCTGGTGGGAAGCACATCGAGCGGCCGGGCAAAGTCATCGCCGGTCAGCAGGTAGCGCCGCAGTTGCGTGCCGTTGAACCGCAGCAGATCCCACACCGGCTGCGGGCCGGAGCGTTCAAAGAAAGAACCAAAACCTGTCCTCACCACCCAATTGCGTTGCTTACCCGGAGCCCAGGCAATCGACAGGCGCGGCTGCAGGTTGTTGCCGTCCGTAAAGTAGTTCTGGTAGTCGTACCGGACACCCCACGCCACCGACAGGTTGCGGCGAAGCTGATATTCGTCCTGGAAGAAGTAGCCCACCGTCTTTTCGACAAACACCACCTTGGGGTCGCCGCGTTGGATGATCGCGGAAAATGGCCGCTGCGCAAGATAGTCGGCTAGGCTTGCGTAGTTGTAAGTACCCAGTTGATTGGCCCGGTCCGAGAGGCCGCGGCGGGACCAATCGGGCATATTCAGCCCGTACTTCATGTTGTGGCGCTTGGCGGTCTGCGTAACGATGAAGAACAGTGCTCCGTGCACTTCCGTGCGCAGTTCATCCATCTGCGCTCCGCCGCCCGTAAACGCATCGCTGACCACCACGCGCGGCGCGGCTAGGTTGCTGCGGCGCGGGGCGGCATAGCGCCCGAACAGCGCCCGCCACTGGACCAGCAGCTTGGGCGACAGCACGGCCCGATGGTTGAAGATGATCTCATCCTCGCGAAACCGCGCCTGATAGCCCGCCTCCGGCAGCACCACCCCGCCCACGCCCAGGTTGTCCTGCCAGCGGTCTTGAAAATTGAGCTGCGCGAAGAAGGCGTGGCGGTCGGTGAGGGCGTGATTCAAGCGCGCGGACAGGTACGTATTGCGCGTCGGTGTATCGACATTGCGATTGACCAATCCCTTAGGCGTCGAGGCAAAGACGATGGCCTGGAAATCGTCATTCTCCCGCTGGCCGCTCAACAGAAACGAGGTCCGCTTGCCATCACCGATCGGCCCCAGCAGGCTGCCCTCAAAGGTGCGGCGTTGCTCCGGTGGACGCACGGCGGCAAAGGCGTCACGGGCGTTCAGGTGTTGGTCACGATAAAGGAAGTTGGCGGTGGCGTGAAAGCGGTCCGCGCCGGATTTGGTGATGATCTCGATCCGGCGGCGGCTCCAGCGCGGATACTCGGCGGTGTAGGGGTTCTGGTTGATCTTGATCTCTTGAATGGCCGACGCGGTGACGCCCAGATTGCGGGCCTCCATGCCATCGACAATCAACGAAGGTCCGCCAGCGCCCATGCTGGGATCCAGGAAGCGGGTGAGCGCCGCAATGGGGTCGCCCCCCAACATCGGCAGATTGTCCAACAGGCCGCGTTCCACCGAAATGGTGTCGCGATTTGCGTCTGAATCCACCGACAATTTCTCCGACCGGTCAGTCACCGTGATGGAGTCGCGGCGGGTCACCAAGGCCTTTTCAGGCGTGTTCTGAATCAGCAATAGCGCCAGGCTAAGGTACGAGCTCAATCCGTTCCCCAAGCGCCGCTTCCACTGCTTTCCGCGTGTAGGGCAACGGGTGCGGCGCCGCTTTTGCCCAACCATCCACCAGATCCCGGTAGTGCTTGGACGCAGGGTCCGCCACCTCGCCCGGAATATTCGTGATTACCGAATTATCCCAGTTTGACGGATCCAATATTTGTTTGTATGAAGCGCCGTGATTCATAGCGAACGGTCGCGCCGGAGGCCACCCGGCAGCCCGCACCGTGTTGGCATCGCCCGGTGTGGGGAAGGGCGGGATGTGCCAATCGGGCCGATTGATGGGGTGGCGCAAGGAAAGCTGGTGCGCCTTACCCCATTGCCACGCGGCCATGTCCGCGCCTTGCGCCTTCTCGATCTCGGCCAATGCTGTCCGCAGACCGGTGGCAAGACCCGGGTGATTGGGCGTCGCCTCCAACGTCTTGAGCAAGGTCATCTGATTCACGCGGCGCCCCAACTCCGGCCCGAACACGGCCACCGGCAAGCGCAGCATCCACGTCTCCCAGATCAACGCCTCCGCCGATTCCACCGTCATCCGTGCGTCCCAGTTCAGCAGCCGCTTCTTGATCTCCTCCGCACGGGCATCGGGAGCCGTCCATTGCTTCAACACTGCCTGAAAGCGGCGCGCGGGCAGCGAGAGCACGTCGTAATGCATCCGGGTGAAGTCTTCAATCGAGAACTTCTTCTTCTCCGCCAGCATCTCCTTCACCCGCTGCTCGCGGAACGGCAGCGCCCACTCGAAACTGAAGACATGCTTGAAGCCTTCGGGCGTGATCCGTGAATTGGCGGTGGCCACGAAGTGATTAGCCGGGTTGTACGATTGCGGATGCTCGGAAAGCGGCAGCCAACCGGACCAGTCGTATTCGCCGCTTTCACCGGGCACCGGCAGCAAGCCATTGCCGCTCTTGCGGACGGGAGCCAGACCAGCCGCGATCCAGCCGATGTTGCCGGCGCGATCGGCATAGATCAGGTTCTCCGATGGCGCTTTGAAGTTGGCGGTGGCCTGCTTGAATTCAGCCCAGTTCTTGGCCCGCGCCAGGCCCAAGCCCGCCAGGTACCCGGCCCCACCTGGCTCCGCGCCCACCCACTTCAGCGCCACCGCGAGATTGCGCTTCGGATCCTCGTAGATCACCGGGCCGTGCACGGTGTACTTCAACTGCGCCACCACCGGCGCGGCACCCTTCACGGTGATCGGCGTATCTTCAATTTCCAGTTCGCGCCATTCGCCCTTGTAGCGATACTGTTTGGGGTTCGATGGATTCAACTGCTCGATGAACAAGTCCTGCTGATCGATGCCGACGATGGTGAAACCGAAGGCCATCTCCTCGTTGTGGCCCAGCGCAATGCCGGGCAGGGCGGGTTCACCGGCGCCGATGATGTTCCAGCCGGGGGCCACCAGATGCACGGTCTTGCGAAGCGAAGGGTTGGAGATGGTGCGGTGCGGGTCATTGGCCAGCAGCGGCTTGCCCGTTGTCGTCATGGTGCCATCGACCACCCAGTTATTCGACCCATCATCGAACTGGACGGGGCCTACCGCTGCCTGATAGTCCCGCACAATATCAGCCGTGATCTGCTTCAAGTCCAGGCCAGTGGGAATGGTGATCTTGACGAACGGATCGGGCGGCAGCAGCTTCTCCACCGTGTCGAGGCCAAAGCGTTGGATGTCGAGCGCGCGCGTCACTTCCAGCGTCGCGTTGCGCAGCATTTGCAGACCCGCAATACGCGCGGTGACGTCTTCCGCCTGCCACAGGCCGGGGTCATAGCCGGCAGCGGCAAACTCCGGCGGACGCTTACCTTTGAGCGATTCGATATAGGCGTTGATGCCCCGCGTGAAGGCCATCGCGATGGGCATCGCATCGAGAGAGTAGCTGCGCCATTCGTCATTCCAGTTGCCGCGGAAACGCACCAGGCGGGCGATCCGGTCGCGCGCGACAAACTTGGGCCCCAACACCTCGGCCAGCTTGCCGGTGCCGGTGCGGCGCCACAGGTCGATCTGGAACAGCCGGTCGCGCGCGGTGATGTAGCCTTGCGCGAAGAATAGGTCGTGCGAGTTCTCGGCGTAGATATGCGGCACGCCCCACTTGTCGCGCAGCACCTCCACCTTGGCCTTCAAGGCCGGAAGTTTCACCGTCTCGGCGGAGGCCGCCAGGGCGAGTAGCAGGACAAACGTAAGCCGCATGACACGCTATTGTAGCGGCCTGCTGGACACTACTTGAGCGACGGCCACTCCGGCCGGCGCTTTTCGCGGAAGGCGGCCAGCCCTTCGGCAAAGTCCGGACCCGACAGCACCGGCGCACGCAGTTCGAGTGCCCGAAGTGCGAGCGACTCCATCCCGGAATCCCGCGCCAGCTCCAAGCCCGCGCGCACGGCGACAGGCGAGGCGTTGGCGATCGTCTCGGCAATCACGAAAGCGCGATCCTCCAGTTCCACTTCCGGCACCACTTCCTGCACCAGACCCCATTGCAATGCCTCATGTGTGCCGAACAGGCGGCCGGTCAACGCCAGCGACATGACGCGACGCTCACCCAAAGCGGCCACCATCGCGGGCCAGATCACGAA
Organism: Acidobacteriota bacterium; assembly: GCA_026394075.1. Taxonomy (GTDB): domain Bacteria; phylum Acidobacteriota; class Terriglobia; order Bryobacterales; family Bryobacteraceae; genus JAPKYZ01. Next base: position 4,471 of record JAPKYX010000178.1, read on the forward strand.
CGGCCAGATGCCGATGCGGATCTCAGTCAAACCGAACTGCGCGCCCTGTGCCGTGATGGCGACATGCGCGTTGGCCACCAAGCCCAGCCCACCACCCAAGGCAGGACCCTGCACCGCGGCGATGATCGGCACGGTGGAACGATGACGCAAGGTGAACAGCGTCGAATGGATCTCGGTCGCCTGCGGCGTGGGGTCAGCCAGATCCATGCCCGCCGAAAAGGTCTTGCCTTCGGCATCCAGCAGAATCGCGCCCGTGGGCTGCTCCACTGCCGTCACCGTGACGGCTTCCACCAAGGCCGCGCAGAGCTCAGCACTCAATGCATTGCGCTTCTCGGGCCGCGCGAGCGTCAAGTGCAGCACCCGCCCTTCGCGGGCAACTTTCAAAACCCCACTAGCCAAGTTCATCCTCCGTCACTTCAATCTCGAGTCCCAGCAATTGCGATCCAAAGATCTTGCCCTGCGCATCCAGGCGTAGCGACACCGTGCCGCCACCGTCGAGCGCTTCTTCGAGGACAAAGTTCAAGGCCGCCAAGTTGGGCAGTTCATAGCGCGTCACCGGACCATGGACCAGGTCGCTGAAGTAGTTCTTCACCCGCTCCGCCGTCACCTCGCGCAGCAGCACCGGGTAATGCCGCGGGTTGCGAGCGATCACGCCAATGTTGGATAGATCGCCCTTGTCGCCGGAGCGGGTGTGGGCAATGCGATCGAGCGTGATCTTCATGCCACCACCTCCACCCGCGTCTGCACTCGGTCGCGATCGAGATACGCCGGAGCATAGGCCACGATCTCTCGCACCGCCGGGCGGCCTTCGCCATAGCCCGTGCCACCGGGCGGGCCCGACAGCACCAGCGGAATCATCTCGCGCGTAAAGCGGTCCACGGCCTTGCGGTCCTTGCCACGGACACCAAAGCGGAGCTGCATCAGTTGATCGTCGCCCAGATACTCGGCATGCATGGCGTCGAAGGACAGCCGCAATTGGGCGATCCGCTCGCGGACCGTAGCCTCAGCAATCTCGCAGCGGCGGCGCGCCTGCGGTCCAGGAAACGTAATCGTGCCGATCGACCGCCAGCCCGCGTGATAGCTGATGGAGACCTTCAGCTTCTGGGGGCGTGGCTGGCCTTTGACGCCGGAGACATGCGCGTCCTTGAGAGCAATGGTGGTGAAGTCGGCAATCACATCGGGCGTGAAGTACTGCCGCGGGTCGTGGATCTCATAGACCAACTGCTCCTTGATGCAGGCATCGCAGATCACGCCGCCCGTAGCGGCATGTTTGGTAACGCGGAAGGTGCCGTCGGGCTCGGCTTCCAGGATCGGATAGCCAATGTTGGCCGGGTCCGGCAGCGTCTCCCAGGCGGCGCTGCAATTGCCGCCGGTGGCCTGCGTACCGCACTCAATGATGTGGCCGCCCACGATGCCGGAAGCCAGGCGGTCCCAATCATCTTCCGCCCAACCGAACTCATGCACCATGGCAGCTAGGGCGAGCGCAGCATCGGCAATGCGGCCACCGATCACCACATCGGCTCCGGTGGCCAAGGCTTCCGCCACCGGGAAGGCACCAATGTAGGCGTTGGCCGACAGGATCTGCGGACGGATCGCGGCGATCTGGTTGCTGAACTCCGGCCCCAGCTCGTCCAGCCGATCCATCAGGTCGTCACCCAACACCACGGCCACCTTTAACCCCGGCGCGAGTCGCTTCACTTCGCGCGCACAGGCCAGCGGATTGACGCCGCCCGCGTTGGCGATCACCTTCACGCGGCCCGCGATCTGTGCAGCCAGGCGCGCCATCAACGGCGGAAAGTCCCGCGCATAGCCGAGCGTGGGGTCTTCCTTGCGCTGCTTCTGCAAGATCGACATCGTGACCTCGGCCAGATAGTCCAGCGTCAGGTAGTCGAGTGGCCCTTGCTCCACCATGCGTACGGGCGCTTCCAGCCAGTCGCCCCAAAAGCCTTGGGCATTGCCGATGCGGATCATGCGGTGCACGCCTCCAGCGCAAAACTGAGAATGTCGCGCGTCTTCAGCGGGTCGATCAACGCATCCACATGCCCGCGCGCCGCGGCATGCTTGGCGTCCAGCCACAGTTCGTAGTTGGCGCGCGTTTGCGCAATGCGCTCTTCGATCTCGGGCGGCAGTGGCTGGCCCGCGGCCTTGTACTTGGCCATCTCCGGCCCATGCACGGCCTGCACCGCCGCGTCGCCTTCCATCACACCAATGCGCGCCGTGGGCCAGCCAAAGGTGAAGTTCGGGTCAAAGCCCTGGCCCGCCATCGCGTAGTAACCAGCGCCGGAAGCATGGTTGAGCGTCAGCACGATCTTGGGCACCGTGGCGCAGGCCATCGATTCCACCATGTCGGCCCCGGCGCGAATGATGCCGCCTTGCTCCGCCTCAACACCCACCATAAAACCCGAGACATCCTGCAGATAGATCAGCGGCGTGCCCAGGCGTTCTGCCGTCTCCACAAAATAGGCCACCTTGCGGGCGGACTCCGTGTAGACGATGCCACCCAGCCGCGACTTTGACCCCGACGCACCTTTCAGGAACCCGCGTCGATTTGCGATCACGCCCACCGGGCGGCCATGCAAGCGGGCGTTGGCGCACAGCAACTCCGGCGCATGGTGCGGCTGAAACTCCATCCAGCTACCCGCGTCGAACAGCCGCGCGGTGATCTGCTCCACGTCGTAGGGCAGGCGATGGTCAGCGGGCAGGGCATCATAGAGGCCCTCAGCGGATAGGGCGGGCATTTCGCCATGCAGCGACTCCCGAGGAGCTCCCAGATCTCGCACGCGGGCGCGAATTTGTTTTAAACAATCCTGGTCATCGGTGGCCGTGAAGTGGGCCACGCCACTCACGGTCGTATGCATGGTGGCTCCGCCCAAGGACTCGGCATCGGTCTGCTGGCCGGTGGCGCCCTTCACCAGATTCGGCCCGCCCAGGCCCATGAAGCTGGTCTTTTCCACCATGATGATCACGTCCGACAGCGCAGGCAGATACGCGCCGCCCGCAATGCACATGCCCATCACGGCCGCGATCTGCGGGATCTTCAGGCGGCGGCGCATGAGTGAGTTGTAGTAAAAGATTCTGGCCGCGCCGTACTGGCCGGGGAAGATGCCGTCCTGATACGGCAGGTTGACGCCGGCTGAATCCACCAGATAGATGATCGGCAACCGATTCTTCATGGCGATCTCTTGCGCGCGAAGAATCTTGTGGATCGTCTCCGGCCACCAGGCCCCGGCTTTCACCGTGGCATCGTTGGCAACAATCACCACCGGCCGGTTCTCCACGCGAGCCACGCCCGTCACGACACCCGCCGCGGGAGCTTGCCCGTCGTACTTGTCGTAGGCGATCAGCAGGCCAGTTTCGAGAAACAGACTACCGGGGTCGATCAACGCGGCAATGCGCTCCCGTGCCGTCAGCTTGCCATCGCGGTGCTGCTTGTCGATCTTGGCCGCGCCGCCACCCAGGTGAAGCCGGTCTTCAAGAACAGCCAGTTGCTCGACGAGATCCCTCATTCGCCTGTAGGATAGCGGACGTGAGACCGTGGATCGTTTTGGCCTTTGCCGCCTTACCAGCGTTGGCCCACAACTTCAGCGCCAGCCGCAGCGAGTTGACGCTGGAAGGCAATGGCTTGGCGCGCCTGGAAGTGCACCTGCCAGCGAGCGAAGTGGAGCATCTGGCGCAAGCCAATCGCGCCCTGCTGCGCCACTTCCGGATCAACAACGAAGGGGCGATCAGCCAGCAGTGCGAGTATCTGCCGGATGAACTGGTATGCCGCGGCAAGTTCTTCGCCACCGAGCCGCTGGAGATCGAGTGCCGCCTGCCGGAAGCGGTGCTGCCACAGCACATCCATTCAATGAAGTTTCAAGATCAGACCATCGTCTTCACCGGAGCCATCGTCCGTGCGGTACCCGGGCAGCGGCCCCCGCTGGTCTTGTTCGTGGTGCTGGCCGTGGCGCTGCTGGCGGCGACTGTGGCCGGTAGCCGCTGGTTGCGGAGAAAGGGCAGCGACCGCTCCGTTGCCGTCGCGGCTCGGTCTGACGTGCCTTAGAAGTTGACGACTTTGGCGAACGACGCCGCGTCGAGGCTCGCGCCGCCGACCAAAGCGCCATCGATGTCGGGCTGCGACATCAGGCCGGTGACGTTGTCCGGCTTGACGCTGCCACCGTACAGGATGCGGACATCGACCGGCAGCAGGGAGCGCAGATAGGCATGCGCGGCTTGCGCCATCTCGGGCGTGGCCACTTTGCCGGTGCCGATGGCCCAGACGGGTTCATAGGCGATCACGATCTTGGCCAAGTCATCACCCAGGGGCAGGATGCCGCCATCGAACTGGGTCTTCAATACGGATTCGGTTTGGCCCGCTTCACGCTCGGCCAACGTCTCGCCAACACAAACGATGGGCTTCAAACCGGCGGCTAGAGCAGCCTTGGTGCGGTCGAGCACTGTCGCATCGGTTTCACCAAAGAACTGGCGGCGTTCGCTGTGGCCGATAATTACCCACTTGGCGCCGGAGGCGAGCAGCATGGGACCGGAGATCTCGCCGGTGAAGGCGCCTTCGTTCTTCCAATAGAGGTTCTGGCCGCCGATCTCGACATTGGAACCAGCCGTGGCTTCAACGGCCGCGGCGATGTCGATGAAGGGCGGGCAGATCACCACGTCGTGAGCGGAGGAGGCCACCAGGGGCACGAAAACGGAGAAGAACTCCTTGGTTTCGGCCGGGGTCTTGTACATCTTCCAGTTGCCAGCAAGCAGGGGTTTGCGCATGAACTTTCTAGTTTAGCGAGACACCCAACACTCGCGCCAACCGGCCGGCGATGGAGAGCATGTCGATCTCGGGCGTCTTGCCCGCCTGAATGCCGGGGCCGCGCAGAATGAAGGTGCTGCGATAGTCCGCGCGGGCGGGCCATTGGCCGTGATTGCCTTTCTCATGGGGGGGCAGCGTGATGGCGGTATTGGCAAGATCCCGCGTGAACTGCGCATGCTCAACCGGCTCATAGGCGGTGACAGCGTTGGTGATGAACGGCATAAAGCGAGTGAGCTCAGCGCGCGGAATCTCGCGGCCGAGGGCGAACTCCGGCGGAGCATTCTTCAAGCGCGCAGCCTCCTCCGGCGTGCGAGCAATCACCACACCACTGATCGATTGCACGTTGAGCGAGGCGACGTTGATCATGCGGTCGATACGTTCAAAGCCGTGGTCCGCGGTGAGGCAGATGGTGGCGGACTTGGGCGCTGCGGCGACGATCTGGCCAATGTAGGTGTCCGTGCGTTCCAACTCGGCCAGCGCTTCCTTGGTGAACGGGCCATGGTCATGTGCCACGGCGTCGTGATCGACAAAGTGGAGCAGGATCAGCTTGGCGTCGGTCTTTTTGAGCATGTAGACGGTGGCGATGGCGCGGGTGCGGTCGTCCATCCATTCCTGCTGGAAGGACTTGTCGAAGGCCGTGATCTTGTCCACCAGGCCGGGTGTACCTTTGTCGCGAATCGTAGCCAGATCCATCCAACCGCCCTGGCGCTTGGCGAATGCCTCGGGCACGTTGTAGCTGATGCCCGCATCGACGGTGACGGGCCAGGTGATCGCCGCCGTCTTCATCCCCGCCTTTTCGGCCACCTGCCAGAGGGTGGGTGCTTTGAGCAGCGAGACGGACCAGTAGTAGTCGCCGCCTTCTTCTCGAGGCCGCCGGTTGCCGCGAATGCCGTGTTCGTCGGGGCGCTTGCCGGTGATCAGCGAGGTGTGCGAAGGCCAGGTGACGGTGGAGAGCACGCCGACGACACCCGACGCCATTTCGCCCTCCTTCATCAGGCGGCGCATGTGCGGGACCTTCAGCCCCAACTTGTCGGCATCGCGGAGATAGCGATGGTCGAGGCCATCGACGGAGATGACAACCAGGGGTGTCTGGGCCGAGGCCAGCAGAGGGAGTAGGAGGAAGAGTTGCCGCACGAGATTAATATCGCTGATCTCGGGTCTGCTCCGTGTGACGGTCCAGTAACGAATGGCCCGCGACGCGATCACACGCGCCCGGCGGGAAGCGACGCTACACTCTTGGGTGATGGAGATGGACGATTACGAGATCATTTTCTATCGCAATCCACCGGGCGGCTGGGTAGCCGAAATTCCAGCGATTCCGAGTTGCTACGCGCTGATGGATACCCGCGAGGAAGCGCTGGCGGAGTTGAGCAACGTTTTTGCGATGTGCTTGGAATACTTCACCCAACGCGGAGATTCGCTTCCTCCACCACGTTGAGAAAACTCTCTCCAGCCTTCAACTTCACGCCAAAGTTCTCCGCTATCGTTTGTCCGATATCGGCCAGGGAGCCCCGGGTGCCCAGGTCAACACAGTGGCCACCGTGGACCAGCAGCGGGACGTATTCGCGGGAGTGGTCGGTGGAGGCGGTGGTGGGGTCGCAGCCGTGGTCCGCGGTGAAGATGATCAGGTCTCCTTCGCGGCGTTGGGCCAGTAGCTCCGGCACCCAGCGGTCGGCTTCTTCGAGGGCGCTGGCGTAACCTTCCACATTGTTGCGATGGCCATAGAGGGCGTCGAAGTCGACCAGGTTGGTGAAGATCAGGCCGCGGTCCACTTCTTTCATGGCGGTCAGCGTTTTCGCCATGCCATCGGCGTTTGAATTCGTTTTGTCGTGGGGGCCGATGCCGCGCCCCAGGAAGATGTCGAAAATCTTGCCGACGCTGTAGACCGTCACGCCAGCCGCATCCAGTTGATCGAGCAGCATGCCCTTGGGCGGCGGCACGGCGTAGTCGCGGCGGTTGGTGGTGCGGGTGTAGGCACCGGAGGGTCCGGTGAAGGGGCGGGCGATCACCCGGCCCACTTCCCAGGGGCCACGGAGCAGGTCACGGGCTTTTTCGCAGATCTGGTACAGCTCCCAGAGCGGGATGACATCTTCATGCGCGGCGATCTGGAAGACGCTGTCGGCGGAGGTGTAGACGATGGGGGAGCCGGTGCGGACGTGCTCATCGCCTAGCTCCGCCATGATCTCGGTGCCGGAGGCGGCTTTGTTGCCGATCGAAGAACGGTGGATGCGGTCTTCAAACTGGCGCATCAACTCCGGCGGGAAGCCGTGCGGGAAGAGCGGGAAGGGCTCATCGAGAATGACGCCCACCATCTCCCAGTGGCCGGTTGTCGTGTCCTTGCCCGGAGACTTCAGCGCGCAGCGGCCATAGGACGCAGCAGGCGCGGCGGCCGGGGGAATGCCCGTCAACGGCTTGATGTTGCCCAGGCCGAGCGCCGCGAAGTTGGGGAGCGAGAGCGGACGCTGGCGGGCAATGTTGCCCAAGGTGTCGGAGCCTTCCGGGTCGCCATAGGCCTGCCAGTCGGGCATCGCACCGATACCGACCGAATCGAGCACAATCCAAATCACGCGATTCATCTATCTCCAGCTTCCTACAAGCGAGGCCGGAGCGAGGGGAGATCGCGGCCGCTAGGGCCTCCGGGCGCGGCGGAGGCGGCGCTCCTGTTGGAGGACTTCACGTTCGTTCAACCCAAAGGCATGGCCAACTTCATGGAACACGGTTTCCGCCACCAGTTGCGCCAAGTGGGCGGGGTTGCGGGCAAGGCGCTGGTGGGGGCCCTGGTAGATGGTGATCCGGTCTGGCAGTCCGAAGGGCTGGCCGCCTTCGTACAGGCCGAGCAAGCTGGCTTGAGGCGGCTCCTGCTCGACGACGATCACGATGTTGCGCAGACGGCGGCGGAAGCGCAGTGGGAGGGCGGCGACGGCTTGTTCGGCTAGGGCGTCGAAGGCTTGGGGGGACATCGGCTCCGTTAGCCTAAAGTTCAGAGGGCGGCTCGAACAGGCGCACGTTGTTTTGCTGGGAGCGGAACAGATCGGCGATGAAGTGCATGCGTTCCGGGAATGAGGTCCAGGAGGCGGCGGCGGTTTGGGCCAGCGAATCGGGCGTCGGGTCGATCTGAGTGAGCAGGTCCAGCAGGGCCGCGTTGTCGAGCGTACGGAGATGGTCAGGGAAGCCTCCGGACAAGTCTTTCCCCAGCCGGAGCACCGCACCGGGCACTTCCAGAACCATCATCTTCTCCGTGATGATCTCCCGCACGAGCCGCTGCACTTCCGCCAGCAGGGGAGCCAGTGCCTGATGCCAGCGGCTGCGCAGGAACCAATCGACCAGCAGGCGGCGGAACCAGCCGAGCGAGGGCAGCAGCAGGTCGACCAACCGATTACTGATCTCCAGGCCATCAAGGGCGGAGCCGTCCACGCTAGCCTCAATTTCCGGCTGCAGGCGCGTCTGTTCATGAAAGCCGATGGCGGCGTTGGCATAGAACACCAGTTCGCTGCGGAGCTTGCCCGGGGGCGTGTGGAGGGCCTGATAGAGCAAGGGCAGGGCGAGCGTGAGATAGGCTTGGCCCTCTGGCGGCGGGCCGGGCTTGAGGGTGGCGGCGAGGTCTTGCACTTGCTGCGGGGTTGGATTTGATTGGAGCAGTTGCAGCAGCCGCGCAAACTCGGCGCCGATTTCAGAGAAGACTTTGATGTTGCCGCGCGCCACGGCGACGCTGGAGCGTTCAAACGGGTCCAGCTTGAGGACGGCCTCTAGCAGCAGTTTGGCACCTAACTTCAGCGGGCCCTGCACGAGAGCGCGGACTACGGGTGAATCACCCAGACGCCGTTCGAGCAGGCGTAGCAAGTCCTCTTTGCGGATGGTCCGGCCAGCCTGCGCGGAGGCCCACACGGCAAAGGCGGGCCACGTGACGTCGTCACCCAGATAGTGGCGGAAGCCTTGCGCCAACTGGTAGTAGCCGCGCGTGACTTCATCGTTGCGGGCCACCAAGTCGGTCATCGTCGCGATGCGGGCGACGTCAGCAGGGGTGGGAGTGGGAGGCATGCGTTGCGTTTGAGTATAGGGCAACCGCGGGCGCTATGACTCCACCTGATACGGATCTTCCGGCCATTTGTGGCGCGGGTACTTGCGCATCAGTTCGCGGCGGATGGCGGGATAGTGGCGTTCCCAGAAGCCCGCCAGGTCCTGCGTGATTTGCACGGGGCGCTGGTTGGGTGCTAGCAGATGGGCCACCAGGGGACGGCCGTTGATCTGGGGCGATTGGCGCATGCCGAAGAAGTCCTGCATGCGGGAGGAGACCCAGGGCGCTTGTCCGCTGGCGTAGCGGATCTTGGCTTGGCGGCCGGAGGGCAGGCGGAGATTCAGCGGTGCCGCGGCATCGAGACCGGGCCGCAGTGGAGCAAGGGAGAGATGCGCGAGGTCGGCAAAGCTGCGGGAGCCCGCGCATAGCTTTCTGAGCGCGCCTTGCATCTCCTCATCGTCCAGCGGCTTGCCCGCAAACTCGGCGCGGGCTTTGAATTGGGCGAGTTGTTCGGGATCGATGAAACGTTCGAGGCCCGCTTCCAGGGCCTTCTGCGCCAGCAGCTCTGAGGCGTCGGTGGGGGCGGTGCGCTCTTCGATGATGGCCAGGCGTTCGAACTCCAGTCGCTTGACGGCGTCGACCCGCTCGGCGGCGCGGTTCCATTCCAGTTGCTCGCGTTCGGTGATGCGTTCCGGGAACTCATCGAGCAGCCAATCCGGCTCAATGGCGGACCATTCGCGGATCAGGGGCAGGCCACGTTCGCGCCGTTGTTCGATGTCAACGGCAACGATCCAATCGGTGTGCACATCGCGGGCCACGGCCGATCCGCCACCGGCCAGCATGAACTCGTCGTGGCGGAGACGCTTGGCGACGCGGTCGGGGAAGGCGCGCAAAACGGCGCGGGGCAGGTCGATTTCACCGCGATGGCGGGCGATGTTCTTTAGTCGCTCATCACCGGCGAGGCGTGCCGCAAAGGCCGCGCCTTCGCGCCCGGCATCTTCCACCAGACGGGCCAGGCGCGGATGCACGGGATAGCGGGTGAGCTTATCGTCCGCGTGCAGCAGGTCCAGCAGGCGGGAGGCAGCATCGAGAGCTTCGGGCGGCGGCGGGTCCAGCCACGGCAACTGCTCCGGCTTCAGCTTCATGGTGCGCAGGAACAGCAGCGTCGAGGAAGCTTCGCGGCGCATGATCTCGGGCTTGTCCTGGGCCGGGCGGCGGGCAAAGTCTTCGGCCGGGTAGAGGCGGATGCAGAGGCCGGGGGCGGTGCGGGCGGCGCGACCGGCGCGTTGGGTGGCGGAGGCTTGGCTGATGCGCTCGACGTTCAGCGAAGGCAGCCCGGTCCAGGGATTGTCACTCGCCACGCGGGCGGTGCCGAGGTCGATGACGGTGGTGACGCCGTCGATGGTGATGGAACTTTCGGCGACGTTCGTCGAGAAGATCACCTTGGGGCGCCCGCCGGGGGTGACGGCGCGGTCCTGCTCTTCGGGGGTCAGGTCTCCATGAAGGGGCAGTGCGATGCGGCCCTGCTGGCGCAAGAGAGGCTCGCAGGAGTTCATCGCATCGCGGATCTCGCGCAGGCCGGGCAGGAAGACCAGGGCATCTCCCGATGGCGCGCGGCGGAGCGCAGCTTCGATGGTGCCCGGTTGATAGATGATCTCCAGCGGAAACAGCTTGCCTTCGCTGCGCAGCACCGGTGCGGCCAGATGCGCGGCCAACGCTTCGGTGGCGAGCGTGGCCGACATGACCAGCAAGCGCAGATCGGGCCGCCGGGTGCGTTGCAGGTGAAGCAACAAGGCGAGGGCGAGATCGCCATCGAGGTGGCGTTCATGGAATTCATCGAGCACCACGGTGCCAACGCCGCGGAGGTCGCGGTCCCGCAACAGGCGGCGGGTGAGCACGCCTTCGGTGAGGAAGCGGATGCGCGTTTCCGGGCCACCAACTTCCTCAAAGCGGACTTGATAGCCCACGGTGCGACCGACCGGTTCGCCCAACTCCTGCGCGACGCGGCGGGCGGCCATGCGGGCGGCGATGCGGCGCGGTTCCAGCACCAGCACTTCACCGGGCAGGGCGAGCAGGGCCGGGGGCACGCGCGTCGTCTTGCCGGCGCCGGGCGGCGCTTCCAGCACCAGGTTGGGCTGAGATTGGAGCGACGCCACGATGGCGGGGACGAGCGGATCAATGGGGAGTCGAGGCGTCACGTAAACTATAAGAACCATGAAAGCACTCAACCCCCCGCGCCGTCTTCTGTACGGCCCGGGTCCGAGCCAAGTCGCGCCGCGTGTCTATGAGGCCATGGCCAAGCCGATTGTCGGCCACCTAGACGCGTTTTTCTTCGAAGTATGCAGCGAAATTCGAGCCGGTTTGCAGGCCGCCTATGGCACCGCCAACCCGTTCACGCTGGCTATTTCGGCTACCGGGTCGGGCGGCATGGAAACGGCCGTCGCGAATTTTGTTGAGCCGGGTTCCAAGTTCGTCGTATTCGCCAACGGCTTTTTCTGTGACCGTTTGACCGAGATGGGCAAGCGTCACGGGGCCACCGTGGTCCGTTGCGAGAAGCCCTGGGGTGAAACGTTCACCGACGAGGAAGCTCGCGAGGTGATCCTGCGCGAGAAACCGAACACGATCGCCTTTGTGCATGCGGAAACTTCAGCCGGTGCGCTGAATTCGGGTTATGCGATCTGCGCGGCAGCGCGGGAAGTGGGCGCGCTGGTGATCGCCGATTGTGTGACATCGCTGGGCGCAATGCCGATCAACATCGATGAGATGGGCGTGGACGTGGCGTATTCGTGCTCCCAGAAGGGCATGTCGTGCCCCCCTGGTTTGAGCCCGATGACGGTATCGCCCCGCGCGCTGGAATGGCTGAAGACTCGCCAGTCTCAGAAGAGCACCTGGTACTTCGACCTGTCGCTGCTGGCCGACTACTTTGAGGGTGCCCGGCGTTATCACCACACCGCGCCGATCACCAGCTTCTATGCGCTGTATGAAGCGTTGCAGGCGATCGAGGAAGAAGGGTTGCAGAACCGCTTTGACCGCCACCACCGCAACCACCTGGCGTTTGTCGCTGGCGTCGAAGCAATGGGACTGAGCATGCATGTCGCTGAAGGCCATCGCTTGTGGACGCTGAACACGCCGCGGGTGCCGGAAGGCATTGACGATCTGAAGGTTCGGCAGCGCTTGATGGCGCAGCATGGCATCGAGATCGCCGGGGGCTTTGGTCCGCTGGCCGGGAAGGTGTTCCGCATTGGCTTGATGGGCGTGCTGTCCACGGAAGCCGATGTGCTGTTCCTGCTGGAAGCGTTCCAGGCCGCGCTGGAGGCGGAAGGTTTTGTCTCCAAGGGCAGTGCGGTGGAGGCGGCTCGCGCCGTGTACGCTGAGGCAGCTGTCGCGGCGTAGTTCCGGCAATTAGCCATACAAAAGGAAAGGCCCCGGGTAAGCTGAACTGAATCAGCTACCCCGGGGCCTTTTTGTTGTTCTTTGAGCCGTTAGACCGTCTTGCGGCGCAGGGCCACCAGACCGGCCAATGCCAGGCCAGCGATGGCGAAGGTGGCCGGTTCCGGGACGGGAGCCAGGAAGCCGCGAATTTCGCCGCCGGGGAAGGTATTGGTATGGACGTTGAGGTAAGCCTTGCCGGCGGCGGCGCCCGCGATGAGGGCCGCTTCCGAAGCACTGACCGAATTACCGTTGGCGGTAACAAACCCGGCGCGGTAGGTGGAGGCCAGCGTCAGATCATAGGTCTTCGTGAATGAGCCGGACTTCACGCCCAGCGGGAAACCGATGAACGACGGAGTCTGGGTGGCCACGGAGGCCGTACCGTCACCCGCGACGGTGGTGCAGCAATGGATATGCGAGGCGGCGGTGGTGCCAGTCAGTCCACTGAAGGTGAACGTGATGTACATGGTGTTGGCGACATCGTCAAAGATCACGAAGCCGGAACCCGTCCCGGCCGACGCATTCGCCGGTACCTCATTCGCGCCATTGAGCGTGACGGTGTAAGCGATAGGCCCGCCAAACAGGGCGGGGGCAGCGGCGAAAGCCACGCACAGAACTAGCGTAGAAAACTTCATTTTTTCTCCAGAAGCAAAATCGGACCTGGAGGATAGTGTCATACAAACGCCCTATAAGCAACGAGAAAGTTGTTACAAATCGGCAGTTTCTGGTCCGGGAATATGGACTTACAAATCCAGTTCGCGGGCCAAGTCCTGATGCCCGGAATGACGGGCCCACCCGGCCGGGGTGGCGTGCCAATGCTTGTCGGGCATGTCACGACGCGCGCCGTGCGCCACCAGCAGCCGTGCAGCCTCGGCATGCCCGGCCAGTGCGGCATGGTGCAAGGGCGTCGCGTGGGCGTGCAAGCCAGCCGGGTTGTAGCGGTTGGGGTCCTCGCCGAATTCGAGCAAGAGACGCAATGTCTCCACTTGGCCCAGTTGGGCCGCCAGCGCCAACGCCGCATGACGCACAGGACCATCGGCAGACGGCAACAATTCCGCCGCTCGGGCCGCGTCTCCCAGTCCAGCGGCTGCCGCGAGATCAAGGCGCGCTCCTCGGGTGGCCAGCAGTCGAGCAGCGTCCATGAAGCCAAACGCGAGCGCGGTCCGGAGCGGGTTCACCCAGTTCCCTGCTCCCTGGCCATCGACGGCCGCACCCCGGTCCAGCAAGAGTTCCGCCAATCCGAGCTGCACTTCAGGTGTGGGGACGCCACTGGAGACCAGCAGACTAAGCGTGGTGCATTGGCCGCCATAGAGATCAGCCAGCGAATCCGGCTCGGCCCCCGCGTCTAACAGCGCCCGGGCGACCTCGACTGCATTCGCGGGGCTGCGCTGGCGGTAGTTCTCGACACCATTGGCCGCAAGGTAGTGCAGCAGGGTGGCGCGGTGGACGGGCGGATCGAAATGCGTGACGCGGGTGGAACGCGCCCGCACCAGCTCCGGTTCTTCGGCCAGTAATGCTTGGAGAGCGGGCAGATCCCCAGCGATCACCGCTTCGACGGCGGATTCAAAGCGGAAGACACCGCCCCCGGCGAGGATGGCATCCAAGTGTTGGGCGAGCGCATTCCAATCCTGAAAATTGTAGTAGCGGGCAACGGCCAGGCGCGCGTCGTCGGAGGTAACTTCGGCGGCTTGGATCCGCTCCGCGGTGAGGGGCTGGGGCAGCCACTTGACTTCGGATTGGAGGAAGCGGGGATGGAGATGGTGGAGCGCTTGGATGGCCCACGGCTCGCCCTGCTGGTGGCCTTGGAGGAGTTGGTTGGCCTGGTTGAAATAGGCGGTGAGACTAGAGCGGAGCGGTAGCCGGGTCAACTTCATGGTCTTGTGGTTTCCCTTCCGTGATCCGATGATACTTCTAAAGCAGTCCCCTGTAGCCCCCGAGGAGATCTTCCGATCTGTCGGGTTGAGAGGTCAGCCATGCGGCAACTGAGTGAACTGGAACTTGCCCCTTCGCTAAGGAGTGCCCTGATCAAGGTCTGGCTGAATCGGCGGAGCTTCCGAAACCCCCAAGACGTCTTCGGACGTATGTGGGCAGAAACTGTGGTGGTGCAATCACATTGCGAGACGCAGCGGAAGTATGACGATTTCACTGTGTTGCTGACGCCAGCTGAAGTCCGGCGGAGGGTCCGGTGGTGGAGGTTGCAGCCCGGCCAGCGGGCGCTGGAAGAGAAGCTGTGGAGATTGTTCGGCCGGGGGGTGGCGCGGTTGCCGGATCTTTGGAGGCGGGCGCTGAGATTAAGCTGGGTCCACGGAAAGAGTCTGGCCGAAGTGGGCAGAGACCTCGGGGGATCGGAGCAGCAAGCCGGCGCTTGGTGGAGACGAGGGCGGCTCCTGGTTGATTCAAACGTTCACGCCGAGCTTTTCCCCGCCGAGCGCGGGCGAAAGTGGACACTTCACCGCCGGCGATGGGGTTGGAGGGCCAGCGGCACGAGAAGCGGAGGTTGGTCACCGGCGGTCGCGGTGCGGGCGCGCAAGGCATTCCTGGCGATCGAAAGGCGGCAACATCTCGCCACTGGCACGGTAGTTGAACGGTTTCCGGCGGATGATGAGGCACCATGGCCGGATCCGCCAGCTTGGCTTGGCCCAAAGCCTGGCGATGGAGCGCTTCACCGATCACTCAGTACGCTCTCATTGGAGGCATTAGGCCGGGCACGATTGGGGCGGCAAGCCTGCATCACGCTAGGAGGGCCGGGATTCTCCGGACGATGGCGGCCGGGCTCCTATCCAAAGCCGCGCAGCGGGAGGCGTTTCAAGTGAGCGCCTAGTGACTGCGCCACGTGATTTTCTGGCGCGCCGGATCTGGACCCTCCGACTTCACGGTATAGCTGACGCCAACTGGGGTCCGGTGGGGCGGGCGCGCTGGCTGTTAGGCCTACATCCGCCGGGCTATTGGGGAGAGATAACAAGTCGATAGTATGTCCAGATGATGCCCACGCCAGACCCACTAGCCATCGACGCTGCCCGTCGGCTGATCGCTGGAGAGCCGGGGGCGTTTGAGGAACTTGTCCGGATCTACAGCCCGCGTTTGCGCGAGGGTTGGGCGCGACCGGTCCCGTGCAAGTTTGAGCCGGACGATTTCGCGCAGGAGACATGGCTCCGATGTTTGATGCGTATCCGGAAGCTCCGGCGTCCGGAGGATGTGGAGGAATGGATCGCGGAGGCGGCATCCTATGCCCGCTGGGAAGATCCGGAAGACAGCATCACCCTGATCTGTTTCGAACCGCACCCATACTCACTGAATGCGGACCTGTTCAGCATGGGGTTGTGCGCGTAGGGCGCTCGCAGCATCTCACTCGTCCGGCCGACAGCCGAAATACTTTCGAGAGCACTGCTTCACCCATGCCCAAACCCAGCGAACTCTCTGGAAGCCCAGCTGTTTCCGGTGCGGCGAGTCCTAAAGTGGACGCTCAGCCAGAGCGTTAAGCTGAGGCATGCGCGCGGATAGGCAACGCGAAGTGGAGTTAGCACGCCGTTTCATCGGCGGCGACGAGATTGACCGAAGGGTTTGGCGATACGGAGGATCTTGTCCAGGGTGCATTCGTGGAGCTATGGCGGAACCGAAAGCGATTTCGGCAGCCGAACAACATCCGCGACTGGGTGTGGACTTCCTGGTTTCAGTCCTACAGGGGCTATGTGGCCGAGTTCGGGAAGTGTCTGGACGCACCTGCCACTGGATGCCCCGTCTGCACAGGGCCGCATTGGCAGAGAGTTCCACTCCGGCGGGGCTTGCCCGACGGTGGGCGCTGGTGGAGGGAGGAAAGCAACCGGATCGAGGTGTATCAAGTGGTACACGCTACTCTGCGTTGCCTTCCCGTCCGGTGGGACGCGTCAGTCACGCGCTGGTGCGATGAGAATTGGGCTGATCTGAGCGGCCTCCCGGCAGAACAGATCGCCACGCGCGCGCGAAATGCCTTCCGCTGGCAGCTGAGACACGACATCATCTCCTTGGAGGAGTGGGTGCGGCAGCGATATCCAAGAGGTTATGAGTCACAATAGCTGAATCGGTCAGCATGCCTCCGGGCTAAGGCTGGCGACTGCGAGCATTTACCCATGCCCAAACCCAGCGAACTCTACCTTGGCGTCCTCGACTTTTTTGCCGTCATCCTACCCGGAGCGATTGCGGCGGCGATTTTGCAGCAGGCGTTGGGGGCGGCGGTGTTTGGGTCGTTGATGACGGTGCCCAAATCAGAGACGGCGCAGTGGGCGGCGTTTCTCATGAGTGCCTATCTGCTGGGGCATCTGATCTTTCTGGTGGGGTCGTATCTGGACCCGGTCTACGATGGGTTGCGCAAGCGGTTGAGCGCGAAGGAGCAGCCGGGCGGGTTGCTCCGCTCCACGGCGATTCAGGAATCGCTGGAGAAGAATCAGGAGGCCTACGTGCGGGCCACCGCGATCAGGAATTCGTTGCTGGCCCCCGAAGACCAGCAGGCGGTGAACTCGTTCCAGTGGGCGCGGGCGGTGCTGGTCTCCAAATGTCCGGCGGCGGCGGCGGATGTGCAGCGACTGGAGGCGGATTCGAAGTTCTTCCGCAGCTTTGTGATGGTGAGCATCTTCACCGGCATTGCTTGCCTGATGCAAGCTCGGTTGATCGAGGCGGCGGTGGCCTTTGTACTGGTGATCCCGTGTTTTGCCCGCTATTGCGAGCGGCGCTTGAAGAGCACCACCCAGGCCTACATCCACATCCTGACGATGAACGGCCTGGGTGAACTGACGCGGCAGCCGGAAGAAACAAAGGCCGCTTTACCGCTGGACGCGGCCTGAGCCTCCACCCTTAATCAGAGCTTCCACTTCGTCCGCGGTGAAGCGGTTGAAGTCGCCCGGAATCGAGTGCTTCAGGCACGAAGCGGCCACGGCGAACTCCAGTGCCTCTTGCGAAGTGGGGTAAGTGAGCAGGCCGTAGATCAAGCCGCCGGCGAAGCAATCGCCGCCGCCGACGCGGTCGACGATGTTGGTGATGTCGTAATGCTTGGAGACCATGAACTGCTGGCGGTCATGGAAGCAGGCGCTCCAGCCGTTGTGTGAGGCCGAGTGGGATTCGCGCAGGGTGATGGCGATGGAACGCAGGTTGGGATATTCGGCCAGCACGGCTTCAGCCAGCTTGCGGTAGGCATCGTGGTCCAGCTTGCCGGAGTGGACATCGACATCCACCTTGATGCCCAGCGCCGTTTGGCAATCCTCTTCGTTGGCGATACAGACGTCGGCCAGCTTCAGCAGGTCCGGCATTACTTCGCTGGCCTTCTTGCCGTACTTCCACAGGTTCTTGCGGTAGTTCAAGTCAATCGAGACGCTGAGGCCATGCTCGCGGGCCTTCTGCATGGATTCGATCGAGAGTTCCGCGGAGGACTGGCTCAAGGCGGGCGTGATGCCGGTGATGTGGAACCAGTCACCTTCCTTGAACGCCTTGTCCCAATCGACAGAGCCGGGGCCGGCCTGGGAGATCGCAGAATAGTCGCGGTCGTAGGAGACCTTCGCGCCGCGCTGGTTGGCACCGGGCTCGACAAAGTAGATACCGAAGCGGCCAGTCTTGGTCCGCACAATCTGCGAGGCATCGACGCCGAAGCGGCGCAGTTCACCAGCGAACGCCTCCGTGATCGGGTTGTTGCCCGGCAGCAACGTGATGTAGCGGGCGTTGACGCCGAACTGGGCGCAGGCCACGGCGACGTTGGCTTCGCCGCCGCCAAAGGTGGCCAGGAATTGCGGGGACTGGAGAAAGCGCTCAAAGCCGGGAGGGGCCAAGCGCAGCATGATCTCACCAAAAGTAACAACGGTAGGCATAATGGGGAAACTCCTAATTCTGGGCGGCGATCACTTCCAGGCCAAACGAGGCATCGAGCGACGGCAAGCCCTCAAACACAATCATCGTACTGGCGGGCGGACGGGTCTTGTCGAGATAGAGGAAACGCGTCGCGCGCACGCGTTCCAGCGACGAATTCGTCAGCGGATAGACCTGGGTGAAGAAGACGTTCTTGATGGAGGTCTTGCCCGCTTCGAGCAACCGGCTGAGCCGTTCAAAGGCCAGGCGGGCGTCAGCTTCGGCGTTGCCGAAAGCCATCTGCAAGGTGGAGAAAACGATTCTCGGCCCGCGTACCAGCGCCACTTGCGAATAGTTGGGGGATGGCGTCAGACCTGGCGGATTGGCCAAGGTGACCGCAGTTCCGTCACCCGCCGGAAGCCGGCCTACACCTTCGCATTCCGCCACGGATTGTAGGGGCCCGCGCTGCAATTGGACGATCGACAATACCGCGCCGGGGAACACCTGCGCCGCGCGCTGGCTGACCGCCGGGTAATCGGCGAGCGAGCTGACCAGGCACGTCACTCGCAGCATGGAGGAGGCTCCGACACCCACGCCTTCGGCCGCCTTCAAGAGGTTGGCCAGGGACTTCTCCACGGTGGGCAGCACCGGACCCAGCGGATTATCGGGCTTGGGATCAGCCACCACCTGCTGTCCGGAGAAGAACGCTACGCCATGCGGATTGAGGGCCTTCTTTTCTGACACCGCCGCCTCGATCAGCACTTGCGCGCCTTCCAGCGGCAACGCTCCCACTTGCACGACACTCACGGATGGGAGGGGCTGGTGTTTGGCGCTGAACTCTTCGCTGACGATGGTCTGAATGCGGCGCACATCGCCTGAGCCGGCGACGAAGGCGCGCAGTTTCACGACGTGAGCGTGATGGGGATTGCGCATCAGTGCCCGGATCGCCTCATGGGTCTGTTGGCTGAGCAAGCCTTTGGCCGACAGCGGCGACAGTAGGTAGCCCAGGTGGGTCGTCTCAACGCTGGAGGTGGATGGTGGATCGGGCAGAACTTCCAGTTGCTGGGTGGGCAGTTCGTCATCGCCCTTTTTCTTTTTCTTTTTGCCTCCCGTTTGCGCAGCCAGAGGCGAGGCCAATGTGATGGCCACAAGAAGGGAGACGAAGAGGCGTAGGGACCGGCTCACGGCAAGATTTTTGAGTTTAACAAACCTGGCTGCGCGACAGCGGAATCCTGCCGCCGCAGGCACCAGTTGCGCCGCACACAAACGTGATATAAATATCCCCACTTCCCAGTTGGAGGGGTAACTATGTTGAAACATACTATTTGGGTCGCGATCCTAGCGCTCGCTGCCGTCACGCCTAGCTTCTCGCAAGCCGTTTACGGCACCATCGTCGGCACCGTGGTGGATCCCACGGGCGCTGCCGTCGCTGGAGCCAAGGTCACCATTACCGATACGGGCCGCGATGTGGCCACGACGACGACCACGAATGAATCCGGAAACTTCACGCAGCGGTTCCTGATCGTGGGCCGCTACCGGGTCCGCGTTGAGGCAGCCGGCTTTAAGGCACTGAACCAGGAAAACGTCGGCGTTTCGGTGGACACGGAAACGCGCATCGACCTGCTGCTGCAGGTGGGCGACGTGACGCAGACGATGGAAGTCAGCTCTGAAGCCGGCATCCTGAAAACAGAGCGCAGCGACGTCAGCACCACGTGGACCGAGAAGACGGTCACCAATCTCCCGATTCTCAGCCGCCGCTTCACCAATTTGCAGTTGATGACGCCGGGTGTGGTTTCCTTCCCCACTTCGCTGACCGCAGCCTCCGCTGAGAACCCGCAAGGGTCATACCGCATGCTGGTGAATGGCCAGAGCTTCGCGGGTACCAGCCACTTGCTGGATGGCACGGACAACCATGATGCGGTGCTGGGCTGGATTGTCATCAACCCGACGCTGGAATCGGTGACGGAGGCCAAGATCACCACCGCCAACTATGACGCCGAGTTCGGTGTCGCCAGCGCCGGCGTGGTGAGCGCACAGACGAAGTCCGGCACCAACCAGATGCATGGCAGCGCATTCTGGTTCCTGCGCAACGATCACATGCAGGCGCGCAACCCGTTCACGCAAAGCCGCGTGATTCCGAACTCCAACGGCCGCCTGATTCCGCTGACGCAGTGGAACCAGTTCGGTGCTTCGCTGGGTGGGCCGATCCAGAAGAATAAGCTGTTCTACTTTGCTGATTTCCAGGGCACCCGACGCAATACCGGCGGCGGCGCTCTATTGCGTGTGCCAACGGCGGAAGAAAAGTCGGGCGACTTGCGAGGGCTAAACCTGAACATCTTTGACCCCGCCAGCGGCGCGACGCCCGCCACGCGCACGCAGTTCCCCAACAACGTGATCCCGGCGAACCGGTTGTCGACGCAGGCGCAAGCGCTGTTGCGGCAGATCCCGGGCCCGAACACCAACGCCGTGCTGGACCAGCCCAACTTCTCTTCTTCCGGCGGTGTTAAATCCGATGATGAGGCCGTGAATACGCGCATCGACCACTACACCACCGAGAAATTACACATCTTTGGCCGCTACAGCATGCAGCAGTTCCGCGTGGTGGCACCGGGTTCGTTTGGCCTGGTGGCGGGCGGTCCGGGACTGGACGCTTCCGGTTCCACCAGTGCTTATGCCGGCAAGTCCGATTCGCGCAACCACTCGATTGCCGGTGGCTTTGACTACACCGTGAAGCCGACGCTGTTGACGGACTTCCGCTTTGGCTGGTTCCGGTACAAGGTGTTCGGTCAGCCCAATGGCATTGGCACGGCACCGGCCAAGGATGCGGGCATTCCGGGTTTGAACACGGACGACAACTTCAATTCCGGCATGCCGGCGTTCTTCATCAATGGCTACGGGAGCAACTTGTTCCGCTTCGGCTATGCCCTGGGCGTCAATGGCTGCAACTGCCCGCTGATCCAGGATGAGAACCAAATGCAGTTCGTGAACAACTGGACCAAGATCCAAGGCAACCACACGTTCAAGTTTGGCGGCGATATCCGGCAGGCGCGCAATCTGCGCGTGCCCAGTGACCGCCACCGTTCCGGCGAACTGAACTTCGACGCAGCCCGCACGCAGGGGCCGTTGGGTGGCGGGTCCGGGTTGGCGTCGTTCCTGGTGGGCGATGTGTCGCGCTTTGAGCGCTACGTTTCCAATTCGCTGAACGCGCGCGAGACGCAGAACCGCTGGTTCTTCTTTGCGCAGGATTCCTGGCGCATCACCAAGAAGTTGACCGTCAACTACGGCCTGCGGTGGGAGATCTACCGGCCGCAGTTCGTCAATGAGAACGGCAACGGCGGCTTCCTGAATTCGACCACGGGCGAGATCATGGTGGCGGGTCAGAACGGCGTCGGCCGCGACCTGAACGTCACGGCACCCTGGACCAACTTTGCGCCCCGCTTGGGCATTGCCTATCAGCTGAATTCAAAGACCGTCATCCGCACCGGCTACGGCCGTGGCTACAACCTGGGTGTGTTTGGCTCGATCTTTGGCCACAACGTCACGCAGAACCTGCCGGTGCTGGGCATCCAGTCCGACCAGCCGGCGCAGAACTTCGACCGCGTCTTCACGCTGGCAAACGGCCCCACGCCGCTGAATCCGAGCACGATTCTGGCCGCTCAGCCCAAGGGACCGAACGGCTTCAACATGCTGCCCAACGGCGTGACGGCCTTCATGATCACCAACCCCATCCGGTTCCCCACCGTGGATGCCTGGAACTTCACGGTGCAGCGGCAGATTGGCAGCTTCTCGCTGGAAGCGGCCTATGTCGGCACCAAGGGCACGCACGTGTTCGCGGGCACGGGTGGCGACTACGACCCCAACCAGGCCGACATCAATGGCTTCGGCACGCTGACCACGAATCAACGCAAGCCGTTCTTCCAGAAGTTCGGCTGGGCGCAGAACTTGCGCTACTACGGCAGCGACGCTTCAAACAACTATCACTCCATTCAGATCCGCGCCGACAAGCGCTTTTCGAGCGGCCTGTCGGTGATGTCGCACTACACGTTCTCAAAGAACATCGACTACGACGGCACGTACTATCCGCGCGATGCGAAGCTGGCCCGTGGCCCGTCCAGCAACAACCGGCCGAACGTGTTCTTTGTCGGGTCGCTGTATGAAATCCCGGTGGGCAAGGGGCGCAAGTTCCTGTCGAATGCGCCCAAGGTGGCCGACATGGTGCTGGGAGGCTGGCAGATGAATGGCACCTACAACTGGATGAGCGGCCAACCGATCACGCCCAGCTATCGCGATTGCAACGCGGATCGTGACACAGGCTGGTGCCGTCCGGACCTGATTGGCGACTACACGGTGAGCAACCCAGGCCAGTTTGGCTGGTTCAAGACGGCCTCCGCCCCGTTGACCGCCAATGGCCAAGTGGATGGCCCCTGGCAACGTCCGCAGCGGGCAAGGTTCGGCACCATTGGCCGCAACATGATCAGCGGCCCGTCGTTCGCCCAGATGGACCTGTCGTTCTTTAAGAGCTTCACCATCAAGGAAGGCATCCGCACGCAGTTCCGGGCGGAGTCGTTTAACTTCCTCAATCGGACCAATCTGGCCAATCCGAATGGTTGTGTGGATTGTCCCGGTGTGGCGGGCCGCATCTTTGGTGCGTTTGCCAACTATGTGCCGCGGCAATGGCAGATGGCGCTGAAGGTGGAGTTCTAAAGCCGCAGTATTTCTTGCTGGCCCTTGGACCGGCCCGTCGCTTCCCTGATCCCACCGGATTCGAGGAGCGGTGGGCCGGTTTTGCTTTGAGCCGTCAGACCGCTCCTTTGCCGTCGCGCCGCGGTCAGGGAGACAGGGTTGGGCTACCCAACGCCGCGTCAACTCGATATCATGTCGGACGAACTGTGAACCGCTGCTTCTACTCACTCGTGCTACTCGCCCCGCTGACGGGCTTCGCCGCGGACTTCAACCGTGACGTCCGGCCGATTCTGTCGGACCGCTGCTACGCCTGCCATGGACCGGATGCCGCCGCCCGCAAGATCAAGCTGCGGTTGGACCGGGAAGAGGATGCGCGCAAGGCGATCGATTCCGGCGAACTGTTGCGGCGCATCAGCTCAAGCGACCCAGCCCGGCGCATGCCGCCCGTGTTCACGGGGTCCAAGTTGTCCGACCCGGAAGTCAAGCTGATCGGTGAGTGGGTCAGCGAGGGAGCGAAGTGGCAAAAGCATTGGTCACTGATTCCGCCGGTCCGTCCGGCCCTGCCCGCGCTGAAGGCCGGCTGGAGAGTACGCAATCCGATTGACCCCTTCGTACTGGCGCGGCTGGACCGGGAAGGGCTGGCGGCTTCCAAGGAGGCGGGCAAGGCCACGCTGATCCGGCGCGCCACACTGGACTTGACCGGTCTACCGCCGACGCCCGCGGAAGTGCAGGCGTTCGAGACCGACAGCTCGGCTGATGCTTATGAGCGCCTGCTCGACCGGCTGCTGGCCTCCCCCCGTTATGGCGAGCGCATGGCTGCGCGGTGGCTGGATGCGGCGCGTTACGCGGACACCAACGGCTATCAGACCGATGCCGAGCGGGTGATGTGGCGTTGGCGCGATTGGGTGATCGAGGCGTTCAACCGCAATCAGCCGTTTGATCAGTTCGCCACCGAACAGATTGCCGGTGATCTGCTGCCGAATGCCACGCTGAGCCAGCGGATCGCCACCGGCTTCAACCGCAACCACCGTGGCAACTCCGAAGGCGGCATCGTACCGGAGGAGTATCTGAACGAGTATGCCGTGGACCGCGTGGAGGCCACCAGCACAGTGTTTCTGGGCCTGACGGTGGGTTGCGCACGGTGCCACAACCACAAGTACGACCCGATCCTGCAACGCGATTTCTACCAGTTCATCGCTTACTTCAACAGCATCCCCGAGATTGGCCGCTACTTGAAGTACGGCAATTCCCCGCCCTACGTAAAGGCGCCGACGCCCGATCAGGATCAGCAGTTGAAGTTGCTCGACGGGCGGCTGAAGGCGGCGGAATCGCGCTTCCGTGCGCTGCTGCCGGATATCGAACGCGAGCAGGCGGCCTGGCAAAAGACGCTCGCGGCCAAGGCTGATTGGTCAGTTCGCGAAGGCTTGGCGTTTGATGAGGCACTGAATGAAAGCGCGCCCGGCAAGGTGGGTGGTGCGGCGCATTTCAATGGCTCCCGCGTGGAGACGTTGGGCGAGCAAGCGGACTATGGCTTTTACGACAAGTTCACGGTTGCCGTGTGGATGCGGACGGAAGCGCCGACTGGAGCCATTGTGACGCGCGCGGTCGACAAAACCGACGACGAAGGCTGGAGCGTGTATCTCGAAAACGGCAAGCTGCAGGTGAACCTGATCAAGCGGCGGCTGGATGATTCGATCCGTCTGGAGACGGTGCGCGCACTGCCCGTGGGCGATTGGCAGCATGTGGCCATCAGCTATGACGGGTCGCGGTTGGCCAGCGGGGTGAAGATCTTCATCAATGGCCGTCCGGAGCCGGTGAACATTATTCTCGACGCCATCAACCAGGACTTCCGCGCCAAGGCTCCGCTGCGGTTGGGCGGGGGCGGTTATCTGGAAGCGAAGTTCC
>JAPKYX010000220.1 GCA_026394075.1 Acidobacteriota bacterium
CCTGCGTCGGGATCGCCGTTGCCTTATCCTGATCCTCAAAAATCAGCAGACTGCTGAACGGCTTCACCTTGTTGCGGATACCGAAGCTGGCCACTACTAGCGACGGCTTGGCGCGGCGTATCGCCTGGACTGATGCCCATTCCACAAACGTGTTGTTGACCAGCAGCGTGCCGTTGCCGGCCAGCAGGGTGGCGCGCACGAACTCCGACATCACCGGATCGCGCGAATACTCCGCATCACGCGGCTGCAACGTTTTCAGCTTCTCGCCCAACTGCCGCGGACCCCGGACTTCGCCCTTCTCGGCGATCTTCTGCACTTCTTCCATTAGCCGCTGGCGGTAGACGCTCAGCTTCTCGTAGCTCAGCTGCGTGGCTTTGTTGGCGCACCCCGCCAGCACTTCGCCGGTCTCCACCGACCACGCGCTGTACGGGCCCCGAGCCTGCGTGCAGAGGTCCAGCAAGCTTCCCGCAAGATCGGGCACCGGCTTGCCCGTGATCGCCAGCGGCACATACTGCGAAAGGTCATCCGGCACGGCCAGCGAAACGCGGCGGCCTCGGCCTTTCAGCCGCGTCCACATCCGGTCCGGCCCCACCGGCAGATCCGCCGGAGCCATCACCATCACCAGTCGCGGTTGACCCTTTGCAGAAAGTTCGCCGTCCAGCACCGGATTGATCTGATCAAAGATCTGCGTGATCACGCGGCGCCACTCCGGGTAGAGCGCGTTCCGGTTCAGGAAATCCACTTGCTGCAGCGTGAACCGCCCGCGCGGCCACGTCTGCGGCGTAACGCCCATGCGGGGTTCCAGTTCGGCCAAGGGCGCAAACAGCGCCGCCGGTGCTTTTTCGAGATAAGCGCCCAGCCGCTCAAAGTAGGCCTGCTCGGCGGGGAACAGCGACTCCCAGCCGCGCAACTGCTCATTGAAGTAGGCGGCAAAGGTGACCGGGACATGCGCGAAGTCGAAGCGGGGAACAGCCATGTTGCCTAAATCAAAATCTCGCGCGCCGGCTGCCCGGCCAACCCTTCGGGCTTCAAGTCGAGCATGGCCGCCGCCGTGGCCGCCACATCGATATGCCGGATCGGCTTATCAGTCGCGCCTTTGGTGACGCCCGCGCCCAGCGCCAGCAGCCAGGTGTTGCGGCAGGACGGGTCGCCGCTGCGGTGGTTCAAGAACCCGTTGGCGGTGTTCTGGTCGCCATCGCGGCCCAGCTCGGGCAAGATTAGCAACGTCGTCTGGTCCTTGTACTTGGGGTTGGCTTGGATCTCATCCCACAGCATCCCGGTCAGCCGGTCCGTGCGCGTGACGGCCTGCAGGTAGAGCGAATAGCTGCCCCAGTGCGCCACGTCCATATCCCAGAAATTCACCAGCATCAGCCGCGGCGAGAACTCTCGCATCACTTCGCGCGTGATGAAGTACGTCAGCTCATCGCCGGAGCTGGGCGCTTCCGGTCCGTTGATGAATTCGCCCAACGCGCGCGTCAGCGTCGATTGCACGTGCTTGTCCATCTGGCGGCTGCCCTTGAAGATGGTCCAGCCGACGCCCTCATAGCCTTCCTGCAGGAGTGTTTCGAGTCGCCGGTGCACGGCGTCGCGATCCGAGAGATTGGCCGCGCTCGGCTTCTTGACGATGTCCTTCACTGCATCGAGCAGCAGCTGCTTGGGCAGGATGACGTTGGCCCCATAAGGCGCGCCAAAGTCGCGCTGAGCACTGGAGCCCATGGCGGCGAAGCTCTTGTTGGTGGCGATCACCCAGGCATCCAGCGGCCCGGCTTTGTGCGCTTTGCGGAACTGCTCAAACACGGTGGCCGAGGCCGGTGCCTCAAAGCCAAAATCATCGACGCGCTGCCAGTTGCCGGTGACGATGCTGGCGGTGGAATTAAAGTGCGACAGCACGCCCTGGTTCTGGCAGGTCTGATAGAAGAAGCCGTCATGCTGCAGTTTGGCCAGACGCGGAATGTTGTGCAGGCCTTCGGGCGAGAACGTTTCCGCAGTCCGCACGCCACCGCCAAAGGTCACCAGGATCACTTTGCGGCCTTTAGCCTGCGCTTCCGCGGCTTGCGCCCACAGGCTCATCAAGCTGGGCGGCAGAATGCGCGAGGCAATGCTCAAGCCGGCCAGTTTCAAAAAGTCGCGCTTGCGCATGGGGCTAATAGTCCATGATCTCTCCGCCGGAGATCTTGCGCTTGGTCTTGCCGCCTAAATCAAGCGGCGTATCGTAACCCGCCAGGATGCGCCCATCAGGCGAATAGTAGGGGCCAATATCGCAAGCCATGCTGCCCTTGCCTTCTTCGACAAACGCGATGGACGTGATCAGCTTGGCGGACTTGTAGCCGTACTTGGAGGGGTCCAGCAGCCGCAGCGGCGCGCCGTGTTTATCCGGCAGCGGCTGCCCGGCCATGCCCAGCACCATCATCAGGCGCGGGTTGGCCATCTCCTCGAGAGTGAAGTACTCATACCACTTGTCCGCGCAGTCAATCCGGATTGCTTTGGCTTTCTTCAGCGGCTTGGCCATGTCGATCAAGTTCTGGAAGCGGAAGCCGGACCAGGTCGTCCGCGACGACCAGCACTGCACGCACTTCATCCGCGCATTCTGCGTTTCCTGCGGCAAGGCGCGCAACTGCGCCACCGTCAACTGCTGCGGCTTTTCCACCAAGCCCTTGATCTGCAACCGCCACGTCTTCTGATCGATCGGCGGCACCGGGTTGTACCACATCAACTTGAAATGCAGCTCATCCGGCTGATCGCTGGGCATCAACAACTTCTGCTTCGGCTTCGGTTGATCAGCCTGCGCCGCACCAGCGGCGGCGGCGGCGACGAACATTCTACGGTTAAGGCGCATTCGCTAAATCCTTCAACGCTTTCTGGGCCACCGGGCTATCGGGGCGGACCTTCAGCAGCCGCTCCATCGCCCGGCGGGCTTCGGGGAGCTTCTTCAGCTGCACGTAGATCCGGCCCAGGTTCAGGTACAACAGCTCATCATCGGGCGCGGCGGTGATCCCCTGCTCGATGGCGCGCACGGCCTTCTCAGGCTGGCGCTGCCGCAAATAGAGCACCCCTAGATTGTTCCACGCCGTCGAATAGGCGGGGCGCAGGCGGACCGCTTCCTGGAGTTCCCGCTCGGCTTCGGCCAACTGCCCGCGCTTGGCCAGCGTCAGCCCCAGGCCCTGGTGCGCTTCGGGCGAGTTGGGGTCAGAGGCGAGCGCTTGCTGGTAGTAATCTTCGGCCAACGGCAGGCGGTTCAGTTTCTCTGCGGCTTGCGCTGCGTTCAGCAGCGCGTAGGTGAGGCCGCTCTTTGCTGCCAGGGCTTGATCAAAGCATTCCAGCGCATGGCTGAAGTCCTCACGCACCATGGCCAGCGCGCCCTGCTCATTCCAAGCTTCCGCCGAGCCGGGCGCAAGGCGCAGAGCCTCGTCAACCAACGGTGCAGCCTGGGCAATCCGACCTGCCTCGCGGTGCACCTGCGCCACCAGCACCATGGTCCGCACGTTGGTGGGCTGCTGCCGGAGCACGGCTTCCAGATACGGTAGCGCTTGCTCCGGGTAGCCACACCACAGCAGAGAAGCGCCCAGCTTGAAGTAGTCGCGGCGAGCCGGGGCCAGCGCGCGCCCCGGGTAAGGCAGGGCCGGACGTTGGTTGATCAGCTTCAAGTCCGCCGATACTTGAGCAGCGCTCGGCACCTGGCGGTAGACCTTCACCGCATGGCCTTCCGCATTCAGCAGGAACGCCAGCGGCAGTTCCAGCGGTGCCCGGTGCTCAAACAGGTAGCGGCGGAACAGCGTGTAGGCGGCCAAGTTCGGCTGCGCGGCGGCCTCAGTGAGGACGTAGAGTCCGGGCCCAGTTTGCGGGACCGGCAGCGGCACGGGATCTTTCAGCCAGGTGTCGTGCAAACGCGGCTGATTGTCGCCTTCCAGGGGCGTGGAGGCGATAGGAGCCGGTGCGGAGAACCTGCGCACCAGCCGCGCGCCAGAGCCTTCAGTGACTTCATAGAGCGCCCCCGCGTCCAGCTTCTCCAGCTTCTGCGTGAGGCCGCTGGGCCAAGTGATCTCGATCTGTGCCACTTGACTGGCGCACCCAAAATACAGCGTCTTCGTATGCTGCGACAGGTAGCCGGACCCGGCCGTGACCCACTTGGTCTGAACGTCGAGCCGTACCTTGGCACCGATGGCGTCGCGGTTAGACTTGGTGCCGATCAGGCGCAGCGCAATGCGCGGGCGGGCCTGGCCGCAGCGGTTTTGCAAGACACGCAACTGCGGCCCCAGGCGGTTCTTGAGCAGCACGTCCAGGCAGCCATCGCCATCGATATCGGTCACCGCAAAGGCGCGTGAGTCTTCGGCAAAGTTGAGGCCGGATTCTTGGGAGGCGTCGCGATAGCGGCTGCCGTCACGCACGTAGAAGACATTAGGCTCATGCCCGTTCCAGCTATAGCCTTCGCGGATGAACTGGTTGATAGCGTTCCAGCCGTTTTCATACGCGGCATTGGGGCTGGCCGTGGCCGGCGTGCGAGCCACCACTTGCCGCCAGAAGAAACCCATCAGGTCAGGCGACTTGTGGCCGCTCAGCATGCCGCACGTCAGCAGCAATTCCGCTTGACCATCATTGTCGAAATCCACCGCATCGGCTGACCAGCCCCAGCGGCCCATCTCAATGCCGAGTTCGCCCGCCACCTCCGCAAACTTGCCGTTGCCCAGATTGCGGTAGAGCGAATTGCCCTTGGTGTGCGTGCGCCATGCGGGTTGGTTACGCAAGGCGAAGGCCGGACTCTTCACCACCTGTTGCCCGGCCGCTGTCCACATGTTGGCGACATAGAGATCAGGCCGGCCGGCGCCATTTTCATCGAACCAGCAAGCGCTCATGCCCGGTGCCAGATTGGCCACGCCCGCTTCCATGGCCACGTCGCGGAACTTGCCGCCTTCGTTGCGGTAGAGATTGCTGCGGCCAAAGTCGTTGGCGACATAGAGGCTCGGATAGCCGGAACCGTCGTAGTCGGCCCAGGCGGGGGCGAAGCTGTAGCGGTTGTTGTTCTCGTTCAGCCCCACGGCCGTCGTGACGTCTTCCAGATACCCCGTACCATCAGCGTTCAGCCGGTTGCGGAACAGAAAGTTGGGCGGGCCGTTCTGCGCATCGAAGTAGGGCGTGGGGTAGCGGAATTGAGCTTCGCTTTGGAAGAAGCTATAGCAGCACAGGTAGAGGTCCAGCTTGCCATCGCGGTCGAAGTCGGCGGCGGCCATGCCGGTGAAGCCGCCTTGTGGGTCAGACGCGAAGCGGAACGCATCGGGGGCCAGCGTGAACTTCCCCTGGCCATCGTTCAAGTAGAGCACCGGGCCCGAGCCGCGCAGGACCACCAGATCCTGACGGCCCAGATTGCGCAGGTCGAGAAACAGCGCGCTGGAGGTGTCGTCCAGCAGATCAACGCCCGCAACTGCGGAGATCTCTTCGAGACGCTTGTCCTTCCAGCGGAACAGGCGGTTGGGCAAACCGGCGGGCTGGCAGACGTAGATCTCATCACGGCCGTCGCCGTCGATGTCGCCCACGGCGATGCCGTTGTTGCCGTAGATGTCGACGCCCAACGCCGGGTCCAGGCGCGCCACCCAATAGGGAATGCCCCGTGAAAGCTGCTCGCTATCGAGCACGCTGCCGGTGATGTCGGCAAAGCGCCCGTCGCGTCGCGGCGCGGGCGGCGGCATGGCGGGGTCCCGCGGAAACTCGTCGTGGCCGCTTTCGATCAAGCCCAAGTAGGGGAAGTACGGCGGGTCATGCAGGTAGCGCGGCGTCGCCACCGGGGCGGACAGCATTGGTTCCGATCCCAGCGGCAGCAGGATAGGCAGTGAGAGCAGTTCGCGCCGCGTCATCGCATGCCTTCTGTGCTACCGCCAGCCGCCAGCAGTTGCTGATGGATCTCGCGTTCCCGAGCGGCCTTGGCGGGCTGCGAAAGCCGGTCATAGACGCGAGCCAGACGGTAGTGCGTCTCCGGAATCTTGGCGTTGCTCAAAAGGCTTGCTTCATAGGCGCGGGCGGCACCGGCAAAGTCGCGCTCCCGCTCCAGGATCTGGCCCAACTCAAAGGTAAACTCCCAGGCATCGGCCTTGCGCCGGATGGCTTCCTGCACCAGCGGCTTCACCTGTGTGTCCGGTGCTCCGCTAGCGGCCAGTGCGCGCGCATAGACAAAGGGTGCGAACGCCTCCAGCTTTTCAGCTGCATTCCAGGCTTCTGCCTTCTTCAAGACCTCGGGCAACCGCGCGGGCAACTGGTCAAGCATCTTGGCGAGAAAGATGTAGGGCTGCGCAACGGTGGGCGCCAGTTCGATCACCCGCAAGAAGCTCGACCCAGCGTCGGCAAAGCGGCGCTGGGCGTAGTAGGCGACACCGAGCGACAGCTCCAACTGCGGGCTCTTGTCGAACTTACGGTGGGCATCTTCCAGGAACGCCGCCGCATCGTTAAAGCGCGCCATGCGCAACAGGGCTTGGCCGAAGCTGGAATAGGCATCCTCGTCGTAGGGCGATAGGGCCACCTGGGCCTGGTAATGCTCCACGGCCTCGTCCGGCTTGCCCGAGGCTTCGGCCGCTTGCGCCAACAGCGCACGGGTCTGCGCGCGGTCTTCTTTCGAGATGGCCATGCGCCCGAAGCGCAGAACCTCCGGCCAGGCTTTCAGCTCGGCATAAAGCAGCGCGGCCCGCAGGGGAGCAGCCGCGTCAGCTTCCTTGGATTCAGCAAACCGGCCTTCCCACAGTGCCGCCAGCTTCCGTTGGCCGGATTGCGCATAGTAGAGCGCCAGCGTGTGCTGCACTGCCGGAATACCCGGCCCCAGCGTGGCCGCCCGCTGTGAGGCCTGGGACGCCTTCTGGGGCATCTTCAACTGTTGGTAGACCTGCGCCAGCAAAGCCCACGCGCGAGCGTCAGCCGGGCGCGCTTCCAGCAATACGCGGGCTTCCGCCACGCGGCCCGCGGCCAACGCGGCCTGCGCCATTTCAACCTGATCGACAGCGAGCAAATACATGACGGGGAAAAGAAAAACGGCCGCTTGGTTCGAGCATACCGGATGCCCTGGCCAAGCGGCCGTTCAATCGAGCAATCAGCTTAGAACATGAACCTCAACGCAAACTGCGAACGGCGTTGCGTGCCGTCTTGCGTCGAGAAGATCTTGCCGAAGTTGGGGTTGCCCTGTTGGTTGTTCGGGGCGCCCCATTGCGGGGTGTTGCCCAGGTTGAAGGACTCCGCCCGGAGCTGCATCGAGAAGCGCTCGCTCAACTGCACTGACTTGAAGAGCGAGAGGTCCACGTTGCGCTGGCCGGGGATGCGGTTCGTCTGGAGACCGAGCGACCCCGGAGTACCCGGCGTCGGGTTGGCAACGTTGGCGATGTCCCACCACTGGTTGACGTTGCGGCCACCCGAGGGAGCGGCGTTCGACGACTTGCCCGCGACGGCGTCCGGCTGACAATTGCCGAAGCTGCCGACGCAGTTATTGGTGGACAGAGTGATGGGCGCGCCCGTGCGGAAGCTCATCACGCTGTTGATCTGCCAACCGCCCAGAACCATATTGCCGGCCCTGGAGTTCAGGTCGAACTTCTTGCCTTTGCCGATCGGCAGATCGTACAGGAAGCTGGCGGTCAGGTTGTGGCGGATGTCCCAGGCGGCGCTGGAATAGGCTTCAGACCAGTTGCGCGGGTTCTTGGGGCCGAAGCCGCCAGAACCGCTCAACGGCGTGCCTGAAGTGGCCAGCGCGTGGCCCCAGGTGTAAGCGGTCAAGTACTGCAGGCCGTTCGAGAAGCGCTTTTCCCACTTCGCGGTGAGGCCGGCATAGTTGCCGAAGCCAAAGGTGCTGGTGTAGTTGACACCACCCAGGTTCGGGATGGGACGGCGGATGTTGGCTTCGATATTCGGACGCGGATCGTTGAACGGCGCGTTCGGATCGGAGAAGTGCAACTGCTTGGATTGCTTGTTGCCCACATAGGCCAACTCAAACGCATTGCCGCCGCGGAATTCACGCTGGATGGAGAGGTTCCACTTGTGGACCATCGGGTTGCGGAAGTTCTGCGCCACGCTGCGCAGGCCGACCGGCGCGTTCAGCGAGAAGATGTTGATCGGGAAGCCACCCGATACGCCGTTGGTCTGATTGAAGAATGGATTCGGTTCGAACGTGGTGACGTTGGTGGGCCGGACCAGCGTGGTGGTCTGGTTGAACGGCACGCCTTCACCGCGGTTGGGGTTGCCGCCCTGGTTTTCCTCGCCACCGTAGAAGATGCCGTAGCCGGCACGGATCACGGTGTTGGACTTCAGCGAATAGGCAAAGCCGATGCGCGGAGCGATGGACGTCTTGTCCCATGGAATCAGGTATTGGCCCACTTCCCCACGCGAGACTTTCACGTTGCGGAAGTCGGTCGCGAAGTTGGGCGGCAGCGGAGCATTCTGGTCCTTGCCGGTGGGGATGAACAGGGTCAACTTGTCGTAGTCGAAGTTGGCTTGACGGCCAAACTTCTCACCGATCGGCGAGAACAGCTCGTAGCGGACACCGTAGTTGATGGTCAACCGGCTGTTCACCTTCCAGTCGTCCTGGGCAAAGAAGCCCCAGGCTTCCTTCTGCGACGAGATGAAGTTGGTGGTGGACA
Source organism: Acidobacteriota bacterium (assembly GCA_026394075.1). Classification (GTDB taxonomy): domain Bacteria; phylum Acidobacteriota; class Terriglobia; order Bryobacterales; family Bryobacteraceae; genus JAPKYZ01. The sequence goes on from JAPKYX010000220.1 coordinate 8,601, forward strand.
TCTGGCCCTGCGAAACGCGGCCCAGCAGGAACGAGGCATAGCCATCGCCGGTCAGGTTCGACAGGCCGTTGGTGCCGTTGGGGAACGAGGTCTCGGTACGGTTAAAGGTCCAGTTGCCGTGCGGGCTGGGGAACTGGAAGAAGGGGAACTTGATGGGGCGGTATTCCGCACCAAACTTGATGGAGTGTCCCTTCTTCTGGATGGCGATGTTCTGGATAAAGTCCCAGACGTTGTTGTATTCCTTGGAGGGCAGCCAGTCAGAAGCCCCGAAGCCGCTATAGCGGTCGATGTTGGTGGACGGCAGGCCGCCATTCAGCGGACCGGTGGGGTTGTAGCCGCCGATGCCGAACGCCTTGAACTGATCCACATCCGGCAGCGCCTGCGTACGGGCGGTCACCAGGCGGGAGAATGCCGCGCGGGTCTCGGTGACCACCGCGGGCGACCAGATGCGAGTGTAGGACAACATGGCGTTGCGCGCCAGGGTCTGCTCAGTGTTCGAGGCAAAGTAGGTGCCGTCGAGCGCGCCGGGCAGCGGTTGGCCATTCAACTGATTCCGCTCCGACCAGCTGACGCTGCCGAAGATGTTGTCCTTGTCTGAGAGGCGATGGTCCATGCGGATGTCGCCCTGCTTGACGCCGTAGGTGCCGGACGTGGTGGTGAAGTAGTTGTTGAGCGCAATGCCCGGGCCCACGTTGACGTTAGGCGTCGGGAACAGGTCCATCATCTTCTTCGAGGCCGGGTCAAAACGGCTGGACGGAATCTGATTGTTGGCGAACGGCAGACGGCTGAAGCCGGAACCGCCACCGGGGTAGTTCTGCGTCGCCTGCGTGGCCGGATCGTAGATCATGCCTTCGCGCGCCGCCACACCCAGGGAGTTGGGAATGGACGCGCCCAGCAGGTGCGAGAAGTCGCCATTGCGCATGCCGACCGTGGGGATGGAGAAGAAGGCCGAAGTACCCAATCCGGGGACCGCGCCGCCGGTGGAACGAATCTCGGTCTGCTGATAATCGGCAAACCAGAAGGTCCGGTTCTTGATCACCGGGCCGCCGACGGCCGCGCCGAACTGATTCTGCTTGAACGGACCGCGCTTGACGCCACTGCGGTTGTTCTCCCAGCGGTTGGCATTCAGCTTGTCGTTCTGCAGGTACTCAAACAGCGTGCCGTGCAGTTGGTTGGTGCCGCTCTTGATGGTGACGTTCACCACGCCGCCCGCGCCGCGGCCGTACTCGGCGTTGTAGCCGTTGGTCATGACGCGCATTTCGCCGATGGCTTCGACAGACGGTCCAATCACGAACGAGGTCTGGTTCAAAAAGTCGATGACGTTGACGTTGTTGTCGACGCCGTTCAGCAGCCAGTTGTTCTGACCGTTGGAGCGGACACCGTTGGCCGAAAAGCCACCGCCCGTGGCATCACGAGCACCGGGCTCGTTCGGCACCACACCGGGCGACAGGCGCGCCAGGAAGGCAAAGTTACGAGTGCCGCCCAGGGGCAATTCCGAAACCTGCTTGGAATCGACACTGGCACCGATGATGGTGGATTCCGTCTGCAGGACAGCCACTTCACCCGTCACTTCGACGTTGGTGGAGACTTCGCCGACTTGCAGCTGGAAATCGACGCCGGTGCGGTCGCCCGCGGTGAGCGGGATATTGCGCCGGGTGGACTTCTTAAAGCCGCCTGCTTCTACGGTGAGAACGTAGATGCCGGGCTTCAGCGCCGGGCGGGCAAACTCACCGCCAGACGTGGTGGTAACTTCATACTTCTGGCCAGTGGCCTCTTCCGAAATGGTGACCTTGGCATTAGGAATGCCGGCCCCGGTCGGATCAGTGACGGTTCCCACAATCGTGGCCAGGTCGCGTTGGGCAAATGCACAAACGGCCAGCACAATTGTGGCAAAAAATACTCGCAACAGAGCGATGTTCATAGACGTGGAAGCTCCCCGCAGTGATTACAACTGCCACGCCAGACTATCACTGTCATAACGCGAGTGCAATAGTGTAGAGTTTTGTCAGAGATGCTCCCGAGGCCTCCGCAGCGTATGCAAGTTTCATTTCGATCACTGATCATGCTGGGGATCGCCGCGCTGGCCACGGGGGCTATCCCCCTGCGAATCATTGATATAGCCGAAGCAGTGGGACTGACAGCGCCGAACGTGTTTGGCGGCGTCACACGTAAAGATTACATCTTGGAGACAACCGGAAACGGGATTGCAATTGTCGACATTGACGGCGATGGTCTGGATGATGTCCTACTGCTGAATGGCACGACGCTGGACCGGACAGTGGGTCGGGAGCCGGTATTGCCAATTCTTTATAGGCAGGAATCAGCCGGAAAATTGCAGCGGCTTGGGCCGGAAAGCGGCTTCAATTTTGAGGGCTGGGCGCAGGGTGTTTGCGCCGGTGATTACGACAACGACGGCCGCACGGACTTGCTGGTCACCTACTACGGTCACAACCACCTCTACCGCAACCTAGGCTCCCGTCGCTTTTCCGACGTGACCGCCAGCGTGAAGCTACCCACCACCGGCATCCGGTACGGCTCCGGGTGTACGTTTGTCGATTACGACCGTGATGGCCGGCTGGATCTGTTTGTCTCCAACTACGTCGCCCTCGATCTCGAAAAGACACCTCGCCCCGGCAAGGGCGAGTTTTGCGTCTGGAAAGAGATCCCGGTGATGTGCGGTCCCCGAGGGCTGCCGTTGGGGGCGAATGTGCTCTATCACCAGGAGCCTGACGGCACCTTCCGCGACGTCTCCGCCGCGGCTGGAATATTGAAGCCCGGTGGGCGGTACTCGTTGCAAGCCGTGGCGGCCGATTTCGACAACGACGGCTGGCCGGACCTCTACGTCGCCTGCGACATGACGCCGAGTATGCTCTTCCACAACAACGGCAATGGGACGTTCTCCGAACGCGGTGCCGAATCGGGCGTCGCCTTCAATGCCGATGGCCGACTGCAGGCCGGGATGGGCGTGGCCGTGGCGGACTACAACAATGACGGCTTTCTCGACATCGCCAAAACCAACTTCTCCGGCGACCTGACGTCGCTCTACCTGAATGAAGACGGCAAGTTCTTCTCTGATGTCTCCGGCGCCGCCAAGCTGGGCGTCCGGCAGTTGCTGGGTTGGGGCGTCGCCTTCACTGATCTGGATGACGACGGCTGGAAAGACCTGATAACCGTCAACGGCCATGTTTATCCGGAGGTAGAAGGGGCCAAAGTAGGGGACCGCTACCGTCAGGAGACGCTCGCGTTCCGGAACCTGAGCAACGGCAAGTTTGAGGATTTGACCGCCACGGGTGGCCCCGCACTCGCTGTTCCCCGGGCTTCGCGCGGGCTGGCGTTGGGCGACCTGGATGGCGACGGGCGCCCGGAGGCAGTCATCCTGAACATGAACGACCGGCCCTCGGTTTTGAAGAACTCGTCCCCCGGTGGCAGCTTCGTCAACCTGCGCCTGACGGGCACGAAGGCCAACCGTTCCGCCATCGGCGCGCGCATCACCGTTGAGACAGGCGGAAGGAAGCAGATTGACGAGGTCTTCTCTGGGTCCAGCTACTATTCGCAGCATTCTTTCGCGCTGCACTTTGGCCTGGGGGCAGCCAAGAAAGTGGATCTCGTCACCGTCCGCTGGCCCGGCGGTAAGGTGGAGACGTGGAAGGATCTACCGGTGAATGCGCAGTGCGGCCTGACCGAAGGGAAACAGGAGCCGTCATGCCGCGCCTATTAGTCACGGTGAGTCTGCTGGGCCTGGGTTGTGCCGGTCAATCTACGGCACAAATCACCAAGCCGCCGGAGTTCCAGGAGAACCGCAAGATCCAGGCGGGTGCAGCATCGCTTGACGGCTCAAGCCACGTATCTGCCGAACGGACCGAACTGCACCGGGCCCTGCTGGAAAGGCTGCGTGCGCTGCCGGGGTATGCCGAAGGCGTGCGTCTGCTCGAAGGCCAGCTGTTCGGCCCCGCGGAGCAATTCTTTGAAAAGCAAGGGCTCCCACTGGGCGTGGCGGTCACGCGCTTCATCGTGGGCCAGGCCGAAGCGAGCGCCGAACTGTTGTGCCGCCTCGCCATCCAACGGCCCACGGATCAGGCAGTGCTGGCGATGCTCGGAGAGACCGTTGGTGGTGCGCCCAGTTGGTCCGCGCGCATGCTGGCCGCTATCCGGACTATGTCGGCCAGGGAAAGCGCTGACGGCGAGTACTACTTGGCTCGGGCGCTGCTGAAACAAGACCCGCCGCTCATCGCCGAAGCCTTACCGCACTTGTCCCGCGCAGCGGCCCTGGCGCCCCAGGAGACACGCGCGCTGCTGGAACTTGCTCGTCAGGAAAACACCCCGGAGCGTCGGCCCACGGCCATTGCGGCCCTGGAGGAAGCTCTGCGCCGTGATCCGAAGCTTGCTACCGCGCACTACCGGCTGGTGCAGCTCTACCGGGCCGCCGGACAGCTGGAAAAGTCCCGCGAGCATCTGCGTCTCTACCAGGAACTCAAGTAGCCGCCCGCTACTGCCGTTGGGCGTAGTTCCCCATCACGGCCTTGCCGGGGAAAGCATTGGGCACTGTCTGGCCATCACGCACCACCGCGACACCATTCACCAGCACATGGTCAATACCGGCCGAGAAGCTGAGGCCCTTCTCGAAGGTCGCCGTGTCGATCACCTTGTCGGCATCAAACACCGTGATGTCCGCATCCGCGCCGACGCGCAGCCGGCCCTTGTTCTTCATCGCCGGAGCAATCGCTTCCAACCGGCGGGCGGGCATGATGGTCATCTTGCCGAGCGCGTCCATCAGCGAGAGCACCTTCTGCTCCCGCACATACCGGCCCAGCACGCGGGTGAACGTCCCGGCACTACGCGGGTGCGCCAGCGGCGAATACGGCATGCCGTCGGAGGCCACCATCACGGCCGGGGACGCCATGGCGCGCTGAATCCATTCCGGCTTCATCATGTGCATGATCACGTAGCCGCCCAGGGGCCGGAACTTCTCGAAGGTCTCTTTGGTCAAACGCTCACCAGTCTTCACCCACTGGATGTCGCCATAGGACATCCCCAGCCGCTCCTGCCAGCCGTCATCAAAGATGGTGGACTCGATGAACGTCGAAGCCGCCGTGTAGGGGTAGGCTTCGGTGGTGACATCCACGCCACGCTTGCGCGCGCCATCGATCAGGTCCAGCACCAGCGGCAGGTTGCCCAGGCTCATGCTGTTGACGTGCACGATGTGCAGCGGGACACCAGTGGCGACCGCGTTGGCGATCACTTCCTGCATCGCGTCCACAGTCATCGACCGGACGTGGGTATAGATCGGCACCTTCCAACGCGCCGCCATCTCAAACACGCGGTAGATCTCCTCGCGCGTGGCGCCCGGGTAGTATTGGTGCGCGACGCCCAAGCCCAGGCCGCCTTCCTTCAGATTGCGCTCCATCGTGGCCGCCATCAGGCTCATTTCTTCCGGCCGGTTCAGCGGTTCGTAACGCCCTTTGCTGTTGATTTCACTCCAACGCTTCGCCGTATCCGTATCAGCGGCGTTGCGCCAGGCGACGGCTTCGGCTTTGAACTTATCCATCGACATGGTGCGGTTGGCGCCATGCGACGCGGTCGCGCCAAAGTTCAAGATCGCGTTGTTCTCGCGCAACTTCAGGAAAGCCCCCACCACCGGCACGCCCACTTCCAGCTCCAGCGCCGTGGTGACGCCGTCATGCGCCTGGTATTCGTTGGCCTGGTTGGTCTGCCCATGGGCATGCAGGTCGATGAAGCCTGGTGACACGATGCGGCCCTGCGCGCTCAGCTCCGTCTTGCCCTTCAGGGGTGTGGCTGAGATCGCGGCGATCTTGCCGGCGCGGATGCCGATGTGACGGACAGCGTTCAACCCGCTCTCCGGGTCCATCACGCGGCCATTGGCGATCACGACATCAAAGGGAGTCTGCGCCGAGAGCGCGGTGATAAACAGGGTGGCAAGGAGGATTCGCATAGAGTGCTGGTGACTCTAGCGAGCGTAGCAAACGCCGGACCGCGCTCAATCCGTCAGGCGCGTAAACCGGCCATCATTCGACAGTACGTACTTCCGCCCTCGCCAATCGATGGTGGTGCCGAAGAAGCCGGCCAGCCAGAAGACGAAACTCAACAGGTCCTGCGTCAGCAGATCGAACAGCGCCAGGGGCGCACCCACCACCCGCAGCGTCGCCATCGCCGTCGCCAGCCGCAGCAGCGCCGCGACCGCCGCCAGCGGCCACCATTGCGGAGCCACGGCAAGCAGGAACAGAATCAGCGGCACCGGCATCGTGAACAGCTGGCCCACATAGCCCGCCGGACGCGACCGGCGCGTGGAGCGGTACCAGCGGAGGCGGTGGCCGAAGTTGACGGCCATCGGTTCACTGCCAATGCGATGCTCCACCAGTTGGCGTGACAGGCCCACTTGGAAGCCTTTCTCTGCCGCCCGGTTGCCGATGACGAAGTCCTCGGCCAGATACTCGCTCAGCTGCTGCCAGCCGCCGATGGCCTCGATGACGCCGCGCCGGAGATACATCGTGGGGCCGATGGCGAACTTGACGCCTTCCAGCAGCCGCGCCGTCACCAGACCGGCCAGAAACTCCGTGTTCATGCCCAGTGCTTCCAGGCGCGACCAGAGGCTGGGGCCGCCGATGGCACGATACGGGCACGTGCCGACATCGAAGCCGTCGCCCAAACCGCGCAGAAAGTCAGGAGCCACGCGGATATCGGAATCGCTGGTGACGATGAGTGAGTACTTTAGTTCGCCCCAGGCGCGGTGCATCTGCCAGACCTTGGCGTTGTGCCACTCGGGCGCGCCCGTCAGGACGATGCGGGCATCGACGTGCGGATGCGCCGCGATCAGCTTCTCACTCAGGGCAAAGGCCGGATCCGACGCATCCTGGACGGTCAGCACTAGTTCAAAGCAGGGGTAGTTGAGCGCGAAGAAGCTGCGGAGGTTATCTTCGAGACCCAGATCCACGCCGCGCAGCGGCTTCAGGATGCTGACGGGTTCTGTGTTGCGGCCCGACGATTGCCGTAAGTAGCTGCGGACGCCCAGTAGGGCCAGCACGCAGAAGACACTTGCCCCCACCACCAGAGCGGCGGCCAAGCATTGGAGAACGATCATGCGTGAACCCGCAGCCGGAGGATGCGCGATTGCTGGCCAGGACTGAAGTCCTGGTGCAGGCTGAAGCCTGCGCCACCAAGGACGCCGGCCGTCATCGACTATTCCACCGGCGTCTTGTCTTCGATCAATTTGCGGATCGCCACCGCCACTTCGGCCACGGGCTTGGCGCCCAGGTCGCCCCCGCGGCGCGTGCGTACGGCCACGGAATCGGCTTCCGCTTCACGATCGCCAATGACGAGCATGAACGGCACCTTCTGCAGCTGTGCCTCGCGAATCTTGAGGTTTACCTTCTCGTTGCGGGCATCGATCTTGACGCGAATGTTGGCTGCTTCCAGACGGGCCACCACGGTCTTGGCGTATTCGACATGGCGGTCCGTGATCGGCAACACCACCGCTTGCACGGGCGAGAGCCACACGGGCAGCGCACCCGCGTAATGCTCCAGCAGGATGCCGAAGAAGCGTTCGACGGAGCCGAACAGCGCACGGTGCACCATCACCGGCTGGTGCTTGTGGCCGTCCTCGCCAATGTAGGTGATGTCGAACCGGCGCGGCAGGTTGAAGTCGAACTGCACGGTCGAGAGCTGCCACTTGCGGCCAATCGCATCGACCAGCTTCACATCGATCTTGGGGCCATAGAAGGCGGCTTCATCAGGCATCACCTTGACGGCCAGGCCGACACGCTCGACGGCAGTGGCCAGCGCGTCCTCGGCCATCTTCCACTGCTCGGGGGAGCCATCGTACTTGCCGCTAGTGCCGCCGTCCCACGTCGAAAGCTCCGCTTCGTACTTGTCGAAGCCAAACGTCTTCAACGTGTCAACCGCGAATTCAAGGCAGCTGACCACTTCATCCACCAACTGATCCGGGCGGCAGAAGATGTGGGCGTCGTCCTGGCAGAAGGCGCGGACGCGCAGCAACCCGTGCAGCACGCCGGACTTCTCATAGCGGTGCACCACGCCCAGCTCACCCAGCCGGATCGGCAGGTCGCGGTAGCTGTGCTGATCGTTGGCGTAGATCAGAATGTGGCCCGGGCAGTTCATGGGCTTGGCGCGGTAATCACCGTCGTCCAGCTCCATGGAGTCGAACATGTTTTCCGAGTAATGCTCTTCGTGGCCGGAGACCTCAAACAGCTTCTTGCGCATGATGTGCGGCGTGAAGACGAGAGAATAGCCGCGCTTCAGATACTGCTCGCGCATCCAGTCTTCCATCTCTTTGCGGACCAGGCCGCCCTTTTCATGCCAGAAGATCAACCCCGGCCCGGCCAGCTCCTGGATGCTCAGGTAGCCCAGTTCCGTGCCCAGCTTGCGGTGGTCGCGCTTCTTGGCCTCTTCCAGGCGATCCAGGTACTCCTTCAATTCCTTGTCGGAGAACCAGGCCGTTCCGTAGATGCGCTGCAACTGCTTGTTCTTGGCGTCGCCCTTCCAGTAGGCACCGGCGACGGTCATCAGCTTGAAGGCCTTCAGGCGCTTGGATGACGGCACGTGCGGACCGCGGCAGAAATCGATGAAGTGCGGCCCCAGCGTGTATTCGCTGAAGATGTCGCCCGCGCGTTCCTCGATCAGCTCCACCTTCATCGGCTCATTCATGCCGCGATATTTTGTCAGGCCTTCTTCCTTGGCCATCAGCTGGCGCTCAAACGGCAGGTCCTGCGCGGCCAGTTCGGCCATCTTCTTTTCGAGCTTCTCGAGATCCTCGGGCGTGAACGTGGTCGGGCGGTCGAAGTCGTAATAGAAGCCGTTTTCAATCGGCGGACCAATGCCCAACTTGGTTTCCGGATACAGCTCCAGCACCGCCGCGGCCAGCAAGTGGGCGGTGGAGTGACGGTACACCTCGAGCGACGCCGGGTCCTTGGTGGTCAAGATCTGGAGCGCCACATCGCTGTCGAGCGGCCGGGTGAGATCCCACAGGTCGCCGTTGACGCGCGCCACAATGGCGTCTTCGGCGAGGCGCTTAGAAATCGATTGGGCCACCGAAAGCGGCGTGGTGCCCGCCGGGTAGGCTTTGCTGCTGCCGTCAGGCAGGGTTACGTGGATGTCGCTCATGGGAAACTGCGGGTTCTTTCTGAGGTTACCATCGGCACCCCACGGAGCGTCTGAGCGAGGCTAGACCACACCCGCGGCAGTGCGCTGGAAAACGCCCATCCAGAAGGATTTGCCAGCGACTAACGGACGCAGTGTCTGTTGAGCCAGTTGGAAGCCTCGGGACTCGAGCGTTTCCTTCATCCAGCCCGGGTCCACCAGCGCGAAGTTGGGCTTCAGGCCCGCCAAGCTGGCATACGGACTGGTGCCGACACCAGCGGCCATCGGACTGGGCAGTTGCAGGACCACCGACAACGTCCCGCCGGGAGCCACCATCAGGACGGCGTTATCGAGACACCGCTCCACGCCGGCATGCTCAAAGATCAAGGCCGCGTGGACCAGCGCCACCGGCGGCATGATCACCACCTGCTGGGCCAGATCGGCGCGGTGTAGTTCGATGTCATTGAGCGCCGGAAAGCGGCGGCGGACGGCGGCGAGGTAGTCCGGGTTGACGTCGACACCGGCGATACGGCGGGTGACGTTGGGGTCGATCTGGTCCACGCCATTGCCGCCGGCGATGCCTAAAATGGCGACGGACGGCGGGCGGCAGTAATCCAGCACCTCGCGAAACAGCAGGGCGAGCACGTCCAACTGCGCCACTTCAGGCGATAGCATATGGCCTTCGTAGTCCGTCAGTGGAACATTAAGCCACGGGCTGGGCATGCTCAGCTCACCACGTTCTGCGGGGTTCCGGCCAGCCAGGCCGCCAGGTTGCCGGCGAGCATACTAATCAGCCGGGACCGGGCTTCGGTAGACGCCCAGGCATTGTGCGGCGTCACCACACAGTTGCGGGCGGCCAACAGGGGGCTGCCGTCGACGGGGGGTTCCTGCGACAGTACATCCAGGCCCGCCCCGGCGATGATACCGAGCTCAAGCGCCTCCGCCAGATCCGTTTCCACCACCAGGGGACCGCGAGAGGCATTCAGCAGTAGCGCGGAGCGCTTCATGCGCTTCAGCGACGCGGCGTTGATCAGGCCGCGGGTCGATTCCACCAGCGGGCAGTGCAGGCTGACCACATCGGCCGTCTCCAGCAGAGCGTCGAGACTCATCCAGGTGACGGGAAAGTCATCCACACGCTTTGATTCCGGGCGGTGATCGTAGGCGGCGATCTGCATGCCCAAGGCGTGCGCGACACGGGCGGTTTGCTGGCCGATGCGGCCAAAGCCGATGATGCCGAGCGTTTTGCCGGCCAGTTCCACCGATGGCGCGAGCGAATAGCTCCAATCCGGGTTCCGCGCCCAACCGCCAGCGTGAGTGTCGGCCGCGTGAGCGCCGACGCGGTTCGTCAGCTCCAGCAGCAGCGCGATGGTGTGTTGCGCCACCGAATGCGTGCCGTAGCTGGGAATGTTGGTGACGGTGATCCCCAATTCCCGCGCCGCCACGACATCGACGATGTTGTAGCCGGTGGCCGCGACACCGATGTACTTCAGTTCAGGCAGGGCGGCCTGACGCTCGCGCGGGAAAGGAACTTTGTTGGTGATGACGGCCTGGACGCCTTCCAAACGGGCGATCACTTCGCCGGGGGCGCTGCGGTCATGGGCGGTGAAGTGGCCCAGCGCTTCCAACGCGGTCCAGCTTAAGTCACCGGGGTTGGTGGCGTAGCCGTCAACGAAAACGATACTGGTGCGGGGGCTGCTCATGCGGAGAAGTCAGAGTGTAGCATCCGGCGGCGCGGCGAGGAAGGATGAGACTGGTCTTCTCACAATCAACTCCGCCAGCACGTCTTCTGTGGCATGCAGGATCTCCCAATCGGCGAAGGCGGCGCGCAGTTCGCCCGGCCGGGCGGCAAAGCGGCCTTGCAATTTCACGACGCCGACGAAGATTCCGCCGGGCCGCAATCCCGCGCGAATACCCGGCCACAGGGACGGCTGATGGTAGAGCGCGCAACAGATGACGTCCCAGGAGGCGGGCGCGATGGGGAAGCTCTGCTCCAGGTCGGCCTCGACGGTGGTGACTTCCGGATGCTCGCGGCGGAGTTGATCGAGGGCGACGGTGGAGTTGTCGACAGCGGTCACCTGCCACCCCAAACTGGCCCCCAGCGCGGCGTGGCGGCCGGGTCCGCAAGCGAGGTCCAGCAGGCGGACGGGCGAGACCGGAGATTGCTCCATGAATCCAAAGGCCTTCTGCACGACGTGCAGCGGAGGGGCCGCCAACAGCTCGCCCGCGAGAAAGCGGGTATTCCACTCATTTTCCGTTATCATGAAGGGTAGGCATCTCCCGCCGTTTAGTCCATGTCGAATCCCAACGAATCTTCGCTCGGTATCAATAGCTGGCTCGAAGAAGAGCTCTATCAGCAGTATCTCTACAATAAGCAGACCGTCACTGACCAGTGGAAACAGGTCTTCGACACGGACGGCACCAACGGAACGGCCAACGGCAGCTATGCCGCGCCGGCGGCCCCGGTGGCGGTTGCGCCGCCCATCGTGGCGGCTGCCCCGGTGGCCCCGGCACCGGTAGCCCCAGCCCCGGCACCCGCTGCGGCGGCGGATACGGCGGTGGCGCGCACGGAAACCCAACCGGCCACCAAAGCCGATTCCGGTCCGGCGGAGCAACTGGTCCCGTTGCGCGGTGCGGCCCTGAAGATCGCCGAGAACATGAACCTCTCGCTGTCGGTACCGACGGCGACGTCGAACCGCGTGATCCCGGTGAAGGTGCTGGACGAGAACCGCCGGATCATCAACGAGTATCGTGAGCTGACGGGCAAGAGCAAGCTTTCCTACACGCACCTGATTGGCTGGGCCATCGTGCAGGCGCTGAAGTCCCAACCGAACATCAACAACGCCTACGCTGAAAAAGACGGCGCGGCGTTCCGCTTCGTCCGCAACCAGATCAACTTCGGGCTGGCCATTGACGTGGCCGGCAAGGACGGCACGCGCAGCCTGGTGGTGCCTTCGATCAAGAACACCGGCGAGATGACGTTTGCCCAGTATCAGGCGGGCTTTGACGACCTGGTACAGAAGGGCCGCACGGCCAAGCTGGCCTTGCCGGACTTCCAGGGCACCACGATTTCTCTGACCAACCCCGGCACCGTAGGCACGGTGGGCAGTGTGCCGCGCTTGATGCCCGGACAGGGCGCCATCATCGCCACCGGTGCCATGGACTACCCGGCAGAATACGCGGGCGTCGCGGCGGAGACCAAGGCCGCGCTGGGCTTAAGCAAAGTGATGGCGGTCAGCTGCACCTATGACCATCGGGTGATCCAGGGTGCCGAGAGTGGCATGTTCCTGGGCCGCTTGCAGGATCTACTGCAGGGCAAGGACGGCTTCTACGACGGGATCTTCGCGGACTTGGGCATCCCTTATCGCGCGGTCGTCTGGCAGACTGATTCCAGCCCGTCGCCGTTTGCCGGATCGGCGAAAACGGCGGAGGTGAACAAGGAAGCGGCGATCCTGCAATTGATCAATGCCTACCGCACGCGCGGCCACCTGATGGCGGACCTGAATCCGCTGAAGCCCAGCCAGCAGTTGCATGCCGAACTCGACCCGGCCACCTACGGCCTGTCGATGTGGGACATGGACCGCGAGTTCAACCTGGGCTCGCTCGGTTCGCTGACGGGTACCGCCGCGCCCAAGCCGGTGTGCACGCTGCGTGAACTGCTGGAATCCCTGCGCCGCGCCTACTGCGGACGCATGGGCGTCGAGTACATGGACAATCCGGACGTGGTGCAGAAGCGCTGGTTGCAGGAGCGTCTGGAAGGCCCGGCGGCGCATGCCCCGCTGGCACCGGAAGTGAAGACGCGCATTCTGCGCACGATGCTGGAAGCCGAGATGTTTGAGCAGTTCCTGGAGAACCGCTACAAGGGCCAGAAGCGCTTCTCCGTGGAAGGTGGCGAAAGCTCAATTGCCGCCATCAATGAGATTTGCGAAGTGGGCGGTACGGACCGCGTGCATGAAGTGGTGATTGGCATGGCCCATCGTGGCCGCCTGACCGTCATCTCAAATCTTGTGGGCGGCGCGGCGCGGGTCTTCAGTGCGTTTGAAGGCGCGGTAAAGCCGGAAAATGGCGTCGAATCCGACATGGGCGACGGGGACGTGAAGTATCACTTGGGCGCCTCCGGTGAACGGCGGACGGCATCGGGTCATGACCTGGTGGTGACGGTACTGCCGAACCCCAGCCATCTGGAAGCCGTGAACCCGGTAGTGGAAGGCTATGTCCGGCCCAAGCAGGACCGGTTGGGCGATACCAAGCGTGCTCGCGTGATCCCGCTGTTGATCCACGGCGACGCGGCCTTTATCGGCCAGGGTGTGGTGATGGAGACGATGAACCTGTCGCGGCTGAGCGGTTATTCCACCGGCGGCACCATCCACATGGCCATCAACAACCAGGTTGGCTTTACCACCAACCCGGATGAGGCCCGTTCGTCCACCTATTGCACCGATATCGCCCGCATGATCGCGGCGCCCGTATTCCACGTGAACGGCGATGATCCGGAAGCGTGTGCCCGCGCGGCCCACCTGGCCTATGCCTACCGCCAAACTTTCAGCCGCGATGTGGTGGTGGATGTCATCTGCTACCGCAAGTACGGCCACAACGAAGGCGACGACCCCACCTACACGCAGCCGGTGATGTACAAAGGCATCCGCGAACATGTTTCGCCCGCCACGCAGTACCGCGACCGGTTGATCCGTGAAAAGGTGGTCACGGCTGATCAAGTGGAGGCGATGCGCCGCCAGATTACGGCCAACCTGGAAGAGCGGTATCAGGAAGCCAAGCAGACCGC
>JAPKYX010000180.1 GCA_026394075.1 Acidobacteriota bacterium
GCCCCAAGGACGTTGCCGCTGCTGGCCCATCACGCTGCGAGAGGACTGGGAGGTGACCACCATCGTCGACGATCCTGCGATCTGCGCGGGCGAAAACGGCTGGGAGCGCTGGCCGCTGCTGAACGACATCAGCAGAAAGTCATCGCGGTCAATTTTGACGGTCTGCCCGTTGCGGGGGGTCAGAGTCACTTCCACCACCACGATGTTGGCGGGCAGATCCGGGCTGACGGCTTTGGAGACATCTTCTTTGGTGATCAGCGCGGAGGCTTCCACCTGCATGTTGTCATTGGCCGACCGGCCCGGCGTGATCGGCTTCTTATCCGCCCACGCGAGACACGCACTGATCAACAAAATCGCGGCAGACCGCATTGGCTTACCTCCTCAACCACATCAGAATCGACTTCGACACCTTCTCGGGCGCTTCGGCCTGGGCAAAGTGGCCACTCTCGGGAATGGTCACCAGCGTCCAGTCATCCACCCATTCCCAGGTACCGCTCAATGCCCCAGGCAGCAGCGCCCAATCCTTCAAGCCATGGATCTGCAGCACCGGACACTGCGGTTTGATCACGGGGCTGGTTGATTCGACGTACGGCTCCTTGGGATAGTTGCGCCGGTAGTAGTTCATCATGGCGTTGAAATCGGAGCGCTCAAACGCCTCCACGTACTTCTTCCTCGCGTCGGCATCGGTCACCCATTGGGCCAGACCGGCAGCGGTCAGCTTGGTGTGCGAATCCGGCTGCTGGAAGTTGCGGGCGTACTGGCTGTTCTTCTGCTGCGCCGGGTTGTTGGCCAGTTCGCGCGACAAGCCCTTGGGGTGCGGCAGATTGATAATCACCAACTTTTCCACCACCTGCGGCACGTAGAAGGCCAGATTCCAGGCCACCATGCCGCCCCAATCATGCGCCACCACGATCGCCTTGGGCCGCTTGTTGGCCGCAATCACCGCCGCCACATCGCCCACCAGCAGGCGCATGTCGTAGTTCTCAATGCCCGAAGGTTTGTCGGACAGGTTGTAGCCCCGCAGGTCCAGCGCCACCGCGCGATACCCTGCCCCGGCCAGCGCCTCCATCTGGTGACGCCAGGAATACCAGAAATCGGGGAAGCCGTGGACAAA
The DNA here is from genome assembly GCA_026394075.1 of Acidobacteriota bacterium. Lineage (GTDB taxonomy): Bacteria > Acidobacteriota > Terriglobia > Bryobacterales > Bryobacteraceae > JAPKYZ01. Next base: position 1,115 of record JAPKYX010000180.1, read on the forward strand.
CACCACCAGCTGCCCGCTTTCTGGTCCCAGCGCGGCAAAGTGAATCTTGGCGGTGGATCCGTCAGCATTTTTCGATTCGGCATAGCCGTGCGAAACGCGGGAGTCCAGGTCAGCGGCGAGGGTGGTCATGGCGAATAAACAAGCAATCAGCAGGATTGGTCGCACTCGCTCATTGTGTCACGGCGCGCGGCAATTGCGAGGCTGCCAGCAACGCAACGATAAGATTGAAGGATGATCGGCCACGTCACGCAAGTCAGCCTGGGTCCCGGCGGTGTGCCCAACTATCCGGTGGACGAGGCGTTCTGTTCCCCGCTGGGCCTGGAGGGCGACCATCACCTGCATCCCCAGTTCCACGGCGGCCCCAAGCAGGCCCTGCTGCTGGTCTCCTCCGAGTTCCTGGACCGCCTCCGCGAGGACCGTTGGCCGCTCTACCCGGGTGCGCTGGGCGAAAACCTGACGACCCAAGGCATCGACTTCCGGCAGGTCCGCATGGGCCAACGCTACCGCGTCGGCGAAGCGATCATCGAGATCAGCAAGGTCCGGCAGCCGTGCCAAACCCTGAGCCCCTACGGCCACGGCATCCAGAAAGCGCTTTACGATGAGCGCTGCAAGGCCAATGACCACACGTCCCCGCTGTGGGGCCTGTCGGGCTTTTACGCCCGCGTCATCCAGACCGGCACGCTGCGGCCGGGCGACCCGATTCAGTTGCTGGACCAGTTAGCCTAGCCGTCCGCCGATGCCTCTCCGCGCTGAGATCGCTTTTCGAGACCGCCCCCGAGCTTCCCGAGAATGGGAATCCTTCCGCGATCTGCTGCCCCGCGGCGTGCTGGAACACCTGCAGCGCGCTCTGGCCACCTGCGCCGATCCAGATGGTTCCCTCCGCGCGCTCGGCCAGTTGCGGACGGCCCAACCACAACCGTTCCACCGGCTTTGCCGTGCCGCCCCCCGGCTGAAGGCCGCCGTCAGCGTCTTCAGTCACAGTGCGTTTCTCACGGGCGATCTTTTGGGCGATCTCAGTCCGCTGGAGGCGTTGTTTTCCGCCGGTGATCTCTACCGCCCGTTCGACACGTCCGACTACCTGGCCCAGATGCGCCGCCTGGATAACAGCAGCGTCGCCGGATTTCGCCGCCAGGCCCTGCTGCGCATCCTGCTGCGCGATGTCCTGGGCATCGCAGCCTTGGCGGAGACCACTGCGGAGCTTTCCCACTTGGCCGATGCGGCGCTGGAGTTCGTCTACCAGCAGGTGATGGCGGAGATGTCGGCGCAGTGGGGAACGCCGGACGGCGGCGGCTTTTCGGTGATCGCCCTGGGCAAACTGGGTGGTGAGGAGCTGAACTACTCCTCCGACATCGACCTGATGTACATCTATGGCCGCAATGGCCAAACCGCCGGCCCAGCCGGCACCCCGGCGTTGTCGAACAAGGAGTTCTTCCACAAAGCGGCCGTCCGATACACCGCCCTGCTGGGCGCTTCCGCGACGGGCGGGCAGGGCTACCGGGTGGACCTCCGGCTGCGTCCGGAAGGGCGCCTGGGAGAAGCGGCCTTGTCGCTGGAAGCAGCGCAACAGTACTACCGCAAACGCGCCCGGGATTGGGAACTGCAGATGTTGATCAAGGCTCGGGTAGCTGCTGGTGACCCCGCCCCGGGCCGCCAGTTGATCGCCGTCGCGGAGCCGTTGATCTACTCCACCTCGCTCGATTTTTCCGCCATCGAAGCGGTCAGCGAAAGCCGCCTCCGCATCCACGAGAAACTGCACGCCCGCAAGAAGGCCAGCGCCACCGCCGACGTCAAGCTGATGCCCGGCGGCATCCGCGACATCGAGTTTCTGGTGCAGTGCCTGCAACGCCTCCACGGCGGACGTGAGCCGTGGGTGCGGCATGGCGGCACGCTGCTGGCGTTGACGCGCCTGCACGACAAGGCGCTGCTGTCGGACCTGGAGTATTCCGACCTGGCCAGCGCTTACACCTTCTTCCGGCAAGTGGAGCACCGGCTGCAAGCGGTGGATGACCGGCAAACCCATTCGCTGCCCACCGATCCGGCGGAGCTGGAACTGCTGGCTCGGCGGGTCTCCGCTCGCACCCTGGGCATTGCGGTGGAGGGCGATGGCCTGATGCGCCAGCTCGATCACCACCGGCGCCGCGTGGAGCACCTGTACCAGCGCGTGATCCATGCCCAAGCCCCCGACGAAGCCGCAGCAAAGGATCAGAAGGGTGGAGCCGCCAGCGCGCCCGCGTGGCCTCCTCCTCCGGGTGAAGAAGGGCAACCGCTGGCGCCCAACCTGCGGCGGCTGCTGGAATGGGCGGCACCGCAGCTATCCGCCGCGCTCGCCCGCCGCCCGCTGGCCCGCAACCGGACCGCCTTTGAGCGATTCCTCGATGGTCTCCACCAGGAGCCTCAGCGGCTGGTGGGCCTGGACGAAAGCCCGATGCTGTGCGCGCACCTGATCGAGGCCTTCAACTACAGTCCGTGGTTGGCGGAGCAGTTGAACCGTTCGTCAGACTATCTCGACTGCCTCCGCCATCTGCGCCAGGACCCGGTGATCGCTGACCGGACCCTGGAAGCTGGCATGCGGGCCGTGCGGCAGAAGTTCTCCCACGAGATGTTCCGCCTGCTCGCCGCCAGCCTCTGCCTGCATGCGCCGATTTTCGAAACACTCCAATCCGCGTCGCTACTGGCGGATTCGGTGATCGACGCCGCCTACCGGATGGCCACCGCCGAGATTCTGCCGGGGCATGGCGGCATGATGGTGATCGCCCTGGGCCGTTTGGGCATGCTGGAATTCGACCTGGCTTCCGATGCCGACCTGATCTTTGTGATTCCGGATTCCGAAGCCGTCCGCATGGAGCAGTGGACCAAGGCCGCCGAGAAGATCATCGATCTGCTGACCGCCTACACGGGCGATGGCACCATGTTTGCCGTGGACACGCGGCTCCGGCCGGGGGGGCGCGATGGTGCGCTGGTCCAGACGGAGCAGACAGTGAAGCAGTATTTTGAAGAGCGCGCCGAAGCCTGGGAAGGCATCGCCTACATGAAGGCCCGCGCCGCCGGTGGCGACCGCCTGCAAGCCACGCGCTTCTTGCATGACCTGCAACAGATCGACTGGCGGCGTTACGGCCAAAGCGGACGGTCGCAGGAAGAATTGGGTGACATGCGGCGGCGCATTGAGCGTGAGCAAGGCTCGACCAACGTCCTGAAGGCGGGCGTCGGTGGCTACTACGATATCGACTTCGCGTTGATGTTCCTGCGCCTGAAAGGGGCCGTCCATTTCTATCCCGCACTCAACACCCCGGCTCGCATCCGCGTGGTGCAGCAGATGGGGTTGGCCTCGGCCACCGATGCCTCGTTTCTGCAGCGGGCCGCGACGTTCTACCGCTCAGTCGACCATGGTCTGCGCCTGCTGACCGGGCATTCCGGCGGGTCGTTGCCCACCGCCCCGGCGCAGTTGGTGCCATTGACTGAAATTGTCCGCCGCTGGGCACCGTCGCCCAGGGGAAATCTGGCGCTCGCGGTAGAGTTGAGAGAGATTCAGGGCCAGACGAGGGAGTACTTTGACCGCGTGTTTCAATAGGCGAACCTTTGTCGGCCTGCTGCTGGCCGGCGGCCGGGTGGCATCGGGCGCGCCCGCGTCCAGCGCAGCCAATCCCGTGGTCCAGGCCGCCTTGGCACGCATGTACAACTGCGATTTCGCCGCCGCCGACCGCATTCTCGACCGCTACATCCACGATCAGCCGGAAGATTCACTCGGCTACTGCTTCCGCGCCGCCTCCATTCTGTTCCGGGAACTGGACCGGTTGATGATCCTGGAAGGCGAGTTCTTCTCCGACGACAAACGCATCATCGAGAAGAAGAAGTTGCAAGCCGACCCCGAAGCCCGCCGCCAGTTCTTTGAGTACATCGAAATGGGCCGCCGCCGCGCCCAGACGCGCTTAGCGGCCAAGCCCCAGGACCTGGACAGTCTGTTCGGTCTCAGCATTTCGGCCGGACTGGTGACCGACTACGTGGGCTTGGTCGAGCGCAAACAGTTGGGCAGCCTCCAATACGCCAAAGAGTCCCACATGTACGCCATCCAGCTGCTCAAACTGGACCCGATGTTCACCGACGCCTACATGACCACCGGGCTCACCGAGTACCTGCTGGGCAGTGTTCCCTTCTTTGTCCGCTGGTTCCTGAAGTTTGATGAGGCAGAAGGCGATAAGAAGAAGGCGGTCAGAAATCTGGAACTTGTGGTCAAAGATGGACGCTACCTGGGGCCGTTTGCGAAAATACTGTTGTGCATCATCCACTTGCGGGAGAAACGCAAGGCCGAATGCGAGCGTCTGCTAAAAGAGTTGGTCCGTGATTTTCCGGACAATCCGCTGTTGCGAAAGGAATTGGCGAAAGTTTCGGCCCTCCGGAACTGATTTTTCTACTGATGAGACTGACAAGCGTCCTGGTTCTCTCCCTTGCGTTATCCCCCGCCCTGTCCGCCCTGTCTATTGATGACGCCTACCGGCGGCTCTACAACTTCGATTTTTCGGGCAGCCGCGAACTGGCCAGCCAGTACTCCGAGGCCAACCCGCAGGATCCGCTCGGCCCCGCGACCCGAGGCGCGGCCTGCCTGTTCAGCGAACTCCATCGCCTGAAGCTGCTGGGCAAGGAGTTCATGTCGAGCGATGACAGCGTCAAAAACAAGCCGCGCGGCATGCCCAAAGAACAAGCCCGGCAGGAGTTTCTCCGCGCCGTGGCTGATGCCCGTCAACTCGCCGCCGGGCGCACCGATGTGCGATCACTGCTGACCATGACCATCGTCGCGGGCCTGGAGCGCGACTACGCCGCGCTGGTCGAAAAGCGGTTCCGCGCCAGCATCGAACTGGCCCGCGAATCCCAAAGCTACGCCCAGCGCCTGATCGCCGCCGACCCCACCGCCAAGGACGCCTACTTCACGTTTGGCTTTAATGAGTACCTGGTCGGCTCCGTCCCCTTCTTCCTGCGCCCCTTCGTCAAGATCGATCAAGTGGCGGGCAACAAGCAAATCGGCCTGGAGAAGCTGGAAATCGCCGCCCGCGACGGCAAGTACTTGAAGCCGTTCGCCCAAATGATGCTGGCCATGTTCTACACCCGCGAAAAACGCCCGGTTGATTCCCGCCGCCACTTGGCCGCGCTCGCCCGCGAGTACCCGGAGAATCTGGCAGTAAAGGAAGAGTTGGAGCGGCTGTCGGCGGTGGGCGGATCGCAGTAGCTCAAACGCCCAAGACCGCTTGCTGACGCGCGCGGCTCAGAAGGCTGCCGCTTCCATTCGGCGCAACTTTACTGAGCCACGACCGTGAGGGAGTGGTCTTGGGGAACCACGTCTGCCGGAGCCTGCTAGCCTCTTCATCAACATTTCCAGCCAGTTGCTAGACTACGGGCAGCCCACACTCTCGGGCGACCCCTCTCATGCGCACCAGCACCTTTGACCTGTTCAAGATCGGCGTTGGACCCTCCAGCAGCCACACCGTGGGTCCAATGCGGGCGGCGGCGCGGTTTGCGCAGCTTTATCCGCAGGCTTACCGGATGGTGGGGGAGCTTTACGGGTCGCTAGCGCTAACCGGCGTTGGCCACGCCACCGATCGGGCGGTGCTGCTGGGGCTGGCTGGCGAGATGCCGGATACGGTGGACCCGGCGGCCATGGAGGCGATGCTCCACCGGATTGAGCAGGAGGGGCGTTTCTCGGTGGTGTTTCACCGGGACCAGACGCTGCCCGCCCATCCCAATGGCATGCGCTTCACCGCGCTCGATCAAGCGGGCGCGACGCTGGGTGCGAAGGTCTACTATTCCATCGGCGGTGGCTTCATCCGGGAAGACGGCGAGGAAGTGGCGCAGACCACTGCGGGCATCGTGCCGCATCCTTTTTCGAGCGGCGCGGAACTGCTCGACCGCGCGCAATCGGCGGGGTTACCGATCTGGCAGCTGATGTTCCGCAATGAGATGACCTGGCGCACTGAGTCCGAAGTGCGAGCCGGAGTGTTGCGCTTCTGGACCGCCATGAAGGAGTGCACGTGGCGCGGGCTGCACACGGAGGGCATCCTGCCGGGCGGCTTGAACGTGCGCCGCCGAGCGCCCCGCCTCTACGAGAAACTGGTGCACGGCGGGTCAAAAGATCCGCTGGCGGTGATGGATTGGGTAAACGTCTACGCCATGGCCGTCAATGAAGAGAATGCGGCGGGCGGGCGCGTGGTGACGGCTCCCACCAATGGCGCGGCAGGCGTGATTCCGGCAGTGGCGCACTACTACCTGGAGTACATGTCGGGCGATTCCGAAGGCATCCTGCGCTACTTCCTCACCGCCGCCGCCATCGGCGTGCTCTACAAAGAGAACGCCTCGATTTCGGGCGCGGAGGTAGGCTGCCAGGGCGAAGTGGGCGTGGCCTGCTCCATGGCGGCGGCGGGGTTAGTGGGAGCGCTCGAAGGCACAGCGGAGCAGGTGGAACATGCAGCCGAAATCGGCATGGAACACAACCTGGGCATGACCTGCGACCCCATCGGCGGCCTGGTCCAGATCCCCTGCATCGAGCGCAACGCCATCGGCGCGGTGAAGGCCATCAACGCGGCCCGCATGTCGCTGCAAGAGACCGGTGGCCACAAGGTCTCGCTCGATCAAGTGATCAAGACCATGTACCAGACCGGCCTCGACATGCAGTCCACGTACAAAGAGACGTCGCTGGCTGGCTTGGCCGTGCTGGCCGTCAGTCGCGTCGAATGCTGACGGCTACTTCGGCAGCGACTTCGAGATAAACTCGCCGATCTCGCGCGACACCCGCTCCAGCGACGGCTTGTGGATGTAGAACATGTGCCCGCTCTCAAAGTAGCTCCGCGTGATGGAGTTCTGGTAGGTCTTGGGCAGGCCCATGTGCGACAGCGTGTATTCGGCGGCAAAGTAGGGCGTCGCCAAATCGTAGTAGCCGAAACCGACGTAGAGCTTCATGTAGGGGTTCTTGGCGAACGCCTGGCGCAGCGCGTCGCTTGTGTCGGCATACTGATTCTGGCCACCAGCACCGTAGTCCCAGGGTCCGATGCCGCCGCCCAGGATGTAGTACTGCAAGTCGGACTTGTAGTTCAACGCGGTGCGGACGTAATCGACAAACAGCGCCGTGTAGGGCGCGCGGATCGCGGTCATCGACGGATCAAACTGCGGCGTTTCGGCCCCGTTCAAGCCTTCGACGCCGTCCAGCCGCCCATCGAGACGCCCGACCGTATGGCCATCGGCGCGGCGGAGCTCTTTAGTGAAGCGCTGGATCTCGATGCGCAGGTCGTTCTGGTCGATGTAAGCGCGGTCGAGGCCGGTCAACCGGTGCAGCTTGTCGATGGCGGCTTTGCGTTCCGCCTCCGTCAGCCGGTCCCCCTTGGCCAACACCGCTGGGTACTCGTTCTGCGCGTACTCTTCTGATTCCTTCAGCGCCTTCCGCAGGTCCGCTTTCTGCAACTCCGGCCCCAGCTTCTTGTGATACCAAGCGATGGCCGTGTAGGTGGGCAGGAACAGCTGGTTCGGCAGGTCATTGCCCTTGTTGAAGCGGGCCGTCTGAAAGTTGAGGATGGTCGAGATCAGCATCACGCCATTGAAGGCGACGCCGCGCTCCACCAGATAGCCGGCAATGCCCGCCGCGCGGAAGGTGCCGTAGCTTTCGCCGATCATGTAGAGCGGCGAAGCCCAGCGATCATAGCGGGTCAAGTAGAGGCGGATAAACTCGCCCACGCTGGCAATGTCGCCCTGGACACCAAAGAACTTCCGGCCCAACTCCGCCGTCACGGCGCGGCTGTAGCCGGTGCCCACCGGATCGACAAACACCAGATCCGCATACTGCAGAAACGTATGCGGGTTATCCTCCAACACAAACGGCGGCGGCGGATAAGCACCATCGTCCAGCATCCGGACCCGCTTGGGTCCGATCATGCCCAGATGCATCCAAACGCTGGACGACCCCGGGCCGCCGTTGAAGGAGATCAGCAGTGGCCGCTTGCCCTTGGGCTGGTCGCTATTCAGCGTATAGGCGACAAAGAACATCTGCGCTTCCACCGCGTCGGTCTGCTCATTGACGATCGGCATCCGGCCGGTGGTGACGGTGTAGTTCAGGGTCTTGCCGCCAGCCGAGATGGTGTGGCGCGTGGAGACCGCCTCCGGTTCCAGCTTGCCATTCAGCAGCGTCGCCGCGGCGGCAGGCTTGGCACTGCCGGCGGCCGGCGGCTGCTGAGCCTGCATCCCAACCAGTAGTCCCAGCAGCAAGCCGATGTGAAGGAGTCGCACCATGGCCTTATGATAAGCGACCCGCCTTATCGGGTATCAGCGGCAATGCGACGCGGGTCCCAATGTGCGATCGCCCAGGCCAGGGCCGGTGCTCCGGCAGGCGGCGTATGACCCAGAAACTGCAGCGCGGCCCGCAGCGCAGCCTCATCGCCCGGCACAATCGCGGGCGCTCGCGTCTGCTTGGAGAGCTTATCGCCGTGCGCATCCGTCACCACCGGAACGTGCAGGTAGCGAGGCGTACGGTAACCCAACAACCGCTGCAAGTGCAGTTGGCGTGGCGTCGAGTCCAGCAGATCCGCGCCGCGCACGACATCGGTGACCCCCTGGGCATCGTCGTCCACCACCACCGCCAGCTGATAGGCAAACAAGCCATCGGCCCGCTTCACGGTAAACGCTTCCCCGTCAGGCCAACGCACCTTCGTGGATCGAGCCACCCGTCCGGCAAGGCCTTCCGCGCAGTGGCACACCGGGTCCTGCCGGGTGCAGCCGCAGCCAAAGGTGGACCCGCCCAGCTGCCGCAACGCATCCTCGTAGAGCGCGATCCGCCGGCTCTGATAGACCACTTCGCCATCCCAGTGGAGCCCATAAGATTCCAGGGTCCGCAGAATCGCATCAGCTGCACCGTGCACCGTGCGCGGCGTGTCGACATCTTCGATCCGCACCAGCCATCGGCCACCCTGCGAACGGGCGTCCACAAAGCTGGCCACGGCGGCCACCAAAGACCCCAGGTGCAGCGGACCGGTTGGGGATGGAGCAAAGCGGCCGGTCCGCTGTCTGGGGTCATGATGGGTTCCCGTTGAAAGCACGCAACCCCTATTGTTTCAGGGTCGCGCAGCCGTTTCGCGGGAGCCCCATCAATGGGTCGGGTTGGGGATGTCCGCCAAGTCTACACCCTTGGTATCGCCAAAGCAGGCGAAGCGCATGTAGGCGATCAGGTCCGCCAACTGGTCCTTCGTCAAGCCACGGGATTCCGGCGGGTGCTTCCAATCGCCGTTGTCCTGGGTCTTGCGAATCTCCGCCGCTGTCAACGTCCGCTTAGCCGGGGGATTCGCACTGAGATCGAAATAGTCGTCCCCACCCGCCTTCATGGCCGGAAACGGCTTTCCGCCTTTGGGTGAGATCTCAATCACGGCCTGGGTCCGGGTGGCAAGAATCGCCATCACCACGGCCCGGGGATGCAGCCGGGCGATGGTCTTCAAATCGGGCCCCACGGCCGTTCCCTGCCCGCCCACCTGATGGCACGTCGTGCAGGAGTAACCGGAGGCGCTCTTCAGGGCGAATAGCGCTTCGCCCCGCTTAGCTTGCTCCGGTGGATCGGCCGCGAAGCCGAGTGTACAGGTAAGAATAACTACTGGAAGGTACCGCTTCATTCCATTGCGCCCTCCACGCGCAACTAGAATATACTCCCTTTCTATCAACAGTTCCAGTAGTTCGGGAAACTAATTGCTACGCCACCAATTACGGATAGACTAACTCCTTAATTCAATACCGGAGCCGTTTGCTCCGCATTGGTGATGCCCGCTGGTAACTCCATGATCTTGATGTTGCGGAAGTGGATCTTGGCACCTTCGGACTCCAGGCACAGATAGCCCTTCTTTTGCGTCGAACGGCTGATTCCGTTCACAAACTTTCCATTCACCGAAAGTTTGATCACCCCGTCCACCGCCACCACATCGTAGACGTTCCATTCGCCCCGGCCTTTGCAGCGGTTCTCGGCGGACATACTGCGTTCGCCGCGCGCCAGGTCGGGAACGGTTTTGACACCGCCCACGCCAAACAGCTCGCCGTGCACATAGGCGATGGGCGGCAGCACACCGTCCTTGATGTGCAACTTGGGCCAGTCGAGCTCCAGCATCTGCACCTCAACCCCGTTGGGCAGCCGGTTCTTCTCACCTGGGCGGGCATCGCTCCACACAAACACGCCGGAGTTGCCGCCGGGTTCGGTATGCATCCATTCGATGTGGAGCACGAAGTTCTCGTATTGCCGGTCACTCCGCATCACCCCAATCGGGTGGCCGGTGCAGATCAATTCGCCATTCTCGACACGCCAGGTATCGGCCTCGGTGTTGACGTTCACCCAACCGGAGAGGTCCCGGCCATTGAACAGGTCACGGAAGACGGGCACCGGATCACTGACGGCGTTCAAGCTGAAAAATGCCACGATGGGCAACGGGGAGAGGCAGGCGAAAAGGCGTTTCATAGAGGGCTGTGGCTGATCGTACCGCAGCGCGCACCGCTAGGCGCGGCCCAGCAACAGCACCGCCCATACCGGGCCGTTATCCTGGATCCAGCTCCAGGCCAGATGCGCCCCCAACGGGCACCAAACAGTGCCGGAACCGGAGCGCAGCTTCGCCAGAATCCAGCCCCCCACCAGCGGTCCAGTCAACGCCGCGCCAACCGACCATCCGGTGGCCATGGCATACGCGGCAAAGGCCAGCGAGGTGCCCACCTCCGCCATTCCGGTCCCCCAGCGCTTCTCCATCCAGCCAAACAATGGCCCGCGAAAGGCGAGCTCTTCCAAGGCGATCACCCAGCCAAGATGAACGAGACTCAGCCACAGCACCGATGCGGGCCGGGATTCCGCTTCAGTCCATTGCCAGCCCAGCAGGAGATGGCCCAAGGCGGCGGCCAGCAGTGACAGGCCCGCGCCCGTGGCCACGCCAAGCCCGAACGACTGCGCCTGCTCGCCCGCCGTGGGTGCCGCGCTGTACTCAGCTCCGCCCGGCGTCACCAGCCCCACAGCGCCCGCAGCGCACTGCGCCGGATGCTGGAGGGGAGATCGTAGTCACCGAACTGTGTGATCGGACACCAGGCGACGGCGCGGGTCTCTTCTGAACCCTGCAGCTTCTCCGACCGCGCAATGAAGCTGAACACCAAGTCATGGTGCAAGTGATACGGCTCCCGGCCTTTGGCGGGGATTCCATGCACATCAAGGCCCACCAATTGCGGCAACTCCGACGGCACCAGATCGACGCCGGTCTCCTCCAGCGCCTCGCGCCGGGCCGTCGCGGCAACGTCAAGATCGCTGGCTTCGACATGGCCCCCCGGCAGCAGCCACCGGTCCAGACGCCGGTGATGCACCAGCAGAATCTTCTGCTTGCTAGGGTTCAGCACCACCGCCGTACCCGTAATGTGGCCGGGCGTGAAATGGTCACGCGAAAATGGCGTGGGGGCGCATTCCAGCAGCATCAGCACCAGCTCCTTGCTCTTTAACGCGGACTCATCCCCATCGTCCTCAAACCGTTCTACACGCTGCGCAATGTCAGACGCTTTCATCAGAAGTCAGTTTAGCGGACCCGGTGAATCAGCCGGAAATGGGAAAGGGCGCCCGGACCGCGGATAGCGGCCCGAACGCCCTTGTTTCCTGGCTCGATAGGTCTAGAAAAGCTCCGGAGCCGTACCCACCTTGCGCTCAATCAACCGGATGTTCGCACCGGCGGGGGACTCTTCCAGCTTGTAGTCGCCGGGCACTTCAAACAGGCTGCGCGGCTGTTCGCCACGGCGGACGTTCGTCGTGCGGTTGCTGGAATCGCCGAAGCGCGGATCAGTGCGCTTGGAGTAGATGGTGGTCTTCAGTTCATCCGAGACCCAGCTCTCGAACACGGAGTTGATCGGACGGTCATTGCCGATCTTGCCCGCCGGGATGCTGACGGTGCGGCGCGTGCCGGTGACGGCCACGCCTTCCATCGTCTGCTTGCCCAGCTGTTCCACGGTGCCCGGCTCTTCCGCGCCCGGCCCGGCCATGACGCGCTGCGTCACCATCACGGTCTTCTTGCCGTCAGTGGGAGCACCGGTCATCACACGCATGGTGCTGGCCCCCATCGCGCCCTCGGGCATCTTGGGCAGCGCCATCTTGTGGGCCGTCTTGGCCTTCGGGTTCAACATGTAGTGCACGGAGGCGATCGGGTCGTCAATCATGATCACGTCGCCATTGATCTCGCGGCGTGTGCGGCCTTCGGAATCGCGGTAGAAGTTCTGCGTGGACTTGTTGACGATGCGGTTGCCATCGCCCAGCACCTGCGTATCTTCCGAGATGATCTCGGCTGAATAAGGCGCGCCTTTCACCGGCCCCAGGGGACCCATCATCTCCGTGCGCAGCATGCCGATCGGCTCCGCGCCCGGCATCCCGGCGATGGCCGGCATGGCGCTGCGGAACATGATCACGTCCTCCTTTGGCCCATGGCCCGGCCCGTCGAGGCGGACTTCAAACTTCTTCACTTCGGGCGCTTGCCCAAAGACCGCCGCCGCAGCGGCCAAACACACGAATAGCTTCATCGGTATCTCCAATTTGATCTTCCACTGATTGACTGAAATTACTGGAGCGTGCTGACGAATCGGATCGCCCGCGCCGTTCCCTCATTGCCCAACAAAACTTCGGCCTCCACGCGATCGGCCAGCATTTCCGGATTTACCGGAAGGCCAAACTGCCGCATCGTGGCGCGCGGTACCCGCACCCGCATCACCGCGCCACGAGGCGTCATGCCCACGGCACCGGCATCCAGCGCATAGAAGTCCGTGTAGACCTCATTCACCACCGCCGCCGCGGGGGCTGCGGGCTCGCTCAACCGGCTGGGCGGCTGCGGTGCCCAAAACACCAGCGCCGCGGCGGCAGCGGCCACCGCCAGCCCGGGCCACCACCGGAACCAACCGGGAGAGGATGCCGCCTGCTCGGCTCGCCGGGACTCTTCGCGATAGAGCAGCCGCAGCCGCTCTTCCATCTCCGGCGGGCAACCCGGCGTAGCCCGGCCCAGTTCCTTGATCAGATCCTGCGGGGTCATACCAGTCTTTTCTCCGCGAACCGGGTCCGCAACCGTTCGGCCAACATCTGCCTCCCACGATTCAATCGGGACCGCACCGTGCCCACCGGGCACTTCAAAATGCGAGCCGCTTCGCCGTAGCTCATCTCTTCCATGTCGCACAACAACACGGCTTCCCGGTAAGCCTCCGGCAATTGGCTCACGGCGGTGCGCACCGCCTCTTCCCGCTCCGCCTGCGCCAGATCGTCCAGCGCCGCCGGGGCGATCGGGATCTCGTCGCTCAATTCCAACGCCGGAGTTTCTTCCCAGCCGCGATGCACCAGATTGCGCGCAATCCCGAACAGGTACGCCCGCTCGTCCGCCATGCCGGACTTGCGGAGCAGCGTCACAAAAGCTTCCTGCACCACTTCTTCGGCCGTGTGTGAGTTTCCGGTCATGTGATACACGAATCGGTAGAGCCCGCGTTGATGCTGGCGGTACAGCGCAATGAACGCATGCTCGTCCCTCAAGTGAGTAGTCCCGCAGCCGGGCCAAATGGTTCCAGAATATTTTCCGACCACCGCGCCTGGTACCAAACCGGGGCCGGCGCACTTCCGTCGTCACCCAGATTCGTGATACCAATGAAAGCCATGTCAATCTCGCGGGACCGCATCTGGCACACCACCCAATGGGGCATCTGGATGCTGGCCATCTCCGTCTTTCTAAATTACGTCGATCGCGGCGCGCTGGGAATTGCGATGCCGCGGATGAAGACCGAACTCACGCTGAACGCCGAAAATCTCGGCCTGTTGGCGTCCGCCTTTTTCTGGACCTACGC
>JAPKYX010000154.1 GCA_026394075.1 Acidobacteriota bacterium
ATCGAGACGGTCAACCTGGTGTCGAACAGCTTTGACGCCGAACAGGGCATGGCGGGCGGTTCGGCGATCAACGTATCCATCAAGTCCGGCACCAACCAGGACCATGGCAGCGCGCACTGGTAGCACACCAACAGCAAGGTGCAGGCCAAGAACTTCTTCTTTGTCGGCGCACAACTGCCCAAGAATCTTTTGAATCAGGTGGGCGGCACCTTTGGCGGCCCGGTGATCAAGAACAAGCTGTTTTTCTTTGCGAACTGGGAGCGGACCACGCGCCGTCAATACGCGCAGGCGTTCCGGACTCTGCCCACGGCGGCCCTGCGGCAGGGCGACTTTAACGGCACCGGCGCGATCATCTACGACCCCTCCACTGGGGCGGTGAATGGCACGGGGCGGCTTCCGTTTGCCAACTCGCGCATTCCGGCGGCATTGTTCGACCCGGCGGCGGTGAAGATGACTTCGCTGATCCCAAACCCGAACCTGGACGGGACGATCCAGAACAACTACTTTGCTCCGGGCAACTATACCTTTGACCGCAACAACGCGGACTTCAAGGTGAATTTCAATCCCACCGCCAAGGTTTCGATGTTCACGCGCTACAGCGTGTCCCCCAGCCGGATTTTCGATCCACCTTCGTTGGGTGCGGCGGGTGGCGATGCCTTGACGGGTGGTCAGCCGGGTACGGCTCCAGGCTTGGTGCAGACGGCCTCCGTAGGCGGCACTTACACGCTGAGCCCGACGATTCTGCTGGATGGCAACATTGGGTTCACGCGGCAGCGATTAGGGGCGGAGAACGTCGACCTTGACAAGAACTATGGCCTGGATGACCTTCGGATTCCGGGCACCAACGGGGGCGACCGGCTGCAGGGCGGCTACCCACGCTTCAACATCAGCGGCTTTTCGGCCATCGGCAACCCGAACGTGTCCAATCCGTTCCTGTTCCGCGATAACCAGTATTCGGCTGCGGGCAATGTCAGCGTCATTCGCGGAGCGCACTCGTTCCGCTTCGGCGGTGAGTACACCTACTACACGATCAACCACTTCCAGCCGCAGGCCGCCTTTGGTCCGCGTGGGGGCTTTAACTTCACGGGCGGCTTGACGGCCCTGAACGGTGGCGCGGCTCCGAATCTCTATAACGGCTGGGGCGACTGGCTGTTGGGGCAGGCGCAGGGCTTAGGTAAGGACGTGCAGTACGTCAATCCGGCCGCGGTCCGGATGCCGGGCTGGGGCTTCTACCTCCGCGATCAATGGCAGGTGAACCGCAAGTTGACCATCAACTACGGCGCCCGTTTTGAGCGCTACCCGTTCGCCACCCGCGACCATCGCGGCGGCGAGCGGTATGATCCCGGCACCGACAAAGTGCTGGTAGGCGGCCTGGGCAGCGTCCCGCGCGACACGGGCGTGAACGTGCCCACGCTGCAGGTGGCTCCGCGGTTGGGCATTGCTTACCGCATGAACGAGAAGACCGTGGTGCGCGCCGGATACGGCATCAGCATCGACCCGGATTCGTTCCG
>JAPKYX010000093.1 GCA_026394075.1 Acidobacteriota bacterium
CCGCCGGTCTGCGATTCCACCCCAATCTGGCCGCCCATCATCTCGATGAGTTGCTTCGAGATGGCCAGGCCTAGCCCCGTGCCCCCCCGCTGCCGGGTCCGCTCATCGTCCACCTGGGCAAACCGGTGAAACAGCTTCCCCAGGGCCGCTGCGGGAATGCCGATCCCCGTGTCACGAATCTGGACGTGACACCGGGCCAGCTCTCTTTCTGGCGGGACAAGCTCCAGCGTGACCGCGATGCTGCCGTGGTCAGTAAATTTGATCGCATTGCCGATCAGGTTCACCAGCACCTGCCGGAACCGGATGGGATCGCCCGACAGCCAAAGTTCCGCTGGGCCATGGATCACCCGGGTCATCTCCAAGCCCTTGGACTGCGCCGCCGGTCCCAAAAGATCCGCCACTTCGGCCAGGACTTGGGCGGGCGAGAAAGGCTGGCTGGCGAGCTGCAGCTGCCCAGCCTCGATCTTGGATGAATCGAGAATATCGTTCAGAATCGTTAGCAACAGTTCGCCGGAGTGCTTCACAACGCCGGCCCGCTGTTTCTGTTCGGGGGACAGCGGACCATCCAGCAGCAGCGCCGTCATGCCCAGGATGCCGTTCATGGGGGTGCGGATTTCATGGCTCATGGCCGCGAGAAAACTGCTCTTGGCCCGGCTTGCTTCATCGGCGCGCAGCTTTTGCCGGTAGGCCACGGCGAACGCCGCCAGCGATACCGCCAGCAGTCCCAGCAGCAATGAGATGGCCACAATCAGGACAGCTTCGTCGGCGCGTTCTTCAAACACCCGCAGGGGTGCGTCGAAGTTGGCCGCCAGAGGGCCCAGGTAGGCCCGGTAGATGGGGTAGAGATTCCCGCTGCGGGCCATCCGGCCTAGTTCCGCCCGGAACGCATCGGCATGGCTGCGTGCGGCAAAGCTGGCCGCCACGCCCGCGCCTTGCGTGGCTTGCGGTAGCTCCACCAGGGAGAACTCCGTTGATCCGCACCCCGGAGGCCGGACGGCCAGCAGATCCACCATCACCCCGGTTTCGACCAGGACCGCGTCGGCGTTTCCCAGGCAGACTTCCTGAAGTGCGTCCTCCCGCCGAGACCGTGCAGTTCGCGGGATGTCGGCGAAAAGCTTCGCGGCAAAGTGGGTGTCCACCGGTGCGCCGAAGTACGCGAGCCTCCGGATGGGACTGTGCCGGTCGGCGTTGCGGCGGGAGCGCAAGAGGGCGAAGTCGGATTGCCACCAGGGCTCGGTGATGTAGATTCGCCCCAGGCGGCTGGGCAGCCGGGCGACGGCGGGAAACAGATCAATCCGGCCACTCTCGAGCGCCACTTCCAATTCGCCGGTCACCTCTACCCAGCGAATGGAGATCCCCAGCGCTGCCGCAGCGCGGCGGAAGGCCTCGATAGTGGGCCCGTCGGCCTGGCCGTCGGCGCGGGTGTAGGTGAGCGGAGGACGATTGTGATAGCCGACCCGGAGTGGCTGAGCGGGCGGCCGATAGAAGCTTGTCGGCCAGAGCGCGAACGCGCCAATGAGAGCGGCTGCCAGAGCCGCGCCCAATGCCGACAGTAGAGGCCACCGGCCCTTCATGCCAAACCCAATCATCGCCGTCTAGCTTATCGGCGTAAAAACGGAATCGCCCACATCAAGCATCCCACCAGCACCGCGGGTGCCATGGGCTTCTTCTGTTTCAGCGCCGCCTTGCCACCCGCGACTAGCAAAGCGACCGCGTGCAGACCGCCAGCCACGGCCGAGTAGGCAAAAATCAGCAGCCACGGCATCGGGCCCGCCAAGGCGCCCAGGGCGATCATCAACTTCGCATCGCCAGCGCCCACGCCCCCCAGCAGGAACAGGGCCCCATAGACCAGCGCCGCCAGTCCCGCCCCGGCCAGCCCCTCCCGCCAATGCAGCGCAATGCCAGCCACGAAGGTGATGACGCAAAGCCAGTTCGGGATCCGCCGCTCCCGGAGATCAAACCAAGTGGCGATGCCCGCGGTGGCCAGCACCGCTACACCGGAAACTACGCCACTGCTGGTTCCGCCGTCCAAACCTCAATCTTAGGCCACCGCGGGGTGTTGCTTATGCCATTGGGTGCGCCGCTGAAACTCCATGCCCAGGGCCAGCAGAGTGTTCTCGGTGAAATGACGCCCCACCAACTGGATCCCGACCGGTAGCCCCGTCACCAGACCGCAGGGCAGGGACAAAGCGGGCACTCCGGCAATGTTCGAGGCACTGACCAATGAGGCGTTGCCCCGATCAGTCGTGCCGGAAGACACAGCCGGGGCACTGTTCAGAGGCTTCAACGCTTCCAAGGCCACGCGCGACCACGACGGCGCGATCAGCACATCGACATCGCTGAACAGCTGGCCAAAAGCATCGATGATCTCGCGCTGGGCCAGCTTCGCTTTCAGGTAGTCCGCGGCCGTTACCTTGAGGCCGTTCTTCAGCCCTTCGATCTGCACTTGATCAGCCAGCTGGTCCACTTTGCCGGACTCGATCAACGCGCGGAAGGCCGTCGAAGCCTCGGCCGTGATCAGCGTGCGCACCGTAGGCCCGTAGGGCAGCTCCGGCAGCTTCTTCTCGACCAGGGTGACGCCCATCGCCCGGAACACCGCCAGCGCCGCCTGGAACGCCGGCCGAGCGGCCTCCTGGGCCCCGGCCTCAAAGTCGACGGGAGCGAAGCCCACCCGCAGTTCCTTCAACGGCCGCACAAACTCCGGCGCAAAGTAAAAGCTCTTGCCAGTTGAATCCGGATCCCGGTCGTCGCCGCCAGCGATCACGGCCAGCACATGGCCGCAATCCTCCGCTGTCCGGCACATCGGGCCAATCTTGTCGAGCGAACGCGATAGCTCCATCGCTCCGTACCGGCTGACCAGTCCATAGGTAGGCCGCAGCCCCGTGACGCCGCAGAAGGCACTGGGATTGATGATGGAGCCGTTGGTCTCGGTCCCCAGCGCCCACGGCACCAGACCCGCCGCCACCGCGGCACCAGAGCCACTGGAGGAACCACCCGACCAGCGCGTGACGTCCCAGGGGTTCAAGCAAGGCCCGGTGACGGATGCCGACGGCGCACCATAGCTGGGCCCACCGGCCAGTTCCACCATGGCGAGCTTGCCCAGCAGCGGAGCCTTCGCTTGGGCCAGCTTCTTCACCACCGCCGCGTCGTAGTCAAACACCTGCGTCGAGAACGGCTTGGCACCCCAGGCGGTGACCTGCTTCTCCACGGCAAACAGATCCTTGGCGCCGTAGGGAATGCCTTGCAGCACGCTCCGCAGCCGGTTGCGCTTGATCTCGTCGTCTACATCCTTGGCGGACTTCAGAGCAGGCTGGCGAAGGCTCAGCGCCAGCGCGTTGTAGCGCGGGCCCAGACGCTCCAACCGGTCGGCAAAGGCGCGTGTCAGCTCGACGCAGGAAAACTCTTTCTTGCGCAGCCGCGCGCTCAGCTCGGTGAGGGAAGCGAAAAAAACGTCGTTTGAAGTGGGCGCCACGGCCCAAGCCACTGCCGCACTGCCCGTCGCCAGAAAGCCGCGGCGCGTTAGGCTCACGTCAGGGCCTCCAAGGCCGCCTTCTCCATGACCGCGCGAGGAGCCGATTCGCCAGTGAAGATCTCAAACTGCGCGACCGCCTGTTCGACAAACATCTGGATGCCGGGGATCACCGTGCAGCCCTGCTGCTTGGCGCGCTTGAGTAGCAGCGTCTCCATGGGGTTGTAGACCATGTCGAACACCAGCTCCGCCGGAATCTCATCATCGAAGAAGCATTCGTCCGGATGAGGGAACATGCCGAGCGGCGTGGCATGCACCACCGCATCAAATTTACGACCGGCTTTAAGCTGGTCCCGCATCAAGGGCTCGGCCCCACAGACCTTCGCCAGCGCCCGCACCCGGTCCGGATTGCGTCCGGTCAACGAAAGCGTGGCACCAGCATCAGCCAAGGCAAACGCCGCTCCGCGCGCAGCTCCGCCGTTACCCACCACCAGCACGTTGGCCTTGCCCAGACGCAGATGCTTCGCCAGCGGCTTGGTGACACCCGCCGCATCCGTATTGGTGCCGCGCCACTTGCCGGCCTTGCGCCAAACGGTATTGACGGCCCCAATGCGGCGGGCCAGCGGCTCAATCACGTCCAGGTAGCGGATGATCTTTTGCTTGTGCGGAATGGTGACGCTGAAGCCGCTGATGGGCAGCCGGTCCGCCAACAGCAGGAAGTCGCGTAGCTGGACCGGCTTGACCAGAAACGGCAGATAGACGCCATCGATCCGCCGCGCTTGCAACGCGCGGTTGTGCACGGCCGGCGAAATGGAGTGGCGCACCGGGTCAGCAATGACGCCGAAGATCTTCGCCGCTTTGGTGAACTTTTCGATCCGGTACAGATTGCGCAGTTGCCGCGCACTCACTTGTCCCGGCGCGGTGCCTTCGGCCGCGGACGGCGCGGCGTAGGTGTAAAGGCCACCGGCGGCCGGTGACAACACCCGCGTCGGGAAGCCCGTCTCACCCATCGCCAGCAGGATGAACTTCAGCTTGGGATACGCCTTACCCAGCGCCAGCACGCGCTGCGGATCAGAAGGCTTACGGGCGGTGGTCACCACCTTGTACGCATCCGCACTGACTTTGGTTATGCGCCTGACCAATGGATCAAGTGGCGGTGTGCCGTCAAAGTTGTGATAGCTGACGATGAAAAAGCACTTAGACCGCAGCGTTTCCAGATGCGCCAAGCTGGATTCGGCGCTCTCAATCTCCAGGTCCACCGCCCGTGCGCCGGCATCCACGGCCTGGCTCAAGATGCTCACCTGCTCATCAATCGAGCCGTTGAAGTGGCCGTGATTCTGATGCCGCCGGCACGTGGCCAGGATCACCGCCTCCGGATGAGTTGTCAGGAAGGTACGGATCGCAGCCAGACCATCCTGCGGCCGAGGCAGGTAATCCAGCCGGAACTCCAGAAAGCGCTCACCGGAGTCCAACTCACGATGGGCGTGCTCCAGTAACTTCTCGGTGGTGGGGAAGCCCAGAGCGATACAGATGGATGGAAAGGAGGCTCGCGACGGCATAACAGCTACAGTGGGTTAGCGTAGCATGCCTAAGATGCTGAGGCGGGAGGCGCGTTGCGCTGCTTCCACGCTTCCAGGATCGCGGCCGGTTGCGGCACGCTGACACTGGTGCATCCTTGCTCCAGTGCGGCCAGCACGCCATCCAGCGAATCACGGTAGAAAGCCAACTGCACCAGCGGCACGCACTTCTTCAACATCAGCGCTTCATCGTCCACCGGCACGGGGCCCAGCGCGGGCAGCACGCTATCCACCTCGCTCCGCTTGGCGATCTTGGAAGCCACCAGCTTGCCTTCTTCGTTCAACAGGGTGGTGCCGAAGATCACGCGCAGATGCGCTGAATGTTCGTGGCAGACCTGCGCCAACTGGATCAGCTCCATCTCGACATACTGGAACTGCCGCGAGTTCAGCTTGCCGATGTTCAACACCGCATGGATCTCGCGTGCCCCGCGGCGGATGGCGTCGCGCGCCTCATACACCTTGATGGCCGTCGTCGAGGACCCGTGCGGGAAGCCCACAAAGGAGCCCAGCAGCGTCGAGCCGAACATCGCGCGCGCCGCCTGATCAACATCCGATGGCCGCACGATCACGGCGCGGATGCCTTGCTCGCAGGCCAGCGTGACGGCCGCATGGACATGATCGTCGGTCAGCGCGGGGCCGGCCACTGCCAACTCCAACTTGGCCGGCGTCAGCAACGGCTCCGGCGGTGGAACGCTATCAAGCGCGGTGGGATCGGCTGCGGCAGTGTCAGGGAGGGGTGTCATTTCTTGGGTCCGGTCATGATCCACAGCGTGCCAAAGTCCTTCAAGTTGGTGCGGGTACCGGGATGGCCCGCCCACCAGTCTTCATGGTTGAAGTGGTAGGGGTTGTCGTTCACCCGCTCCTTCTCGTCCAGGTCGCCGAGGGCAATGTTCAAGCCCATCTTGCGATCGCCCAACGCCGTCGAATAGAACTTGCCGGGCTCCACTTCCAGGCACGGATCAAACGCCACGGACCATTCCACAACGTACTTCCGGGGCTTCGCCTGGGGGTCGCCGGAGCGCTTTGCCGCGCAGTCCATGGCGCCATCGAGAATCCACTTCTGATACGTGTTCCAGGCCGCTTCATTCGACCGTGGCTCACCCTCCAGAATGCCGCCCACACCCACGCCGCCCTTGCGGGACTTGGTGAGATTGCAGACCATCTGCCAGCTTTGCCCGTTGCCCACGGCGTTCTCCTTGCCGGTCCACTTGTTGGTGGCGTTGATCAGCAACTCCATCTCATCGCCAAACCAGGGGAAGCCTTCGCGGGTCAGCTGATGCACCTTCGGGTTGTTGTCCGGCAGCCAGCGCGGAGTGTCGATGCCGTAGAGCACGTCATCGGTGATCTCAAAGGCAAAATAGAGCCGCTTGCCGTCATGCTTCACCCAGCCCTTCAGCGCCAGATCTTTCGGATCCGTGGTGCGGGAAAACTGCGGGGTCCAGTCGAGCACGCCAGTGAACGCCGTGGCATCGTCGTACTCGCCCTTGGAGAGCACGCCGTCGATCTTCGGCGTCTTGCCGCGATACGCCTTCAGCTCACGCGCGAACTCACCGGCGGTGGCGCACGCGGCGGCCAACAAGATAAGAGCTGGTAGTCTCATTTCTTTTTCCGTGCCGGGGTTGCGGCCGTGGGCGCCAAACGCTTGATCTGGTCCTTCGCCTTGGCCGCCTGCTCACTGGTGGGGGCCTTCTTCACGAGTACGCGGAACTGCGCGAGCGCTTCCGCGCGCTGATCCAGCTTGCCCAGTGCGAGACCCTTCATGTACATCGCGTCGAGCGTCTTGTTGTTCTCGGGATACCCTTCAACCACGGCGTCAAACGCCGTCACCGCGTCTTCAAACTTCTCGCGCTGATAAGCCAGTTCGCCCAGATAGAACTTGGCGTTGGGGGCCAGGTCGGTGGTGCCATAGAAGCGGAGAAACTCGTTGAACCGCTGCTCAGCCAGGTCAAACTGGCCGCTCGATTTGGCGCGCATCGCCTCCTGATAAACCGCTTCGGAGGTCATTCCGGGCGGCGGCGCGTTGGGGTCCTGTGCGGGGGCCGCCGGTGGTGCTTGCATGATCTTCACCGCGTTGTTCAGGTCCACCATCTGGGCCTGGATCTTGCGCATCTGGCTGTTTACTTCGCGCAGTGCTTCCTTGAAGCCGCCCACTTCCGTGGACAGCTCATCCACCTTGCTGCCGATGGTGGCCACGGGTGCGATCAAGGCCTTCTGCTGGGCCGCCATCGCTGCTTCCAGGCCGCCCACCACGGTGGCGATCTTGCCCTGGTTCTCAATGGCCTGGGTGACCAGTTTCTCGATGGCGGCCAGGCGCTCAGCCTGCGTGCGCTCCATCGTCTTCAGCTGATCCTGCAGCAGGCCCAGGTCGCGCTGCATTTCCACCAACTGGTCCCGCTTCTGCGCCCATAGGGCGGGGGTAACGGCCACGGCCATCACCAGCATCAACCGTCCCATTCGCTTGGCACCCATCATTGTCTCGCCTCCCAAAATTGCCATTTCCAATATGATCCGACAAAAAGAAAGGGCGGAAGCGCTTCAAGCGCCCCGCCCCTTCCTCACTTGCTTCTACTTTAACGGAACCGTTGCCCCACTTGCCAGCAAGCCTACTGGCCAGCCGAGAAGTGAGCGCGGCGGTTCTTCTGGTAGCAGGCCTCGTTGGCCTCGGTGCAGGTCGGCCGTTCTTTGCCGAAGCTGACCGTCTTCAACTTGTCGCCCGCGACACCCAACTGCACCAGGAACTCCTTGGCGGCAGTCGCGCGACGGTCGCCCAGGCCCAGGTTGTACTCAGCGGAGCCACGCTCGTCGCAATGGCCTTCCACGTTGACGGTGGCGTTGGGGTACTTGTCACGGAAGATCGCCTTCAGCGCCTCCGAATCACGGGTCAGGATGTTGCGTGCATCCTCACGGACCTCGCTCTTGTCGAAGTCAAACGGCGCGTCCTGCAGCTGCTGCGCCAACAGATCGCTCAGCGAAACCACGGGCGGCGGCGGGGGCGGCGGGGGCGGCGGCGGGGGAGCCGTCACATTCACGGTCGCGGTGGCGGAATCGCTGCCACCAGGGCCGTCAGCTTTGGCGGTGTAGGTGGTAGTGGTGGTGGGGCACACGCGCTGCGTGCCGCTGGCGGCTACCTTGCCGACACCCGGGGTGATGTTTACTTCCGTTGCATTGGCGGCGTTCCAGCGGAGCGTCGCGCACTGTCCGCGTTCCACCGTGGTGGGTTCCGCGCTAAAAGTGATCGACGGGCGCGGCGGCGCCGGCGGCGCTACTTGAGCCACCGGTTTCGGCGGCGGCGGCGGTGCCGGAGCTTTTTTCTTACAACCAGTTACACCCACTGCCAGGGTGAGCGCCAGCATCAGGGCGCCAATATTTCGTTTCGTCATGGTTTCAGTCTGCCTCCCTACGTAATCCTAACAAACAATAGCCTAAACCGTCACTTTACCCTATTTTGGCTACTTGCTCCAAACAGGCATGGTGTTCGATCCCTGGCTGGTGAGCCGTTTCACTTGAGTCCCATCGGCCAACATGGTCCAAATCTGAGGTGTTCCGCTCCGGTTGGAGCAGAAAACGATATGGCGTCCATCCGGAGCCCAAGTTGGATTCTCGTTGCGTCCCACACCGTGTGTCAACTGAATGTACTCCCTCTTGGTGACATCCATGACGAAAATATTGAAGTTGCCCGGCTCAAATCCACGGGTCCAGGCAAAAGTGATCAGTTGCCCTTCCGGGTGCCAGCTGGGGTTCACGGCATCGCCTTCACCGGAGGTGAGCCGTTCAATGCCGGTGCCATCAATCGACATCTTGTAGAGTTGTGGCGGCCCGGAGCGTCCGGAAGTGAACACCACTTCCGCGCCGGTCTTCGGGTTCACCTTGGGCTCGGTCTCCACCGCCCGCACGCTTGTCAGACGACGAATCCCTCTGCCATCGATACCCGCCATGAACAGATTGGCAAATCCGGCACCCAGCGACGACGAGAAGATGATGTTCTGGCCGTCCGGCGTAAAGTCGGCCGAGGAGTTGACGCTGGCCTGCGGATTCACGAACGGCAGCTTGCGATTGCTTTCGAGTGAATGCAGAATCACCGCCGGGTTCTTTTGCGATAGCTGCGTAAACGCGAGCTTCGTGTTGTCCTTCGACACGGACGGCATGAACGAGGTATAGCCCGGCCCATACTGAGTCACCGGACGTTGGTTGGAGCCATCGTAGTCCATCTGCCAGATCTCTTTGGAATCCCGGCCCATCTGCCGCACAAAATAGATCTTCGATCCGGCCAGCGACTTCACGCCAAAGCGCGCCAGGATGTCGGCGGCAAACTCCTGGGCCACGCTCCGCGCGCCCTCCGCCGTCGGGTCACCAAAGTAGAGCTTGCCGATCACTTGCGCATTGGCCGCATCCGGCTGCTTGACGTCGTAGAGATAGCCCATCAGCACCAGCCGCCCTTCCTGGATGGCGGTGTAGCCAAACGCCAGATAGTTGGCTGATACCGGCGGCTTGGCCCAGTCGGCCATCACGGGTCCGCGCGGGCTGAAGTCCTGGGGCCGCTGCGGCACGCTGAGCGGATACATGCTCTTCGGCGCGATCTTCAGCATGCCGGAGTTGTCGATTTCATCAAACAGCGTGCGGTTAAAGACGCCCATGTTGGTTTGCGCGTCGCCGGTCCCGCGCATGTCGGTAATCGCAATGACGGGCACTTGCCCGCCGGTCAATTTAACCAGGATGTCGCTCTGCTGAGAAGGTGCCTGGAACGCCGTCAACAACAGTAGGAATAGGGCAAGAATTGTTTTGTTCATCGTTTTAGCTCAAACCAAAATTCGATCCGGGCGGAATCACGCTCAAACTGCGGGGGCAGCGGCGGAAATGGAGCCGAGTCATAGACAGCCCGCTGGGCTGTGGAGTCCAGCTGATAGTTCCCACTGGACTTCAGCACCTTCACCTCTTTGACGCTGCCATCGCGGTAGATCGTAAATGTCACCACGGCCACCGGCAGCATCCGGATCTGGGCCGGGATCTCCTGCGTGCGCCAGTTCTGCGCGACGCGCTGCCGCAGCAACGCCTCATACCAGCCAAAGCGCGTACCCAAAGGGCTGCCCGTGCCCGTGCCCACACCGCCCGCGCCGGGCACCCCAAACATCGGCGAAACGGCGCGTTGGCCCACTTCTGAGGCCACTTGGTTGGGCTTCACTTCGGTCTTGTAGCGCTGGGTGGCGGCGGCCACATCGGTCAACTTGCGCTTCTCGCGCTTCATCTTCAAGGCGACCGCGTCGGGATCTTCCACCGGCTTCTTGGCGGTGGCCTTCTCCTGCTTGGGGGTGGGCGTTTCTGATTCGGTGTCGTTGGCGACGGGATTGACTGGGCCGGGCCGGGCGGGCAACGGGATCTGGCTGACTGCTTGCACCGCCACGCTACCGCCGCCCTGCGAGTTCGGATCGCCCCACTGTTCGCGTCCGCGGGCCTGCCACCAGGACCACAGCAACGCCGACCCAATCACGGCCCCATGCAACAGCATGGAGCTTCCCAGCGGACGTGCCAAGCGTTGGGTCATCCCTTGGTGAAACGGCCAGCGTTAGCGGCGCCGGCGCGTATCCTCCTGCGTGGTGGTGACAATGCGCACGTCAATCTTGGCCCGGCCCAACACGTCGATCACTTGCACGGCTGTATCCCAAGACGTGGCTTTGTCGGCTCGGACGTACACGGCTTTTCCATTTTTGCCGTACTGCGCGCGCACTTTGTCCGCCAGTTCATTGATGTTCACCGGCTTGTCGGCCAGATAGATCTCACCCGTGCGGGTGACGCTGACCACTGGCAAATCCTCTGAGCTGGCCTTCTCCTGCTTCACCTTGGGGACTTCGATCTCCAGGCCAAACTCCATCGCCTGCGCCGTAATCATAAAGATGATCAGCAGCACCAGCACGACGTCCACCAGCGGCACCACGTTCATCTCTGACAGCGTGCCGCCGCCGTAACGGCGCCCGCGTCCATTGCCGCCACCCAGGTTGAAAGCCATTCCCGGTGTCTCCTAGTGGTTCTCGTAGGTCCGCTCGGCGAAGTTCATGAACTCGAGCGTGAAATCTTCCAGGCGCGCGCCCATCTCGCGGACCTGATTGGAAAACCAGTTGTAAAAGATCGCCGCGGGTACGGCCGCAGCCAGGCCCAACGCGGTCGCCACCAGTGCTTCCGCAATGCCGGGGCCTACCGTCCGCAAACTGGCCGACCCCCCGCTCGACAACGCCTGGAAGGCATCAATGATGCCCCACACCGTGCCGAACAGGCCGATAAACGGGGTGACGGTGGCGATGGTCGCCAGCCAGTTCAGGCTGACTTCCAGCTGCCGGATCTCTTCGCCAATGCCCAATTGCAGGTTGCGCTCAATCGAGGTGCGGTTGAAGATGGTGCGCCGCGCCTTCACCTGCCGGTCCACCTCGGCATAGCCGTACTCGAACACGGTGGCCAGCGGTGCCCCGCGGAACTGCTCGATGGCGAGGGAAAGTTGATCGAGCGCCCCGGCTTTGCGGAACGCGCGCAGGAAGTTCAAGTTCGACTGCCGGAGACGCCGGAAGCGCCCCCACTTGGCGAACACCACCGTCCAGGAGAACAGCGACGCCGCCGCGAGCAGTAAAAACACCGCGAACGTCAGCGGTTTAGTGGGATCAATCAGCTGCCAGATCACGCGACTCCCATTGTATCGGCCTCAACGGAAACATTTCACCTATAAAATGTCGCGCCTCGCTCGCCAGGCGTCGGATCAGCGCTAAACTCTCGTTAGATGCTCGTCGAGCTTGTCGTCGAGAACTATGCCGTCGTGGAACGCGTGCGGGTCCGTTTTCATTCGGGCTTCAACCTGCTCACCGGCGAAACCGGCTCCGGTAAGTCCATCGTTGTCGATGCCTTAGGCCTCGTCTTTGGCGAACGGGCCTCCGCCGACTCGATCCGCAGCGGGGCAGATTGCGCGCGCGTCTCGGCCATCTTTGAGGGTGCCGATGGCGAAGATCTGATCGTCGAGCGCGAGATTCTGTCGAGCGGAAAAAGCCGCGCCTACCTCAACGGCCGCCCGGTCACCGTCACCCAACTCCGGGAGCTTGCCCCCACTTTGGGCGACATCCACGGCCAACACGATCAGCAGGGCCTGTTCTCAGCGGACCGGCAGCGAGAACTGCTGGACGGGTTCGGGCAACTGGACACCGCACCGGTCGCCCAGCTCTATGCCGAATGGCGGGCCGTGGCGGCGGAGCTGGTCCAACTGGAGACGCAAGAGCAGGAGCGGCTCCGCCAGGCCGACCTATGGGCCTTCCAGA
>JAPKYX010000024.1 GCA_026394075.1 Acidobacteriota bacterium
CCGCCGCAGAGTCCCAATACGGCCCGCACCGCCTCCGGGTACGCGCCCGCAAACCGGTAGTTCAACCCGACTGGTTGCGAGAAGCCCATCAGCAACGTTCGTTCCGCCGCAATGCCGGTTTCCCGCTGTACATCCTCGAGCACGGCCAAAATCAACTGGTGATGCCGTTCAATGGCGTCCGACCAGTGCGCCGACGTGCCCCAGTTGTAGCCGACTTCGGGATTCGCACTCAAAGTACGCAGGGAAAATTCATTCAAGCCCCGGGGAGCCGCCACCCAGGCCGTACCTCCCACCAACCGTTGGGCGTAGTCATGCAGAAGTTGGGGAGTCTGACCATACCCATGCAAGGCGATCACAGCCCAATCCGGATGGCGAACGGTTTGCGGTGCGGACAGCAAATAGGCCGCCTGCTGACGAACGTCAACCAGGCGCATCTGTGGGGCGGTACTCACACTATTGAAGATAAGGCATCGGCCGATTAGACAGCTGTACGAGCCATGGTGTTGATCGAGGAGGACAGTTGTACAATGAACGGCAAAGAGTTAATGGTCAACCTGCAACTAGCCATGGAGCGCGTGGGCGGAGACGAAGAACTTCTCCAACAAGTGGCTCGGCTCTTCCTGGATGACTGCCCGCGGGCGCTGGGCGAAATTCGGGCCGCAATTGACCGTGGCGACGCCAAGCTGTTGGAGCGGGAGGCCCATTCGCTGAAGGGCTCCGTGGCCAACTTCGGTGCCGAACCGGTGGTGAATGCCGCTCTCGATCTGGAAGTGATGGGCCGGTTGGGCAACCTGGCCGAAGCCATCCAGAAGTATTCGGCCTTGGAAGATCGTGTCCGGCTGCTCGAACCAGAGCTGAACCGGCTGGCGGGCGACTAGCCGGACCACCGGGTTGCCGGGCGAAACTCCGCGATGGTTTTGCGCGGCAATCTTCACCCGGTTCACGTTCCGGCAGACGCGTGCTGCTAGAATGGAAATTCGTTTTCCTTTCTCACCATGGATTCCTCCTCTCTCCGGGATATCGTTTGCGCTCACAGTCCGGATTCGGACGACGCGTTTATGTTTTATGGCTTGGCGACGCGCAAGATTCGCTCGTCACTGGTCAACTTCAAGCACGTCTTGAGCGACATTGAAACGCTGAACGAAAAGGCCCGCCTGGGCGTTTACGATCTGACGGCCATCTCCTATCACGCCTACCCATACGTGGCGGACAAGTACACGCTGATGGCCAGCGGCTCCAGCATCGGCGACGGCTATGGCCCGATGGTCATTGCCTCCGGCAACCTGGACCCCGATGATCTGAAGGGCAAGCGCATCGCCATTCCCGGCAAGATGACCACCGCTTACCTGGCGATGAAGCTCTACCAGCCGGATTTTGAGCCGGTGGTGGTGCCGTTTGACAAAATCATCGACGCCGTCACGGAAAAGTCCGTGGATGCCGGCCTGATCATCCATGAAGCGCAGCTCACCTATGCCAAGGGTGGCTTCCATAAAGTGGTCGATCTGGGCGTTTGGTGGAAGAGTGTCCACAATCTGCCGCTCCCTCTCGGCGCGAATGCCCTGCTCCGCAGCCTGCCGGCTGAAATCCAGAGCGAATGCTGCCGTCTGATGCGCGATTCCATCCAGTTCGCGCTGGACAACCGCGACCAGGCGCTGGAGTACGCGCTGCAGTTTGCGCGTGACATGGAACCCGCACTGGCCGACAAGTTCGTCGGCATGTACGTCAACCACTACACGGTCGATTGCGGCGATGTGATCCCCAAGGCCGCCCAGTTGCTGCTGGACCAGGGCTTTGAGGCCGGGCTGATCCCGCACCGTGTGCAGCTGGAATTTATTCGCTAGGCTTTTAAGCAGTTGACCACTGTGCTGCTGCCGAATCGAATCCGCCTGATGGGCGCAATCGTGCTGTTGTCTACCTGCGTGCCGGCGGTCGGCCAGGATGCTGAGACAAAGCAGCGGGCCAAGGCGGTTCGCGAGATGGCCAAAGAGGGCGCTCCGGCGATCGCCAAGATTGCCCCCTACCTGGACGACGCCGAACCGTTGGTGCGCGCCGACGCCGTGAGGACCATCACGGAACTGGGCACCGCCCGCTCCATTGATCCGCTGCTGAAGGCACTGGCCGATACTGACGCCGAAGTGGTGGTTCGTGCCACCGATGGCCTGGTGAACTTCTACCTCCCGGGCTATGTCAAGACCGGCTTGGCTGGCCGCCTCAGCCGCGTGGGTGACGCGGTGCGCGGCAAGTTCGTCGACGAAGCCAACGATCAGGTGATTGAGCCGTGGATTGAGGTGCGGCCCGAACTGGCACCGGCATTGAACAAGTTGATCACTGGCTCCGCTGTGGTCGAGGTGCGGGCCAATGCGGCTCGGGCCGCCGGAGTGCTGCGTGCCAAAGGCAGCGTGGATGAGCTGCTGGGCGCGCTTCGGTCAAAAGATTCTCGGCTGATGTTTGAATCGCTGGTGGCGCTGGAAAAGATCCGCGACCCACGCTCCGGCCCGCGGGTGGCGTTCCTGTTCCGCGACCCTGAAGAGCGGGTATCCACGAAGGCGCTGGAGGTAGCGGGATTGCTGAAAAGCGCGGAAACCGCCGGTGACATGCAGACCGCCTATGCGCGCTCGAGTTCGATCAAGGTGAAGCGCGCCGCGCTGTCCGCCTTGGCCTTGTTGGGCGACAAGCAAGCCCGGCCGCAGTTTACAGCCGCCATGTCCGACAAAGACGACGGTCTGCGGACGGCGGCCGCGGAAGGCTTGGCCCGGCTGAGGGATCCGGCGGATGCTCCGCAGTTGGATCAATGCCTGAACGACGAAAAGAAGATGCCCCCGCGGCTGGCTTGTGCGTTTGGGCTGGTGCAAGGCGGCCGCATCGACTTGGGCGAGGCCAGTGCACTCCGGTATCTGCTGAATACCCTGAACTCCAAGGCGTGGAAGGGCGTAGCGGAAGGCTATCTGGTGGAAGCGGCGCGGACTAAATCGGTGCGAACGGGCCTGGAAGGTATCGCGCTGGGCGGAACCAAGGACGAGAAAATCGGGCTGGGTCGAGTGCTGGCGGCGTCAGGAGACACCGATAGCCAGCGCATCGTGGAGCAACTCTCGCGGGACCCCGATGCCGATGTGATGAGGGAGAGCGTCCGGGCCCTGAGAATACTCCGGGCCCGTCTGCCATAAGGTGGGCTTGACCGCCGTCGTGTCCGGCGGCCGGAACAACTACTTCTTCTTCTGCTGTTTCTGCTGACCGACGCGGACCTTGAACTGCTTCGCCTGTTGATCGGCGTAGCCCTTCCAATCGAACCGCTTGGCGGCATCAGACAGGTAGGCCTGCACGTCGGCGTCCTTGGGGAGCACCGCCATCAAAGAAGCGACCTGCGTCCCGTCCGGGCTGGTGATGCGATAACGCTTAACGTTGGGAATTGCCATAACCTTTTCAGTTTAGCAGCACCAGCCGCCCTCGCGCACGCCACCATCCCGGCGCAAGCCGACGGCGCCCTCAAAGCGTTAATAAAAAAGGTACTTGCGCCACTGGTCATCGCTGCGGCCCAACAGGCGGATCAAGTGGCGGGACGTGTGCATGGAAAACGGACGGGGCGGCCGATGGAGTTTAAAGCCAGCTTCCTCCGGTGTCCGGTTGCCTTTTTTGTTGTTGCAAGGATGACAGCACGCCACCAGGTTTTCCCAGGTGGTCTCCCCTGCCCGGCTGCGCGGGATCACATGGTCCAGCGTCAGTTCTCCGGAGGGGGTCACCTTCAGGCAGTACTGGCAGGTGTAGCGGTCCCGCATCAGAATGTTCTTGCGGGAAAGAGCACGGCTTTGGTGCGGAATCCGGCGGTACTCCAGCAGCCGGATCACGGTGGGGACGCGCAAATCCCGGCGGGCGCTGGAGACATGCTGCGAGGCCGTCTCTTCCGCCGAGGCGACGCCCTTCAGCACCAGCACCAACGCGCGGCGCGCGGCACAGATGTTGATCGGCTCATAGCTGGCGTTGAGGACCAATACCGGACGATGGAGACGGTCCGGGCCGCCGCGATCAATCCGGTCAGAACGATGGTGCAGACTGGCATGCATAACTAAGCTCCTACTCCACTTGCGGCAAGCTGAGCCACCGCGTTCGTTTGTAAGGCCAAAGCCGGCTGGCGCCGATCCACCCGCGCCAGAGTTAAAACGGCGACCCGAGCCGCCCCTGCCCGCCGCAAAGCCGCGGTTGCTGCCGCTGCCGTCGCGCCGGTTGTGAAAACATCGTCAATCAGTAGGACTCTTTTGCCCCGCAATCGTTCGGCGTCGGTCACGCGAAACGCGCCGGCGACATTGCGCCGCCGGGCGGACCGGGTCAAGCCCGCTTGCGCCCCAGTATTCTTCACCCGCCGCAGCAACTGCTCCACGGGCCATCCGGTGGCACGGCTGACGGGCTTGGCCAGCAGCGCCGCCTGGTTGAAGCCACGCCGGTAGCGCCGCCACCAGTGCAACGGCAACGGCACGATCAGGTCAAAGCGCTCGCCACGCGGCAATGCGGCCACCAGCAACTGCCCCAGCGGTTCCGCCAAGGTGGAGATCCGCTGGTACTTGAATAAGTGAACTAACTTGCGGAGCGCGCCTTCGTAGAAGCCATAGCTGTAGACCGCCTGATACATCGCGATGCCCGAGCGGCATAGCGCGCACAAGCCATTGGGCCGCAGCGGAGCATCATTCAGGAACGGAGTATGGCATTGCGTGCAGGCAAACTCCGCCACCATCGGTTGCGGGGCATGCAGGCAGTTAGGGCAAACAGGGACGCGGGAGAAGTTGGAGAGGCGGGTGCCGCAGACGCGGCAATCTTCCGGAAAGGCGAGGTTCAGCAGTCGCGCAAGCGCGCGTAATGCCAAGCCGGGCCTGTGCCCGGCAGGGGTAGGCCGGTCTAACGTGCGATGAGCAAACGGGAAATCGCACCCCCTTAAGATTCCGAGTATACACGAGAAATACGAAACGGAAGCCAGCAAAAGTGTTTCAAACGGATGGCATCGGAAACGCAAAAACCCGCCGGGCCAGTGCTGGCCGAAGCGGGTTTGCGTCCGAGTTGGAGTTCGAAGGAGAGCGGCGGCGGGCCGGTTTAGTGGCCGACCACAACCTCCAGCCAGTCGATCTGGTCCTGCGTGGACCGGACTTGCTCGTTCACGGAAACGGCGGCGGCGGCTGTTTCCTGGGCGTGGGCGGCGTTGGTGTGCGTCACCTGCTCAATGCGCCCCATGGCGGTGCTGATATGCGTGACGCTCTGGGACTGTTGTTCAGCGCTCGCGGCGATCTCGCTCACCACGCGGCCGGAACTGCTGACCACGTGCGCCAGTTCGCCGAAGGCGCTCTTGGTGGCCTGCACGAACTCAACGCCCGAGGCGACCTTCGTGTTGGCTTCCTCGATCAGCTCCGCACTGTTGCGGGCGGCGGCGGCGGCTCGCTGGGCGAGATTGCGGACCTCATCGGCGACGACAGCGAAACCGCCACCCGAGGCTCCGGCGCGCGCGGCTTCGACAGCGGCGTTTAAGGCCAGGATGTTGGTCTGGAAGGCGATCTCATCAATGCTCTTCAGGACGCGAGCCACTTGCTGGCTGGCGCTGGAGATCTCGCTCATCGACCGGGTCAACTGGTCCACCGTCGAGGTGGCACGCGTCACGGTGGAGGTGGCGTGCTGCATCAACTTGTCGGCCTCACCGGCGCGGGCCACGTTTTGCCGGGTGGTCGAGAGAATCTCCTGGAGCGACGCGGAGGTCTCTTCAATGCAGGCCGCCTGATCGGTGGCACCCTTGGAAACACTATCCCCGGACCGGGCCATCTGGTTGGCCGCTTCAGTGGCGGCGTCGGTGGCCCCGCGAATGCCGTTGACGATCTCACTCACCGGGCCAATGATGGATCGGCGTATGGTGAACTGCACCGCGAAGCCAGCCAGGGCCAGCGTGACCGCAAAGACCACCAGCGCGATCCATCGCTGCTGACGCGATTGCGTTTCAGCCAGCGCCAAACCCTCCCGCAAGTCCGCCGAGACACCGTCCTTCAGCTTGGCCAACTGGTCCTTGGCCGCCGTCATCTTCTCGGCGACATCCCGGGTGCGGCCCTGCATCTCGGGCGTGATATTACCGCCCGCACCGATCATCGCGCCGTAAGCACCGCGAGCGTCGCCGGCCAACGTCCGGACCGCGATTGAGGCCTTGCGGAACTGCTCCGCACGCTCCGGCTGCAGACCATGTAGGTCGGCGGCGGAGCCCAACTTATCCGCCATGGCCACGCCTTCCTGCTGCGCCTGCTCCAGCGCCGCGGAATCTTCCACCATCACGGCGTCGGAGAAGGCCTTGGACATCCGCTGGAAGCCCGCGTCCGCCAGTTGGCTGAGCTGCGCGGCGGGAAACAGCGTCTCATTGCTGATCTTCAGCCGGCGCTCGCTTTGCAGGCCCTGAACTTGGCCCAGCCCGACGGACAAGACGTAGCCCGCCAGAAAAATTCCGACGCTCATCCAAACCTTGGCGCCGATTCCCATGCGAGTAGATTGATTCATAGCCGTTGTTTGAGTTTCTCTGTTACTTAATCGTCAGTTTCTTGGCACCGCCAACGGAAGCCGCGGCGCTGACGTAGCCGATGGCACCCTTGGTCTTGGTCACATAAGCCACAATGTCGGCGTCGGAGGCCAAGGATTTCGGCATCGAGCCCTTGCCGGTGAAGACCAGGCTCTTGAAATGGTTGCGCAAGGCCGGGTCGGTCTTGCCCACGTAGGTCTTCAGGAAGGCCTCGTGCGCGGGCCCGCTCTGCGCCAGCACCGGCTCCACGGCGGAGCCATCGGACAGGGCGGTCTTCTGGCCCAGGAACACCAACTTCACTTCGTCGGCCGATACTTCGCTTGACTTGACGCTGGGGTTGGCCACCACCACGACATCATTGGCCAGCAGCACGGGCAATAAAAGCAGTCCGGTTAATAGTAGTTTCTTCATGATGATTCTCCTTTGCTCACCGGGTGCGCCTAGAACGTCACGCCCGTGCGGATGATGAAAGCATTGGTGCGTTTCTCAAAACCGGTGGGGTTGGTGCTGGGGTAGAAAGAGCGGAAGGCGAGGGGGCTGCTGTAGCCGTCCATAAAGTGCTGCTCCACCTTCACGTTCCACAGCCGGTTGAGGTCGAAACGGGCGGAGACGACGGGTCCGCGAATGCCATTGGTGGGCGAGAATGGCTGATTTCGGTTGTAGATGAAGGAGTTGTAATAGCTCCCCACTTCCAGCTTGGGATGCAAACGGTAGGTACCGGCCACGTACCAGGCCTCGGTGGTCGTGACAAAGGTGGGGATCGGAATCCCGAGCAAGGCCGTTTTGCTATCGCTCATGCGGTACTCGGCAAAGGTGCGGAATGCGCCGCGCTGATAGTCGCCGTAGAACTGGTGGCTGAGAGTCACCAGATTCTCAAAGCGATACGGCAAACCACGTCCGGGCATAGGTTGACCAAACAAGGCGGTCAGCCGTGCATCACCGTGGCCGCCGCCACCCAGCACGGAATAGCCCACGGTCAGGCCGGACAGGGGCGTCGCCCAACGCACATCGCCGCCCTTGGCCCAGGAGGTGAAACGGTCAATCGGAGTATTGGAGTCGCGCGTACCGATGGAATAGCCACCCCGGGGATCATACGGGACCATGCCCATGTAGGCCACGTAGCTGATCCGACCGGCCTTCTTCAGGCTGATGTCGCCGTAGATGTCGCCGCCATCGTGGCTGATCGTCGAGGCCCGCAGGTCAGTGGGATACATCGACTGCGGCAGCAACGCGAAGGTGTGGATGAATTCCATGTCCTGTGTGTCGTTGAACAGGCCCAGCACCGTCTTCACACGGCCCGCGCGGATGCCGAAGTAGTCGTTGAATTTGTAGTCTGCAAAGGCCCAGTCGAGCGCTACCTTGCCGTTGGCGATATCACCGATGTTGCGGCTGAACACCTGCGCGCCGACACGCAATTTGGGCGTCAACCGGGTGGCCACATTGAAGCCGCCGTCGGTCATCGAGAAGCTGCCGTTGGTGGTCTTCATCGTGAGGAAGTTGTTTCCGGACGAGACCGCGAAGCCCTGCTGGAAGAAGCCGTGGACCTGGACGTCTTTGCCGGCAACCTTGAATTGAGCCAACGCTGATACGGCGCTGAGAGTCGCGAGACCGAGAAGGCGGAGATGTTTGTGGTGATACATTTTTGTTGTTCCCTGATTTGGCTGGCTTTTGGCCATAGCTGTTGTATCGGACCGCAACCGGATTGCTTGAGCGTTTGAGGAGAAACATCTTATTACAAGGATGTTTCCGGCCGCGGTTCTACCGCAGTACACTTAAGAACATGGTTCAACTTGCAGCTTCCCCGGAGGCAGTGGAAGCCGTGCGAGGCCTCTTCCAGGAGTACGAAGCGTGGCTGGGGATCGACTTGTGTTTTCAGAGCTTTGAGAAAGAACTGGCGACGCTTCCCGGTGAGTACGCGCCTCCCGGCGGGGCTTTGTTTGTGGCGCGGGAGGATGAAACCGGTCCTCCGGTGGGGTGCGCCGGCCTGCGCCGGTTGGCGGCTGACACGGTGGAGTTAAAAAGGCTGTTCGTCCGGCCAGAGTTTCATGGACGAGGGCTGGGTAAGCAACTGCTGACTGCCGCCATTGAGCAGGCGATGGCGCTGGGCTACCAAAGGATGTGGCTGGATACGGTCCCTCAACTGACTACGGCCATCGAGCTCTACCGCCGCTGGGGCTTCCGCGAGATTCCACCTTACAATCACAGTCCGATTGCGGGCGCGCTTTACTTTGAACTGAGCTTGCCCGCTCGGGTTATTGCCTGACTCCGGTCAGGCTCCTCACTTAGTCCTCGACAGAGTCTTCCATCTCGGAGGGCGTCATGAAGGTGCCGTTTCCAAGCGACGGCACCTTCCGACCAGCCGGCACGGCCAGCGGCAGTTTATCGCCACCTACGCGAACCGCCGCCAAATCCGCGATTGCCTCCCCAACCGCGACCGCCCCAACCACGGCCGCCGATGATGTTGACGCCGATCCCCGGCCCGAAGAATGGTGAGCCCCAGTAAGGGCCCCAGCCACCGTAGTTACCCCAACCGCCCCAGCCGCCGTAGCCACCCCAGACGGGTGGCGGAGCGCTCGCCACACGTTGTCGCAACTGCGGGCGAGCCTCGTAGTCGGCCTGCCGGACGCTCTCAAAGGCATGCTCGGCCTGCTCGGTTGAGATGGTCAAGGGTGAAAGCAGGCGGAACGTCAGCGTGGCCTCGGGGTCAAGAATGGTGGGCCGTCCGCGAGTGAGCAGAACCCCGATGGCCGCGGCCGCGGCTCCGGCACCCGCGCCGATTCCGGCCGCCGCACCACCCGCCGCGGCTCCGCCAATCAAAGCACCCATACCAGTGGTGGTGCCGACGGCGGTCAGATCCCGCCCAATGGAAGCTCCACCCGCATACTAGATCAATTGCGTGACCACCGGCACCTGCCGGCCATCAGCCAGGCTGAGTTCAGTGAGTTCCACCGCCAGCCGTGAAGTGCCGCGAGCACGGCCCGCGCGCACGGCTTCCGCCACCCGGCCGCCGATGGTCTGTCCACGGCGCGCCAGCACGATCCCGTTGGCCACCAGCGGCTGAGCCAGGGTTCCGGTAAACGCTTCCCCCGGACGGCTCTGATCGCTGGACAAGAACTGGTTGGTGCGGATCGAGATCCAGGTTCCGGCCGGCACCATGACTTGGGTGGGCAAAGGTGCGGAAGATCCCGCCGCACGCGGAGGTGGTGCCGGATAGGCCGGCGCTTGTCCGGGGGCAGCCACGGCTTCATCAAGAGTGCGGCGCCAGCCCCCTTCCGGTACTCGCGGCGGCGGGCCTTCCTCCTGGGCGGCGATCGGGGCTACGGCCACCAGGGCGGCCCAAGCAAGAGAAGCCGCCAGGCGGGTGAATCCCCGGCGCGGCCTACGGCTTTGATGGATATGTGTGTGTAGTGTCAAGGTCATGGAGGTTGTCTCCCACACACGAAGAATGCACGCGGTGCGCCAAACCCTAACGCTATGAAATGAATAGCCTTGGGCTATCCCAGGACGGTTGCAAGGGAGCATCGGCGGTGCATTTCAACCACTCCGCCGGAGCCTTGCGGGCAAGCTGGCTAATGGTGTCCCTTGTGGGCAAGCTGGCTAATGTGGACGGTGGGCGACGTCCAGCGATAGCGCCACGCACCGCGCGTACAGATCTCCAGGCGACCGCTCCGGGCCAGTGCGAGGGCCTCCGCCGCGCTGTCGTTGGCCCAGGGCGGCCACATTTGCAGGTGAGTTTCGGCGTTGCAGACCGGCCGCGTGGCCAACGTGCTGGCATCGGCAGCCGGAGTCTCGCCGCCGGACTGGCCCGAGATCAGGAGAATGACGCTCAGCAGGAATCCAGTTGCCATAGGCCCTGAGAATAGCAGCGGGAGACCTTAGTGGACAGCCCCAAAAGTACTGAGACGTAGCGGTAGGCGTACTGGACCTGGCCGTCTCGGGAACTGGTCCGCGGCCCGATGTATTGAACGGGCAAACGGCAATGAACATCAGTCCGATGAGGTCTGGTAGGGTGAGAGCTTCTGTGACCGGCAAATTTCTCTTGATTGGTTGGGATGCAGCGGATTGGAAGCTCATCCACCCGCTGCTTGATTCTGGTCAGCTGCCCCATTTGGCTGCGTTGGTGGAAGGTGGAGTATCAGGGCCGCTGGCGGGCTTGAATCCACCCGTAAGCCCGTTGCTGTGGGCAACGCTAGCCACCGGACACACCGCGGACCGCCACGGCGTTCTCTCGGACTTTCAACCGGACCCTTTTGGCGGTGCGCCGCAGCCGGTCTCACGCCAGGACTGGAAGCGGCAGCCAGTGTGGGAAATCCTTGCCGCGCAGGGCCTCACCACCGAGATCATCAACTGGCCCGCCAGCCACCCGGCCCATCTGCATGACCCCGAACTGCACCTCCGCCCGGAAGAGGTGTACCCGGAGGATCTGGCCTTGCTGGTCCCCCAACTGGACCGCGTCACGCCGGGCGACCAGCCCAAGATGGATCAACTGGCGCAACTGATGTCGCAGACGGTCACCGTGCACGCCATCGCCACCGACCGGTTGATGCGCGGGGAGTGGAACTTCGGTGCCGTGGCCTACGGCATGATCGGGCAAGCCAGCAGTGCGTTCCGGGCCGAGACGCCGGAATCGCCGTTTGGCGCGGTGATCGCGGGCGCGTACCGCTTTCTCGACCTGATGCTGGGCTCGTTGCTTCAGATCGCGGGCGAGGAAGCCCGGGTGATGCTGGTCTCGACCCACGGCAGCGACGCCGCCTACCGGCCGAACGGCATCCTGTGCCTGGCGGGCCCCGAACTGAGGCAGGACGAACTGCTGCATGGTGCCGGACTGCTGGACATCGCGCCGACAATCCTGGCACTACACGGAATGGCAGCATCCAGCGAAATGCCCGGTCGCGTGCTGACGGAAGCTTTCCTGACGCCGCCCGCATTGCCGGAGCGGGTCCCGAGCTGGGAGATGCCGATCGAGACCACGACGGGCGGGGGTAATCTGGAGGCGCTCGATCAACTGGCGGCCCTCGGGTACCAGGATTCCGAACCCGATGATCCCGCCACGGCGGCGGTCCGCCGCCAACAGAACTATCACTTGGCCCAAATCCATCTGGAATCGAATCGGGCGGCGGACGCGCTGGAGCTGCTGGATCAGGCAAAAGGGCCCGACGCGGGCACGCCACAGCTGATGGCACTGGAGCTGATGCGCGCCTACGCCCTGCTGAAGCTGAGCCGTCTGAATGAAGCCCGGGAGGTGGTGGACCAGCTCTGTGCCCGCTATCCCCAGGCACCGGAGCCGCTGTGGGCGTTGGCCAACTTGGCGCTCGCCCAGGGCGCACGCAACCAGGCGTTGACGCATTTGCAGAAGGCGGAGGCGATTGCTCC
>JAPKYX010000245.1 GCA_026394075.1 Acidobacteriota bacterium
CCAGCAGCCCCAAGCTCACGCATGGGGCTAAAACTAGTCTTTGTAAGGCTCAATCAAATTAGCGGCCAGCTTGAAGCTGACATCGCCATAGGGGCTGCGGACGGTCTGCACTTCCAGTTTGCCGTGCACCCACACCGGGTCCCAGAAGCTGACTTTGGTCTTCTTGCCCGCGTCCATCTTCACCATCACAATTTGGTTCGGGGGCGGCGGCGGCGTGTGGACGCAAGCGCCGACGTAGGGCACCAGCAGGAACTCCGTGACGAACTCATCTTCATCTTCCAGCGGAACCATGAAGCCGGGCACCTTCACCTGCTTGCCATCCACCTGCTTCAGCGGCTCAGTCTTTTCGCCTGTCCGATAGTTCAGCCCGCGCAGCGTGCGCCAGTCGACGCGCGCCGATTCTACGGCCGCCATGGCGGTCAGCGAGAACGGTGCGAACGGCTTATGAACGGCAGCCTGGGGCTGGCTCATCACCAACAGCGAAATCGACAGAACCACAGCTGTGCAAACGAGGGTGCGCCACATATCTCTCAGATTAGCGGAGTTGTCGCAAAGTTTCAGGTCGTCGCGCCGGCCTTCCCAAAACTGGACCGCACCCGGCACAATGGAAGCATGACTGCAGTGGAGACCCTAGGGCGTGCGGCCGTCTGGACGGCGTTGACTCTGGCCGTGGTTTCGGGTCAAGTCCTGGAGATCGGCGCGACCTTGCCTCCAGTGGAAGGGGAGCCGCTTTC
Organism: Acidobacteriota bacterium; assembly: GCA_026394075.1. Lineage (GTDB taxonomy): Bacteria > Acidobacteriota > Terriglobia > Bryobacterales > Bryobacteraceae > JAPKYZ01. The sequence continues at coordinate 735 of JAPKYX010000245.1, forward strand.
AGGAGGCACCCTGAAGTTGCCGGAGGCAGCACGCGGCAAGGTGGCGCTGTTGATCTTTGGCTTCAGCCAGGATTCGGCCAAGCCCTCTCGCCAGTATGCCGAGCGTTTCGAGCAGGAAATGGGCGCGGCGGGCGTGGCCTATTCGCTGCCGGTCATCGAAGGTGCCCCGCGCCTGGTACGCGGCATGATCCGTTCCGGCATGCGCAAGGACACCCCCAAGGAGTTCCAGCCCCGGATGCTGCCCTTGGTGAAAGAAGAAGCGGCATGGCGGGCACGGCTGGGAATCGGCAAGGATAAGGAAGCGGGCGTCGGGCTGGTCGTGTTAGACCGGCAGGGCAAAGTCCGGTTCCGGGCCAACGGCGGCTTCTCCGACGCGTTGCTCCGGCAGGTACTGGAAGCCGCGCGCAAACCAGAGTAGAGCCAGAGTAGACAAGAGACTTTATGAAAACGATTGCCGTGATCGGCGCCGTGGCGGAGCAGTTTCTGGAAGCTGGCGGCCCCATTTTGAGGATCCCCGGTTGAAGTTTGAGATCGAGGCCGTCTGCTCCGTCACCGGAGCGCGGGCGGGACGCCTGCACACACCGCACGGGGTGATCCCCACCCCCATCTTCATGCCCGTCGGCACGCAGGCCACCGTCAAGGGGCTGACGCCGAAGCATCTGGTGGACGAAGTCGACCCACCCGTGATCCTGGCCAATACCTACCACCTCTACCTTCGTCCGGGGCACGCCCTGATCGAGCGGCATGGCGGACTTCACAAGTTCATGCACTGGGATCGGGCCATCCTGACCGATTCCGGCGGCTTCCAGGTCTTCTCGCTCTCTGAGTTGCGCAAGATCTATGAGGATGGCGTGGTGTTTCAATCGCACCTGGATGGATCGAAGCATAAATTCACTCCGGCCTCCACTGTTGACGTGCAACTGGCCCTGGGCTCCGACATCATGATGGTGCTCGATGAGTGTCCCGCATACCCCGAAGAGCGCAAGGCCATCGAGCGGGCCATGCGGCGCACGGTGAAATGGGCGCGTGACGCCTTTGATCACTACCGCGGCCCCCGTGCCGACCGGGTGGAACGCCACCTGCTGATGCCGATCGTGCAAGGCGGAATGCACGCTGACCTGCGGCGCGAATGCACCCAGCAGCTGATGGAGCTGGATGCAGCGGCCTATGCCATCGGCGGCCTCTCCGTGGGCGAGCCTCGGCCGCTCTCACTGGAAATGACCGCAGCCTGCACGGAGCTTCTGCCCAAGGACAAGCCGCGCTACGTCATGGGCGTCGGTCTGCCGGAGGAGTTGCCGGAGTACGTGGCGCAGGGCGTCGACATGATGGACTGCGTGATGCCGTCCCGCAACGCCCGCAATGGTTCGCTGTTCACTTCAGTGGGCCGGGTCTCTATCAAGCGCGCGCAATACCAGGATGATCCAGGCCCTCTGGACCCCGGCTGCGGCTGCTATACCTGCCAGAATTTCTCCCGGGCCTACCTGCGCCACTTGTTCATGGCGGGTGAGATTCTGTTTTCCACCCTGGCCACCATTCACAACTTGCGGCATTATCTTGACATCGCCCGGGGAATGCGCGAGTCTCTAGTACTTGGGGTTTTTCCTCAGTTCCTGGAGGCGATGCGCTCCCGTACGGTAAAGCCGGATGGGGCAGCGGGTTGATCTGCTGGCTGGGGGATGTGAGGCGAAGCCCGAGGGTATAGTACGTTCTAAGGGGTTCCCGCCAAGCAATCCGCTCCGACCGCGTTCTAAGATTGAACTTCCGACATGGCCTTTCTTTTGCAATCGCAAAACCCGATCCTCGGCTTCCTGCCGGTCCTGCTGATCTTCGCGATCTTCTATTTCCTCTTGTTCCTGCCCATGCAGAAGCAGAAGAAGCAGACCAAGCAGATGCTGGAGACTCTCAAGAACGGCGACGAAATTGTCACCAACGGGGGCCTGATCGGTTCCATTTCGGCCATCAACACGGATAACGATACGGTGGTTCTGCGTCTGAAGCCGGATGGCGTCAAGGTCTTGATCGCCCGCAGCGCGGTGGCGGGTATGATGGGTGCCAAACCGGAGACCCAAGGGTAATTTTCGATGAAGAGTTTACAAGTCAAATTTTTGATTATCGCGGCGACCATCCTGGTTTGCCTCTACGGCATCATTGGGTTGCCGAAGTCGAAAGACGAGCTGGTGGCCAATTGGAGCCAGAACATCAAGTTGGGTCTCGATCTGCGCGGTGGCAGCCAGTTGATGCTGCAAGTACAGGTCCAGGACGCCTTCAAGGCGGAAGCCGACCGCGTCATCGAGAACCTGCGCGACCAGCTGGGCAAGGCCCAGGTGAACTACGTCAGCATGGAGCGGAACGATCCCCAGACGCTGCCCGATGCCAGCAAGATCGAGATCATCGTCAAGGGTGTTGAGGCCAATAAGGCCGGTGCATTCCGGCAGGTGCTCACCGAAAACTACGCGGCTTGGACCCTCACGGCCATCAACTCTACCGACTATCGCATGAACCTGAAGGCCACTGAGGCCTTGGCCCTGCGCAAGGATACTGTGACGCGTGCTCAGAGCACGATCGAGAATCGAATCAATGGCTTGGGCTTGGCTGAGTCTTCCGTTCAGCCCAGCGGCCGGACCGAAGATGAAGCGGAATTGCTGGTGCAATTGCCCGGTGTCGATGATCCGGCTCGCATCAAGCAGATTATCCAGACGGCCGCCCTGCTCGAAATCACTGAGGTCCGCGATGGGCCCTTCCCGACACGCGAAGGCGCACTCGCCAACTTTGGCGGTGTCCTGCCGCTGAACACCCGTCTGGTCCGTCAGTTGCCCCGCGCGGGAGACCCCAGCGCGGCTGCTGAGAGCTGGTACTTGTTGACCCGCACGGCAGTGGTCACGGGCCGCGACTTGCGCGACGCCCGTCCTAGCCAGGATGGTGCCACCGGTCGTTGGGAAACCAATTTTGTATTGTCGCAAGACGGCGCGCGCCGGTTTGAGCGCTTCACGGAAGCCAACATCAACAAGCGCCTGGCGGTGATTCTGGACAACGCGATTCGCAGCGTCGCCACCATCGAAAGCCGCATCTCCGACCAGGGCCGTATATCGGGCGCCTTTGGGCAGCAGGAGGCGTCGGATCTGGCGCTGGTGCTCCGCGCCGGTTCCTTGCCGGCGGGCATCCTGTACCTCGAGGAACGCAGCGTCGGGCCTTCGCTAGGCGCGGATTCGATCGCCCAGGGCCTTCAGGCTGGCGTGATCGGTCTGGTGGCGGTGACGCTGGTCATGCTTCTCTACTACAAGAAGAGCGGCATCAACGCGACGCTGGCGCTGATCTTGAACGCGGTGATCCTCATCGGCTGTCTGGCCTACTTTGGGGCCGTGTTGACGCTGCCTGGCATCGCTGGCATCATCCTTTTGATCGGTATGGCCGTCGACTCCAATGTCCTGATTTTCGAACGAATCCGTGAAGAGTTGCGAAGCGGCAAGGCTGTCGCCGCAGCCATTGATGCGGGTTTTGGGAAAGCTTGGTGGACCATTGTTGACACCCACGTCACGACTGTGGTTTCCTGTGCATTCCTCTTTATCTTCGGCACAACCGCGGTGAAGGGTTTCGCGGTGACGCTCGTGATTGGTCTGCTGGCCAATGTGTTCACGGCAGTGTTTGTGTCGCGGGCAATTTTTGATTGGGAACTGTCCGGCAAGAAGCAGGTAGAATCTCTTAGCATTTAGGGGTTTTCCGGCCAGTTGCCGGGAACCAATGGGGAAGTGGCGGTGTCTATGGCTCAGGCAAAAGCGCAAGAGCCGGGCACGGCCAGCTGGCTTGAACGATGGAGTTATTTAAGAATTCAAATTTCGACTTTCTGGGCAAGAAGTGGCCCTTTATCATCGCTTCGCTGGTTTTAACGGCGGCGGGCCTGGTAAGCCTGGCTGTAAAGGGTGGTCCGGAGTATGGGATCGACTTCAAGGGCGGCGCGGTGATGAATGTGCGCTTCGCCTCGACGCCTCAGGTAGACCGCGTACGGTCGGCCATTGGCGCAAAGATCGCTGGTGAGATTTCGGTGCAGGAAGTCACCTCCGGCAAGAACGAGATCATGATCGGCACCGAGCTGAAGGGTGAGAAGGAACTGGAAACGGCGCGCGCCACCATGGTGCAGACGCTCGATACCACCTTCGGTCAGCCCCAGTCCGGAAAGCTGGACTTTAACAACGCGTCTCAGTCGTCTCTGGCGGAGCGGATGCGTGGCCCGTTGCAGCGTGCCGGGGTGCCGCTGTCGGAGCAACAGTTGCAGGATTTGGCGAAGGCCCTGATGGACTACCGCAATACGCCGCCGCGCTCGGGCCTCCTGAGTTCGTTGGACGAGATTACTGGTGTCGCTGGCGTGACGCCGGCGGTGGTAGCGGCCCTGAAGCAGGAATGCTACTTGGCGCCGTTTGCCATCCGCAACGTGGAAGTAGTTGGCCCCAAGGTGGGTAGCGAATTGCGCTCCAAGGCGCTCCAGGCGACGCTGCTGGCTCTGGTGGGCATGCTGATCTACATCGGCTTCCGCTTTGAGTTTGTGTACGGGTTTGCGGCTGTTCTGGCTGTGTTTCACGACATGATCATCACGCTCGGGTTGTTCTCGCTGTTCGACAAGCCTCTCGACTTGACCGTTGTCGCGGCTTTGTTGACGCTGGTGGGCTATTCGATGAACGACACCATTGTGGTGTTCGACCGCATCCGCGAGAACTTGCGCCTCTCGCGCAAGTCAAGTTTTGAAGAGTTGGTGAACGCCAGCATCAATCAAACGTTGAGCCGGACGATTTTGACCTCCGGATTGACGTTTTTGAGCGCCGCGGCCTTGTGGTTGTTCGGTGGTTCGGTGTTAAATGGTTTCTCGTTCGCGCTGGTGGCCGGAATTGCGGTGGGGACTTATTCTTCCGTGTTCATCGCCAGCCCGTTTCTGATATTCTGGCAAAACTTCTTGGAGAGCCGGAAGAAGGCAGCTCCCACTGCCCCGCTGGCGACAACGCCTGTGGGTCGCAAGGGATCCAAATAGGGAATAAGTAATGCGCAGCCAGCCGTACGATAGGGCTGGAAGCAGGGAAAGGTAGCTATGTTTGAGCAATCGTTGATTGAAGACAAGAACAAGACGCGGGCAGCGTCTTCCCTCCTGATCTCTTTTGCTGTGCAGATCGGCCTGATCATCGTCCTGGTGGTCATACCGCTGATTTATTTTGAGGCACTCCCGATGGCTAGCCTGTCGGCGTCGCTGGTGGCTCCTCCGCCTCCGCCGCCGCCCCCGCCGCCGCCCCCGCCGGCTGCCGTCAAGATTGTCAAAGTCGCCCCCCGTCAGATCGACATGGGCCGCCTGATGGCGCCCAAATCGATTCCGAAGGACGTGGCGATGATTAAGGAAGACGAATTGCCGCCGGTGTCCGGTGGCGTCACGGGTGGCGTCCCCGGTGGTGTTCCCGGTGGTGTTGGTGGTGGTGTCCTCGGGGGCATCATCGGCGGCAGCCCGAACGCCGCGCCCCCGCCCCCGCCGCCTCCTCCGAAGCAGGAGAAGCCGAAGCCGCCGTCCGGCCCGATTCGCGTCGGTGGTAACGTGCAGGCCGCCAAGTTGGTGCGGCAACCGAAGCCTATGTATCCCCCGCTGGCCAAACAGGCCCGCATCCAGGGTACGGTGAAGTTCACGGCCATCATTGGCAAGGACGGAACCATTCAGAATTTGCAGCTCCTCAGCGGTCACCCCCTGCTTGTGCAGTCGGCGACTGAAGCGGTGAAGCAGTGGGTGTATCAACCGACGCTGTTGAACGGCGACCCGGTTGAAGTGATCACCCAGATCGACGTCAACTTTACGTTGAGCCAGTAAGGAGGGCGTCTAGCCCCTTACCTGGGGCGCGACGGCCTTAATCAGACCAGACCAGAAACTCAATTCAACTCGTAGGAGATAAGTTACAATGCTTTTGCTCGCACAACAGATGGCTTTCCTGTTCCTTCAGGAAGCCGGCGGAATCGCCTTCGACCCGATCTCGATGTGGAACCAGATGGGATGGCTCGCCAAGGCGGTCGTCATCATCCTGTTCATCATGTCCGCTTGGTCGATCGGCGTTATGATTGATCGCCTGATGGCCTTCAATGCCGCCCGTACCCAGTCCCGCTTGTTCGCCCCGAAAGTTGCCGGCGCCCTGCGCGAAAACAAGCTCGATGAAGCAATCAAGATCGCTGACAGCTTCAAGAAGAGCCACTTGGCAAAGGTTGTCGTTGCTGGCCTACAGGAGTTCCGCGCCCACCAGTTGAGCGCTGAAATCTCGGGCGAAGAGATCGAAGCTTCCCGCCGCGCACTGGAGCGCGCTGAAGCCATCGTTCAGGCTGAAATGAAGCGTGGCGTTTCCGCGCTGGCCACCATCGGTTCCACCGGCCCCTTCGTCGGTCTGTTCGGCACCGTCGTCGGCATCATCAACGCCTTCAAGGGCATCTCGACCGAAAAGTCCACCGGTCTCGGCGCCGTCGCCGGCGGTATCTCGGAAGCCCTCGTTACGACCGCTATCGGTCTGTTCGTGGCTATCCCGGCCGTTATGATGTTCAACTTCTTCACCAACAAGCTCGAAGCGTTCAACGTCGAGATGGGCAACTCCAGCTCGGAATTGATCGATTACTTCATCAAGCGTTCCCAGAAGACCTCCAAGTAGTTCGGGGTCTGGTCCCTACGAGTTGAATCCCGCGCCGGGCCCCGACGGGTCCGGCCGGGGCGAGTTTGGAAGGAGCTAAGGAAAGATGTCGAAGAAGAAGAAAAAACTCCAGGGAGTTGTCAATGACATCAACGTCACCCCAATGGTGGACGTGATGCTCGTGATGCTCATCATCTTCATGGTGATCACGCCGATGTTGTCCAAAGGTGTGACCGTGGAAAAGGTGAAGGCCAAGAACCCGATCGCGATGCAGGATGCTGACAAGGACGATGCTGTCCTGATTTCCGTCACGCGCAACGGGGAAGTGTTTTTGAAGACCACCAAGACTGCTCCCGACGCCCTCCCGGCGAAGGTGAAGGACATGTTGACCAGCCGTTTGGATAAAACGGTGTTCATCCAGGCCGATGCTCGTGCCCGGTATGAAGTGGTGGTGGACGTAGTGGACAACCTGCGCGCGGCTGGCGTCGAGCAGATCGGTTTGATTACCGAGCAGGACCAGAAGACTAAGGAAACTGCGGAAGCCAAGTAGTCTGGGCGGACGCGACCGGGAAGAATCTTTCGAGGAGAATCTCTATGGCAATGGCAGCTGGAGGCGGGGACGGCGGCCCGCAGTCGACAATTAACATGACGCCGCTCATCGACGTCCTGCTGGTGCTGCTGATCATCTTCATGGTCATCACACCGCTGACGCCGAAAGGACTGGAAGCGGTGGTACCGCAGCCGCCCCCACCGAACTCTCCCCCTCCGCCCCCGGATCAAGACCGGACGGTGGTGATCATCATCGAAAAAGACAAATCGATGAAGCTCAACCAGGAGGTAGTGTTGGAGGCGAATCTCCAGGAACGTCTGGAAAGCATCTTCAAGACCCGCGCCGAGCGCGTTGTCTTCGTGAAGGGTGATCCGGATCTGGACTTTATGTACGTGGCCCGGGCGATTGATATTGCCAAGGGTGCCGCTCTCGATAAGGTCGGTTTGATGACGAAGGGTGTGGAGGAAGGCAGATGATCCGCTCGACCCGCAACACCACCGTCATTCTCGCCGTGGCTGCTCTCGCACTGCTCTCCACGGGCTGCGAAAAGCTCCGCGCGCGTGACCACCTGAACAAGGGTGTCCAATCCTTCAAAGGCGCCAAGTTCGCGGATGCGGCGGATCACTTCCGTCAATCCGTCGACCTGGACCCTGAGTTCCCGACCGCTCGTCTTTACCTGGCCACCGCCTACATGAGCCAGTTTATTCCTGGCGCGGAATCGCCGGAGAATAAGGAAGTCGCGATCAAGGCGAACGAAGAGTTCATGAACGTGCTGAAGCAGGAGCCGAAGAACCTGATCGCCATCGAGTCTCTGGCTTCACTCCGCTATAGCCAAGCCCAAGGTATCCCTGGTCTGGAAGAAAAGCTGAAGAAGCTGGACGAAGCCAAGGAATGGTACCAGAAGCTGGTTGAAGCCGAGCCCAAGACCAAGTCTGGCTGGTATTCCCTGGCCGTCATCACGTGGCTGAAGTGGTATCCGGACTACAAGCAGACGCGCGACAAGCTCAGCATGAAGCCGGAAGAAGCCGGCCCGCTGAAGGACAAGAAGGTTCGTGAAGAGCTGAAAGAGAAGTGGGCCGCGCAGTTGGACAAGGGCATCAAGGACCTGGAAAAGGCCATCGAGATTGACCCTGAGTACGACGACGCGATGGCTTACATGAATCTTTACTACCGGCAGCGCGCTGACTTGGCTGACTCCAAGGAACAGTGTGCCGCGGAAGTGAAGACCGCCGACGACTGGATCCAAAAGGCCCTCCAGGCCAAGAAGATCAAGGCGGAGCGGATCGAGAAGAAGGCCGCTGGCGGCATCGTCTCCGAAGAAGGCAAGTAACCCTCTTTCCAGTACTTCAGTTGGTTATAATTGAACGGGCGGCCCTCTTCGGAGCCGCCCGTTTTTCTCTTTATGCCCGCTGTTCCCGCCGAGATGGAGTTGGCCCGCTCCGCTGCTGCTGACGCCGAGTACCAAGCACTCCGCCGCCGCGTTGCCCAGCTTCGCCCGGCCGAAGATCTCTCCCCGCTGGACACTGCCTATGACCTGGCCAAGCAGCGCCACGCACTCCAAACCCGCAAGTCCGGTGAGCTCTACATAACCCACCCGCTGGCCGTAGCCGGCATCCTGGTTGACCAGCAGATGGACATGATCTGTCTGGTCTCCGCCCTTCTCCACGACCTGTTGGAAGATACCGCCACCAAGCCAGAAGAGATTCGAGCCGCCTTCGGTGATGAAGTGCTCCGCTGCGTCGAGGGTGTCACCAAGATCGGCAAGCTGCACCTTTACTCGCGCGAGGACCGCCAGGCCGAGAGCGTCCGCAAGATGTTGCTGGCCATGGTCTCCGATATCCGGGTCATCATCGTCAAGTTCGCCGACCGGCTCCACAACATCCGGAGCCTGGACGTCTTTGACGAAGAGAAACGCAAGCGCATTGCGCAGGAGACACTGGAAGTCTACTGCCCGATCGCCCATCGCCTGGGTATGGGTAAGATCCGGGCCGAGCTTGAAGACCAGGCATTCATGCACCTGGAGCCGGAAGCCTTCGCCGAGATCCGCGACAAGGTCCAATCCAGCCGCAACGCCAGCGAAGAGTTTCTTCATCAGATCAAGGCCTCCGTCGAGGAGAAACTGGCGGCCGAAGGAATCCCGGCCCGCGTCGAAGCCCGCCTCAAGCGGCCCTACTCGGTCTGGGTAAAGATGAAGCAGCAGCGGATCGGTATCGAACAGGTCTATGACCTGCTCGCGCTGCGCATCATCACGGACTCGGTCAAGAACTGCTATGCCGCCCTGGGCGTCATGCACGCCGAATGGAGCCCCATCTTCGGCCGCATCAAGGACTTCATCGCCATCCCGCGGCCCAACCTCTACCAGAGCCTTCACACCTCGGTGATGGTCCCCGGCGGCCAGATGTTTGAGGTCCAGATTCGCACCGAGGAGATGCACCGGATTGCCGAAGAAGGCATCGCGGCGCACTGGAAGTACAAAGAAGGCAAGCGGGGACAAGCCCCGGAGGATCAGCGCATCGCCTGGCTCCGCCAACTGGTGGAATGGCAACGCGAAGTCCGGGACCCGGCCGACTTCATGTCCACTATGAAGATGGACTTGCAGCAGCAGGAAGATGTCTTCGTCTTCACGCCGCAAGGCCGCGTCATCATGCTGCCGCATGAAGGCACGCCCGTCGACTTCGCGTACGCCATCCACTCCGATGTCGGCAATACCTGCGTCGGCTGCCGCGTCAACGGGCGCATCGTCCAACTGCGCCATCAGTTGCAGAATGGTGATGTCGTCGAGATCCTGACGCAGGCTTCCCACACGCCCTCCAAAGACTGGCTGGCGTTCGTTAAGACCTCCCGTGCCCGCTCCCGCATCAAGCACCACATCAGTGAGGCTGAGCGGGCCAAAGCCATCGAGATCGGCGAGAAGTATCTTGAAACCGAGGCCCGCCGTCTGGGCGTGGCGCTCTCCCGCGTACCCAAAGCCCGCACCGAAGAAGTGATCCGGGACTACGGCTTGGCCAAAATCGAAGACCTCCACGCCCAGTTGGGTTACGGACGCTTCTCGCCGCGCGAGGTGATCAAGCGCCTGGCGCCGGACCAAGTTCCTGCTGAAACCGACGCCGACCGGCCCCCGGCCACCAAGCCCGAGTTCCGGGACGGGCGCGAACCGGTCATCACCGTCAGCGGCTCAGCTGATGTCTTGACCTTCCGCGCCAACTGCTGTGACCCCGTCTGGGGCGAACCGATCGTGGGCTACGTAACCCGCGGCCGCGGCGTCGCCGTACATGCCACCAGCTGCAAGAACGTCCAGAACCTGATGTTTGAAGCCGAGCGCAAGATCGACGTCAAATGGGGCCGCTCCTCCAAGGAGGCCTACCCCATCAAGGTACAGATCCACGCCGGCGATCGCCCGGGAATGCTGGCGCAACATCCAAAAACTGGAAGCCCACACCAATCACAAGAATCTCGAAGAAGGCGCCATCATCGACATGACCATCGAGATCCGCGACAAGAAACACCTGGACAAAATCCTGGCCACCCTCCGCCGCGTCTCCGGTGTTCGCGACGTGAACCGCATCCACTAAAACTCAGCCCTTGAAAGCCCCCATGCCCGTTGACCCCGAACACATCGCCATCTCCAAAAGCCGAGGCATCGCCATCGACTGGAAGGATGGACTGCACGCCGACTATCCCTTGGCTCTATTGCGTGACGAATGCCCCTGCGCCACCTGCACCGGGGCCCATGGCACACCTCCGGAACGCACCAATTATCAGAAGGCATCCACACCGTCAAATCCGTTCCAACTCTTCAAGCCGGCGCTGCGCATCAACAGTGTCGAACCCATCGGCAACTACGCCATCCGCATCTACTGGAACGACAACCACTCAACCGGAATCTACACCTGGGAATTCCTGCACGAACTTGCAGGTAAACTGTCCAAGGGGTAGCTGCGGCGCGCCCGAAAGGGAAAGCGCCACTCGACACTGCGCCCCGGAGGTCCAACGATGCTTGCGCGTATTCTTCTCCTGGCGCTTTCCAGCGCCTGCCTGTTTGCCGCCGATGTTACCGGCACCTGGTTCTTCACCGTCGACCTGTCCGCCGGCAGCGGTGCCCCCACGATTGAGTTGAAGCAAGAAGGCACCAAACTGACCGGCAAGTACTCCGGCACCCTCGGCGACGTGCCGTTGGTCGGCAAATTGGACGGAGACTCCATCGAACTAGTGGGCAACGCCGAATACAGCGGCGAAAAGCTGCGGCTCACCTACGTGGGCAAGCTCACCAGCGCCACCACCATGGAAGGCAAGGCCATCTACGGTGAGCTCGGTGAAGGCAAGTTTACGGGCAAGAAAAAATAGCCGCGTGAAGCCCTCCCCCATCCCCCCTGACGCCGCCCCGGCCAACGGACCTGCCCCGGCACGCTTGGTCTCGCTCGACGTCTTTCGCGGCCTCACCGTGGCCTTCATGATCCTGGTGAACAACCCCGGGTCCGGCAAGGACGCCTACGGCATCTTGAAGCACGCCCCCTGGCATGGCTGGACACCCACTGATCTGGTCTTCCCTTTCTTCCTGTTCATCGTCGGCGTCGCAATGACCTTATCCTTCGCCCGCCGCGTGGAGCAGGGAGCTGACAAGGCAAAGCTATTCCAGCATGCCCTCCGGCGCGGAGCGATCATCTTCCTCATCGGGTTTCTGTTCAATCTCGTGCCCAAGTTCGACTGGCAGCATGTCCGCATTCTGGGAGTGTTACAGCGCATCGGACTCTGCTCAATTCTGGCCTCGGCCATCTACCTCACCACCTCCACCCGCGGGCAGATCCTGTGGATCGCTGGTATCCTCGGCAGCTACTGGGCCGCCATGACTCTGGTGCCGGTTCCCGGCTTTGGCCCCGGCGTCCTGCAGCCGGAAGGGAACCTGGAACAATACATCGACCAGTTCCTCATGTCCGGGCATCTCTACTCCGGCACCAAGATCTTCGATCCGGAAGGCATCCTGTCCACCTTCCCCGCCGCCTGCAATGTTCTGCTTGGTGCACTGGCGGGCACGCTGCTCCGGGCGAAGCGAATGCGCGACATCCCCCTGCTGGGCGCGGCCCTGGCTATTGCGGGAATGGTGATCGACGGTTGGTTTCCGATCAACAAAATGATCTGGACCTCGTCCTACGTGCTGTTCACCTGCGGCCTGGCGTCGATGTTGCTCTGGCTGTGCTGGTATGTGGTGGATGTGCGCGGCTGGCGGACACCATTCCGTCCGATGGAGATGGTGGGGATGAACGCCTTGGCGATCTACGTCGGCAGCGGCATCCTGGCGCGGGCGCTGAACCTGTCGGGAGCACACGCCTGGCTCTGGCCGAACGTCTATGCCCCGATCGCCTCGCCCGCCAATGCGTCGCTGCTGTTCTCGTTGACCGAGGTTTCCCTGCTTACGCTGCTGGGTTGGTGGATGTACTCGCGGAAGATCTTCCTCCGCCTGTAAGCCCCAGCCACAGCAGAAATCCCGTCGCTGGCAACAGTCCGGCCACCAGGAACGCCAACTCGTAGTTCTGCTGGTCAAACCACCGGCCAAACTGCGGTGCCAGCAACGCGATGAAGGCCGAAAAGGAGCCTGCACCCAGGCCGGCAATCAACGCCGTTTGAGAGCGCGAGAAAATCTGCGTGGCGTAGTGGACGCTGGGAATGATGAAGCCGCTGGTGATGAACATCGCAAAGAATAGCTGGAACATCAGCAGCGGCAAGGACCGCACATAGGGCGCGGCGATCAACGGCAGGCTCAATACCGTGGCCACCGTCAGGATGTGCCGGATGGAGCGGCCGCCTAAGCGGTCGCACACCCAGCCCCAGAAAAAGTAGCCCACCTCCCAACCCAGCGGCGGAATCCACAGCACCTGGCCCAGTTCCCGCTGCGTCAGGCCAAAACGTGGCGACGCCAAGTAGAGCGCCGCGTAATAGAGCACAAAGCCCAGCGGCACTGAGCCGAGAGCATATGAGGACAGAAATGCCCACAAGCGCCGATCCCGAAACCGCACCCGCGCCCCCTCATCCTCGGCGGCCGTCGGAACGGCCCGGATGTCGTCCCGCCGGGACAGAAACGCCCACC
>JAPKYX010000286.1 GCA_026394075.1 Acidobacteriota bacterium
GCCAGAATCCTGGGCGAATACTTCCAGCATCTTACGGGTGATGCCGTAGCGGCGCTCCGCCGGCTGGTAGGGGTCGGTCGCCGTGCCCAGGCCGATGGCCTCCCGGCGCGGCACCCGAGCCAGCTCACTGGCAAAGGCCGAGCGGCTCCATTGCTTGGCAAAGATCTGCTGGTCAAAGTCATCGCCCGGCGAAAGATCCATGAATTCATGGGTGTAGCGGGCGTAACAGTAACGGCAGGCGTACTCACAGCCCCGGTAAGGGTTGATGGTCCAATCAAACGGAGCCCGCGAGGACTCGCCGCCCGCAATACGGCCGATCCAGCGCTTGGCGGGCAGCTCACGATACTCAACCAGCGTTTTGGCTTCGATCAGCCGGGCCTTGGCAGCAATTTCGGCGAGAGGCATAGCCTCACGATATTCGCTTTTTATTCGCCTTCTGTCAAGGGCCTTTTGAGCGGTAGGAACTATTCTGGTTTTAAGAGAGGCTGCGGAAAAAGTCGGCAGCCCGCTCCTGCTGGTCGCGGCTCGGAATCGGCTACTTCAGGATCTTGAAGAGATTCGAGTAGTCGTCGGTCCAGAGCGGGGTGTTGGGTTCCGGAGCCGGGTTGTTGGCGGCGGCGCGGAAGCCGGGGCGGTCGAAGACGCGGGGGTCGTCGGCCACCAGAATCCAGTCGGCGGAGAACTGTTCCAGGGCTCCGTTTTCGCGATTCTCCACTTGGAGTGCGGACTTGTTCAGCTCGGTTGCGATTCGGAAAACGATGGGCGCGAGCGAAAGGTAGCGGTTGGAGACGTGGATGGCGATGACGCCGCCCGGGCGGATGTGTTGGAAGTAGATCTGGACCGCCTCCTTGGTGAGCAGGTGGACCGGGATGGCGTCGCTCGAAAAGGCGTCCACGGCCAGCACGTCGAAGCCATTGGGCTGCTCGCGCTCCAGCGACAGGCGGGCATCACCCATGACGATACTGAGGGCGCCCTGGCAGTTCTTCAAGTAGGAGAACCAGCTGTTGGCAATGTCGACCACCAATTGGTTGATCTCGTAGATCTTGACCGTGTCGCCGGGGCGGCCGTAGGTAGACAGCGTTCCCGTGCCCAAGCCAATGACGCCGATCTTCATGCCCTGATGGCGCAACTGCTCGATGGCCAGGCCGACGCCGGTCTTTTCGCCGTAATAGGTGGTGGGCACGCGGGACTTGTCCGCCGAAACGTACTGCGCGCCATGGTTGATGGTGCCGTTCACCAGCGTTCGCAGACGGCTGCTGTCGAGATCGGAACCGGATTCCCGCACGCGCAGGCCGCCATAGAAGTTGCGGGCCATATAAACGTTGTCCTCACGGGCGGCGTGGACATCCTGATAGACGGTGGCGAACAGGAAGATGGTGGTGCCCGCCCACAAAATGTCGGTGATCCAGGAACGGCGGTAAAGCGCCATCAGGGCCACAAAGCCCGTAATGGCCAAGCCGATGCTGAATTCAAAGTGGAAGGTGAGCAGCAGCGGAGCGAGAAGACTGATGAACAGGCCGCCGATGGCGCCGCCCACCGAAATCATCAGGTAGAACTCCGTCAGGTACTTGGGGTGCGGCTTCCGTTTGGCTACTTCACCGTGGCAGAACATGCAACAGATCAACAGCCCCGCCGAGTAGGCGGCCACATACGCCTTGATGTTGACGTCCTCCAGGCTGCGCCAGATCGGGTAGGCCATCAGGCTGAGCGTGACGGCCGTGAGCACCGAGAAGAACCAGGGCTTGTACCAGAAATCGGAATCGAAGGTGAGGATGAAGCTGAGCAGGTAGAGCGACAGCGGCAATACCCAAAGGAACGGGATCGCGGCCACGTTCTGCGACATGTGGCTGGTGACGGCCAACAGCAAGATGGACGCGCAACCGGCCAAGCCCATCCAGATCAGCTTGTCTTTCATCGTGGGCGGCCCGGGGATGGGTTCCGGCGCTGCAGGTACGGGTTCCTCGGCCGGAGTCTCCAGGGCGGCACCGGCTTCTTCCGGATCATTGATGCCCAGCACCGGCTCACGCTTCACTTCCACCGGCACGGCGTTGGTGATCTCCATCGGCTTGTCGATCTGCCGCACCTGCCAGGCCGCATAGCCGCACAGGGCGACAAACAGCAGGTAGAGCGCGGACCAGACATAGCCCTGGAGGCTCAACGGAATGTTCGGCTCCACCACCACCGGGTAGGCGATCAGCGCGATCAGCGATCCCAGGTTAGACAGCGCAAACAGACGGTACGGCAGACGGCCCGGATTGGTGGCCGCATACCAGCTCTGCAACAGCGGGCCGGTGCTGGACAGCATGAAGTACGGCAGGCCGACGGTCAGAAACAGCACCAGCAAAATGCCCACCAGCGGATTGCTGCCGCCCTCGGGCTTCAGGAACGCCCGCGGGATGATCGGCAAAAACAACAGGCTGGCCAAAAGCAGGCCCAAGTGGACCCGGGCCTGCTTTTTGGGGCTCAACTGCGTTTGCCGGTGCGAATAGCCATATCCCGCCAGCAACAGCATCTGGAAGAACAGCATGCAGCTGGTCCACACCATCGCGCCGCCGCCGAACCAAGGGAGGATCATCTTGGCGATGATCGGTTGCACCTGAAAAAGCAGAAAGGCGCTGACGAAGATGGTGGCTGCAAAAAGAAGCATCAGTGGAAATATCGGCGCTACCGCCGATCTTCATGATGTTAGCGCAACGCTTGGGCCAGATCGGCCTTGATGTCGTCGACGCACTCAATGCCGACGCTGAGCCGGACGAGATTTTCGCGGATGCCCATCCGCTCCCGCTGCTTGGGCGAAAGATCGCGATGGGAGGCCATGACCGGGTACAGCATCATGGTGTGGACGTCGCCCAGCGAGGTGGCGGGGACGATCAGCTTCAGGCGGTTCATGAAGTCGTACACCTGCTCGCGGCCGGCGTCACGCAGTTCGAAGGCGAGCATGGCGCCATACAGGCCGTTGGGCATCAGGCGCTTGATCACTTCGGCCTCGGGATGAGCGGGATCGTCGGTGAAGAAGACGCGTTCCACTCCGGGCTGCTGCCGCAGCCAGGCGGCGACCTGAATCGCGTTCTGGCACTGCCGCTCCATGCGCAGGGGGAACGTCTTGATGCCGCGCATCGACAGGTAAGCCTCAAACGGACCCATCGTGGGGCCATAGGCGCGCGACAGGGCACGAATGGACTGGTAATGCTCGGCGTCGGAGGTCACAAAGCCGCCCAGAACATCCCCGTGGCCGGAGAGATACTTAGTGGCCGAATGGACGACGATATTCGCGCCCCATTCCAGCGGCCGGACCAGCAGTGGCGTCGTGAAGGTGTTGTCCACCACCAGCGCGGCCCCGGCAGCCTTGGCAATCTCAGCGATCTTGTCCAATTCGCCGACGCGGAGCACCGGATTGGACACGGTCTCCATCAGGATGGCGCCGGGCTTGGTGGCTTCTACTTTCTTGCGGACCGCTTCCAGGTCGCAGATATCCACCCAGTTGATCTCGACGCCGAATGGCTCCAGGACCGAGTGCAGCAACCGGACGGTGGCGCCGTAGATGGCCGTGGCGCAGAGAACGGACTTGGGCCGTTCCAGCAGCGCGGCGGTTAAGGCTATGTGGATGGCAGCCATGCCGGAGGAAGTCGCCAGCGTGCCGGCGCCTCCTTCCAGGCTGGTGACCAGTTCTTCCAGTGCCGCGTTCGTCGGGTTGTCGAAGCGGGCGTAGACATAACCGGGCCGTTCGTTTGCGAAAACGGCCTCAGCTTCACGAATGTCTTCGTAGAAGTAACTGGCAGCGGTATGGATGGGAGTGGTGACCGGGACGTGATCCCCGGGGTTTTTGCGGTCGCCGGTATGAACGGCGCGGCTGTAGATATTCACGAATTTACTTTCTTTTCCAACGGACACCATCTTTGGTGTCTTCGAGAATGACGCCCAGCTCCGCGAGTTGGTTTCGGATCTCGTCCGATCGTTTGAAGTCGCGGGCCTTCTTGGCGGCGGTGCGGTCAGCCACCAGTTGCTCCACTTCGGCGTCAGAGATGCCACCAGCTTCCTGTTTGGCTTGGAGGACGTCAAAAATGGCGTCGAACTTAGCCAGCAACTGGCGGGCACCGGTGATGTTGCCGGCCAGGAACTCACCCGCATCCATGGCGCTGTTGGTGTCGCGGACAAACTCAAACACCGCGGCCAGCGCTTCGGCCGTGTTCAGATCATCATCCAGCGATTCGTCGAACGTCTTGCCGGCTTGGGCGCTGCGCTCTTCAAGCGCCGCATTCAGGCCGGGGCCGAACTGGGCGGTCTCGAGACGCAGTTGGTAGTTGCGCAGGCGCTCGATGGAAGTCTGCGCCGCCTTGAGGCCATCGAAAGTGAAGTTCAGCTTCTTGCGATAAGGCACCGAGGCCAACAGATACCGCAGAGCTTCGGGCGTGTAGCCCATGCCCTTCAGGTCACGCAGCGTGTAGATATTGCCGAGCGA
>JAPKYX010000211.1 GCA_026394075.1 Acidobacteriota bacterium
CCAGCTTGGCCACCTGCCAGGGCCAGACGCCCTGCCGTTTCGCCTTGCGGCGGTAGACACGATCACCCGCCGTCACGTAGAGCCAGTCCAGATTCGGCCCGCCGAAGACCACGTTGGACAGCGACCCGGCGTGCGGCTTCGAGACGACGGCCACGACGCGCCCGGGCTGGTCGCACACTTGTAATCCCAGCCGCGTCGTCACGTAGAGGTGACCTTCACTATCAGTAGTCATGCCGTCGGCGGAGGTGGAACTGGAATCATCCAGCGTCTCCAAGTGATAGAACGCCTGCGCGTTCGCCAGCGACCCATCGGGCTGGATCTGGAAGCTGGTCACCCAGCGTGACCGGGAATCGCAGACCATCAGCAGCGACTGGTCCGGTGAGGCGACGACGCCGTTGGGGAACTCCAGGCCCTGGTGCACCATCCGCACGGCGCCCTTGCCATCGATCAGCCACACCATCTTGTTGGGCGGGTCAGTGAAGTAGATGTTCCCGTTGGCCATCACCACGAGATCGTTAGACGTTACACCTTCAGCCAGCACCTTCGTGCTGCCGTCCAGGCCAAAGCTGACGATCCGCTTCTCGCCATTCTGGCAGGCGTAGAGCCGTCCATCGGCACCGAACATCAAGCCGTTGGCCCCGCCGGAGTTCTCCTTGAACAACGTCACCTTGTTGTCGAGACCGATCCTCCAGATCTTGCTTTCCGGGACGTCAGTGAAGTACACCGTGCCATCGGCGGCCACGGCCGGACCTTCGGTGAACTTGTGCCCGGAACTGAGCAGCTCCCAGTCGGACTTGAGGTCCACGATTTCGTTGACGTAGAACCGCTGTCCCTTGCCCTGCGGCTTGGCGATCGGCGTGCCATGGCCTTTCCAGACCCACCTCAGCGCTTCCGGAAGCACCGGTCCGCCGTGCCTCATGTTGTGGCCTTCGTCGCCTTGGACGAAGGTGGTCTCATAGCCGGCATAGTCGAGCGCGGCATGCATGTCCTGGTTGGAGATAAACCAACTGCCCGCGTAGATGCTCTGGTCGTTCGAGCCATCCTGCAGCCAGACGCGCAGGGGCTTGGGTTCAGCCTTGCGGATCATGGTGGGAAAGTTATGGCCGCCGCGCAGGTTGGTGTAGCTGCCGATGAAGCTGACGACGCGCCGGAACTGGTCGGGCCGGAACCAGGCCGCAGTGAACGCGGCAATGCCGCCGGAGCTTTGGCCGCCCAGTGCGCGATCGTTCGGGTCCTTGGAGATGTTGTAGAGCTTGGCCACTTCGGGGATCATCTCCTCCACCAGGAAGCGGGCGTAACGGTCGTTGACGGCGTCGTATTCGAAGCTGCGGTTGTAGCGCCCCGTCTGTTCGGGCTTGAGCGGCGGCATCACGCCGGGGGTGATCATCAGCGCGATCGTCACCGGCATTTCGCCCTTGTGGATCAGGTTGTCGAACACCACGGGCAAGCGGATGCCACCCTTTTCGTCGAAATAGCTCTGGCCGTCCTGCAGGATCATCAGGCAGGCGGGCTTGTCGGCCTTGTATTGGGCCGGGACGTAGATCCAGTAGTCGCGCACGGTGCCGGGGTAGAGCTTGCTGGATGCCCACTGGTATTTGGTGACTTTGCCTTGCGGAACGTTGGGCTGCCGCTCGGAGTCAGCGGTGAACTTGTAGACGGTCTGGGCGGCCAATCCGGCAGGCACCAGCGAGAGGGCGGTGCGGCGAGTCATAGAATGGGAGGGCACGAGGGAATGTGAGGGCATGAGACTGGCTCCTGGATATTTGGCAATGGCCCTGGCGGCGGCCGCGCTTGACGCTCAGCCGGTGGAATTCAACCGGGACGTGCGCCCTATTTTGTCAGATCGCTGCTACACCTGCCACGGGCCGGACACGAACCAGCGCAAGGCGAACTTCCGCCTGGACCGCGACCCGGGCCCGGAGGCCTTGAAGAAGGCCGTCGAGCGCATTGTCACCACCAGCCCGGCCAAGCGCATGCCGCCGCAGTATCTGGGGCATGCACCGCTGAAAGACACCGAAGTGGCGTTGATCAAGCGGTGGGTGGAGGGTGGCGGCCAATACCAACAGCATTGGAGCTTGATCGCCCCGCGCAAAGCCAGCGTGCCCGCGGGTGCCAATGCGATCGACTACTTTGTGCGCCAGCGGTTGACCCGCGAGAATCTGGCACCATCACCGCGGGCCTCTCGCGAAGCATTGATGCGCCGCGTGGCGCTGGACCTGACTGGATTGCCGCCGTCGCTGGATGATCTGGCCTCCGACATCAGCTATCCGGCCTACGTCGACCGGCTGCTGACATCCCCGCGTTATGCCGAGCGCATGGCCATCCGCTGGTTGGAAGCGGCACGGTATGCCGATACCAATGGGTATCAGTCCGATGGCGAACGCTCCATGTGGCGCTGGCGCGATTGGGTGCTGAACGCATTCGCCACCAACATGCCTTACGACCGCTTCACGGTGGAGCAACTGGCCGGTGACCTGCTGCCCAACGCGACCCGTGAGCAGAAGATCGCCACGGGCTTCCACCGCAATCACCGCACCACGGCGGAAGGCGGCATTGTCGATGAAGAGTTCCGCGTGGAGTACGTGGCCGACCGCTCCGAGACGACGGCGGCGGTATGGCTGGGGTTGACGGTGGGCTGCGCGCGCTGCCACGACCACAAGTACGATCCGATCTCGCAGAAAGAGTATTACCAGCTGTTCTCGTTCTTCAATCAGGTTCCCGAAAAAGGTTTCGTCTTCAACTTTGGCAATGAGGAGCCCTACATCAAGGCTCCCCTGCCCGATCAAGAGAAGCGGCTCTCTGACTTGGATGCCAAGCTGGAGGCGGCGCGGAAGCGCTGGGACGGGCTGCAATCGAAGATCCGGAAGGCTTCGGCCAAGTTCACGCCGCCCGTGGGTTGGCTTTCCATGGAGGACTTTGTGCTGCGCTTTGCGGGCGCGAAGTTTGAGGGCAAGGAGTTTATCGACGGCGGCCTGAACAAGACCCCTCTGAACTTCCAGGACCCGTTCACCTTCATGGCCACCATCAAGCCGGAAGAACCGAACGGCGCGATTCTCTCGAAGTCAGAAGATTATTGGGAGGGCACCGGGCACGGCCTGTATCTGGTGGACGGCAAAGTCCGGCTGCATGTGGTGTTCCGCTGGACCGACTTGGGGCTGCGTCTGGAGACCGAAAAGCCACTTCCGCCCGGCGAGCACCAGATCATCGCCACCTACGATGGCAAGCGCAAGCCGGGCGGCTTCCACATCTATGTGGATGGCGTCGATCAACCGCTGAAGATCCTGTTCAATGAACTGTCGTGGCCCATCGACTCAAAAGAGCCGTTCCGCATCGGCGCGGGCGGTGGCAAGCGCTTCAAGGGCGAGATTCGCGACGTGGCCATCTGGAAGCGGGAACTGAAGCCCGATGAATGGACCAACCGTCCCTACTATGCCTGGCTGGACGTCGCTGCGCCGCCTGAGATTGCACAAGCCCGTCGCGAGTTCCAAGCAGCGCAACGGGAGCGGGACAAGTACTTCGCCACGATCCAGACCGTGATGGTGATGCAGGATTCGCCGACATGGCGGAAGACGTATCTGCTGCGGCGCGGTGCCTACGATGCGCATGGCGATGAAGTGCAGCCCGTCGTGCCCGCCGCCTTGCCGCCCATGCCCGCGGGCGCGCCGCGCAACCGCTTGGGGCTTGCAAAATGGCTGGTCTCCCGCGAGCATCCGCTGACGGCGCGGGTGACGGTGAACCGCTTCTGGCAGACGCTGTTTGGTGCAGGCTTGGTGAAGACAGTCGAGGATCTGGGCAGCCAGGGCGAGTGGCCGGTGTATCAGGATCTGCTCGATTGGCTGGCGGTGGAGTTTGTGGACACGGGTTGGGATGTAAAGCGGCTGCTGAAGACGATGGTGCTGAGTGAGACTTACCAGCAAACATCGAAAGCATCGGCCGAGCTCACCCAGCGGGACCCGGAGAACCGGCTGCTGGCGCGTGGTCCACGGTTGCGTCTGGCACCGGAGATGATCCGCGATCAAGCACTTGCGGCGAGCGGCTTGCTGGTGGAGAAGTTTGGGGGGCCCAGCGTGAAGCCGCCGCAGCCGCTGGGGCTGTGGCAGGAACTTGCGGGTGGCAGTGGCTACAAGGCCGA
>JAPKYX010000143.1 GCA_026394075.1 Acidobacteriota bacterium
ACCGACAAGGGGCTGGAGCCGCTGCGCGCGCTGGTGGCGCTGCGGCGGTTTGAAGCGGTCCGGACACGTTTTGGACAAGCCTCCGCTGCCGTGCTGGCCTCGCTGACGAACCTGGAGGCGGTCAACCTGGACTACACCGCGCTGAACGATGACGGGTTGAAGTTGCTGGCGGCACTGCCCCAGTTGCGGGAACTGCATCTTGATTCCGCTACGATTTCCGATGCGGGGCTGCTGCCGTTGGCCTCGGCCAAGCGGCTGACATCGTTGAACCTCTATCACACGCTGGTTTCTGAACAGGGCCACGCCAAACTGGCGGCGGAGCTGCCGGCCTGCAAGATCGTCTGGGATCGCGATTCGCGGCTTCCGAACCGGAGGGGCAGTTGATCACAGCCTTAGCGCTTACTTTGCTGGCCGCCGATCCGAGTGCCTGGATTCCCCGAGCGGGCGGAACCGTTTCGCAAGATGCACAAGGCCGGGTGACCGGCGTTGATCTACGCTCCAGTTGGGTGACCGATGCCGATCTACCGGAACTGGCCAAACTGCCGGCGCTATCGCGGCTGGATCTTTCCATGACCCGCATCAGCGATCAGGGGCTGCAGCGGCTGACCCCGCTGAAGAGCGTCGCCGAGCTGAATCTCTACTACTCAGAGTTCATCACGGACGAAGGAATGTCGGCGGTGAAGGCGTGGAAGAATCTACGCCGGGTGAACCTGCGCGGCACCAAGATCACCGATACGACGCTGGCCTACCTGGGCGCGTTGCCGGCGGTGGAGAGCGTCGATGCGGGCTATGCCCAGATCACCGACAACGGGATAGAACTGCTCTCCACGTTGCCCAAGCTGAGGGAGCTGACCATTGGCGGCAATAAGCTGACCGATGTCGGTTTGCAGGCCGTGCGCCTGATGCCGGGCTTGGTCTACCTGGACTTGAGTGGATCACAGCGCACCGATTCCGGCCTCTGGCAAGTGAGCGTGACGGACTTGGGGCTGGCCGCCATTGCATCGCTGAAGAACCTGCGGGAGTTGCGGATGGGCGGCACCAGCGTGACGGCACGTGGTCTGGAAACTTTGCGGACCAGCCTCACCCTCCAGCAACTCAGCCTGGAACGCGCAAAGCGTGTGACCGATGAAGTGGTTCCCATCCTGATCGCCTGGAAGTCGCTGAAGCGGGTGGACCTAAATGGGACGGGAGTGACGGCCAAAGCCGTGGCCGAACTTCGCCAAGCCCGGCCAGATTGCGAAGTTCTGTTTTAGCGGGAGCCGCTTCGGACCGAGCCCCGACCAGCAGGAGGGGCCTTTCTGATTCGCAGCCGTATGCTGACTTGGCGCGCCTCTGGCCCGAATCGACACTAACCGCTCGGCGGACCTGCGTGCGTGGTGAGAGCGGACCCCTCCTGCTGGTCGGGGCTCGGTCCAGACTAGAACGAAAAGCCAATCTGCGCCGTATAGGCGCGTGGGGTGACAAAGTGTGTCCCGGCGAAAACGGACAGGAAGTTGTAGAGCGCCACCCGGTTGCCCAGGTTGACGGCGGTGAACTTCAGCGTGGTCCGGTAGCGCTCCTTCTTGAACAGATTGTCGGTGCCCACGCTCAAGTTGAACAGATGACGGGGAGCAATGCGTCCGGGGTTGTGGTCAGCGTCGTAGGTGCCTTCCGCCGGGATGCGAACCCGGGTGGCTCCCAACGCCTTAGCGCCGCAGTTCTCAATCGGTGCACCGGGCCGGGCGAAGGTGTTGCCGCAGAACAGGCCCATCGCCGCCTGCTGCGCTCCCGAGAGCGCCAGGGCATCGTCAGGCCCGCTGATCGCACCGGTCACCAGGCCGGCATCGTAGCGCCAGGTGAAGGCCACCCACGGGCCGCTCTTGTACTGGTAGCGGACAAAGGTGGTCTGCTGAAACTTCTGGTCGTGGTCGATCCGGAAAACAGCCGCCGGGTCACCGTCTTCCTCTTCTTCATGACCATAGGGTGCTCCGCCGACAGTGGGCCCCTGGTAGCGGGCGCGAGCCGTGCCAATCGTCGAAAAGGCTTGGATGCCCTTGAACGTGGCGGTGGCGAACCGGAAAGCCAGCCCATCGACACGCGAACGCTGCAAGGCGACGGGGAAGAAGATCGGCGTATTGAAAAGCGATTCAAAGTCGAAAGCGTTGCGGGTGTCTTTCCAGAAGTAGTCCGCATCCACCTGGGCCCAGCGGCCCAGTGCCTGCTGTACCCCCAGGTTGTGTTGATTCCGGCGGCCGACGGGGATGGCTTGGCTACCGGAACTCGCCACCACTAGGTTCTCGTTGTAGGGCGTTTCCATGGTGCGGGAGTAGGCGTAGCGCAGGATGGTGCCGGTGGGCTTGATCAGGTAGGAAGCGCCCAGCCGGGGCTGCGCCATGGTGGCTTGGGAGAACCCACGGTATCGGTCCACGCGAAGCCCGACGTTCAGCGTCAGGGCACCCAGTGTGATGGAGTCCTGCGCGAAGAAGGCGAACTGGTTGACGGTGCCGCGCCCATTGAACCGGATGCGGCCGATCTCTTCATCGGCGCTGGTCAGCGAAAAGCGCTCGTTGAGACGAGTCTGCATCAGTTGGCCGCCGATTTTGATGTTGTGGCGGCCACGCACATAGGCCACTTCGCCGCGGGTGCCGGCGTTGGTCAGCTGGCGGGCCTGGGACACGGAAGCGGGGGCATCGTCTTCCGGGTTGCGGCTGGGGAAATAGTCCAGTTGGTCGCGCCGGAAGAAGGCGTTGACGCTCCACAGGGCGCGCGGGCTCAGCACCTGGGTGAAGCCGGGCGAGACGCTGAAGGTGGTGGATTGCTGGCGCTGGTCTTGCGAAAGCTGTTCCAGTGAGTTGGGTACCTGGAACCAGTTGCGCGCGCCGAAGATCCCCAAGCGGAAGGCGTTACGGTCATTCAGACGGTAGTCCATCCGGTCATAGATCACCTGGGAGTTGCCAATGGCGTGCAACGGGCGGAACTCCGGGGTATCCAGGAACCGGCCGCTGCGGCTGGCATTGGCCACCAGGAAGTTGCCAAACTTCTTGCCGCCAAAGCCGAAATCCGTCTCCTGGCCCACCGTTCCGAAACTGCCGTACTGCGTGTTGAGATTGCCGAAGGGCCGGCTGCTGGCCAGGCCCGAGCGCGTCTGTGCGTTGATCACCAGACTGGTCTTGTCGCCATATTCCGCGTTGGCGCCACCCGTGATCAGCTCCATCGACTCGAAGGCATTCAAGGGCATCTGGGTCGAGAACTGCTTGGACTGCTGATCCGTGATCGGTTGGCCATCCACCATGAAGCCGGCCTGCGCGTGATCGCCCAGGGGATGAAAGAAGCCGTTGGAATCGGCCACCACGCCGGGGGCGGCCATCGTAATGGCATCACTTAAGCCGGAAGCGGGCGACATGGTGGGGAGTTTAGAGAATGACTTGCGGTCGGCGTCGTAGTGGGCGTAGGGGACGTTTTCGATGACGTCGGTGCCGTAGGCCTCCACGCGGACCTCACTGCGTCCACCGACCAGGGTCAGCTTGATCTCCAACTGCACCGGTACGGCGCTGCGCACGGTCAGGTCTGCTTCATAAGGCTCAAAACCGTCGCGCTGGACGGTCAGGTGATAGGTGTTGGGTGGCAGGGCCAGCACCTGGAATTCGCCTTGGGGGCCGGTGGCTAGCTTCCGCTCATGGCCGGAGATCGGATTCAGCAGATGGAGGACGGCTCCGGCCACGCGAGCTCCGCTGGGATCGGTGACAATGCCCTGCACGCCGCCCTCGTTCAGTAAAGAGGCCGCCAGGAGAGGCAGCGAAATCGCAAAAAGCAGGGAGGCAACGCGCATGAAGCGAATGATAACTCATTATCATTCGCTTGGCAACGGTCACGCTTTGCGGCCCTTCCAGGACGCCTAGTAGGCTTTGCGGATATCGCGGTGCGCGCTGCGGGCATTAAAGCCGAACCCCGCCAGCCGCGTGCAGACTTCATCGGCGATCATGACGGAGCGGTGGTGGCCGCCGGTACAGCCAAACGCAATCGTGAGGTAGCTTTTGCCTTCCTGCACGTAGTGCGGCAGCAGAAAGTGGAGCAACTCCGTCACCCGTTCGATAAACTCTTGCGTTTGCGGGTACTTGCGAACGAACCCGGCCACCGCCGGATCCTTGCCGGTCTTCTTGCGGAGTTCCGGCACGTAGTTGGGGTTGGGCAGGAAACGGACGTCGAACACCAGGTCGGCGTCGGAGGGAAGCCCATTCTTGAAGCCAAAGCTGATCACCGAGATGGCCACCGAGGAAGACTTGCGAACGCCGCCGAACTTTTCCTCGACCAAGCGCCGCAGGTCGTGCCCGGTCAGGCGCGTGGTGTTGATGACCGGATCGGCCAAGGCGCGGATCGGGGCCAGGCTCTTGATTTCGGCCTTGATCAGTTTGTCGATGGAGCTCTGGCGGCCCAGCGGGTGCGGGCGGCGCGTCTCAGAAAACCGGCGCTTCAGCGCGGCCGCATCGGCCTCAAGAAAAACGAGCGTTGTCCGGAGGCGTTCCTTCAGGTCGGCAAAGACTTCGGGGAAGCGCTGTAGCGCCTCCCCTTCTCGGACATCGATCACCAGGGCCGCCCGCGCAATGCCCTTGGCCTGTTGCGTGAGGTCGGCAAACGTGGGGATCAGGTCCACCGGCAAGTGGTCCACGGCGTAATAGCCCAGATCTTCCAGGGCGCGCAACACCGTGGCCTTGCCGGAGCCGCTGAGGCCGGTGATGATCACCAGTTCGCCCGGCGGCTTCGCCGGCGGCCGTTTACCCTTCGATGAGATCGAATTGACCATCGGGCCGCCGGACTAGCACATTCACCTTGTCAGAATCAGCATCCCGGAATGCCAGGTAGAGGTCGCGCGGACGGATGGCCAGCACCGCTTCCTCGGCCGTCATCGGCTTACGGCGATTGCTGACGGTTACCCGCCGGATCTCAAGGCCAGCCTCAGCCACCGGCTCGGCTACGGGAAGCTTGGGAGCCGCGGTCTTGGCGGCGGCCTTCTTGGTGGCTTTGGCTGCTTTGGCCTCCGGTTCCGGTGCGGCCAGGTGGCCGTTGCGGCCCAAGTCGCGCCACTTGGTGCGGAGTTTCACCACCTGCTTTTCCAGCTTTTCAAGCGACCCACACAAGGCCTTGTAGGGATCGGCGTCCGTCTCGTGGCCCACGGCCGAATGGCCCATGTAGTTCAAGGTCGCTTCCGCCCGTGTCAAGTGGCGTTGGCTGGCGAATACTACGTGAACACCTTTTTCCCCGCGGCCATCCACTAACTTCGAGACTTTCGCGAATCGGGCAGCGAGCTTCTTCGACTGTTCCGCCGAAAACTCCTGCGTCTTACCGGTCATCAGGATCTGCATAGGAAACCTATCAATTCTTCACTCGGCGCTGGTGCGTCGAGGGAATGTGCATGTCTTCTCGATACTTGGCCACGGTGCGCCGTGTGACGTCAATGCCTTCGTCGGAAAGCATGGCGGTCAATTGCTCGTCGGTGAGCGGGTGCGCTGGGTCCTCTTCTTCAATCATCTTTTTGACTTTGCGTTTCAGGATGAGTAGTGGCACCTCCGCGCCGGATGGCCCCTGCACGGCTTCCGAGAAAAAGAAGCGCAGCTCAAACACTCCCTGGGGCGTATGGCAATACTTATTGGCCACGGCCCGGCTGACCGTGGACGGATGCACACCGATTTCTTCGGCGACATCTTTGATCATCATGGGGCGCAACTGGTCCAGACCATCGTCAAACATATCGGCCTGCCGAGCGACAATCGACTGGCAAACCTTCAGAATAGTCTGTTTCCGTTGCTCAATATTCTTCAGTAACTGATACGCGGAGGTCATCCGCTCCCGGATATAGTTACGGACTTCTTTACTGGGTTCTTCGTTGCGGTCGATCAAGCGCCGGTATTGGGGGTTCAGCCGGACTTGCGGCAGGTCGTCGTCATTGAGCTGGACCACATAGTCCGAACCATCCTTGAAGATGTAGACGTCAGGCTCAATCTGCCGCGCGCCGGGGCCGGAATAGCGGATGCCGGGCCGGGGGTCCAGGTGACGGATAACTTCGAGGGCAATCTCAATGTGGCGCAGCGGACGCCCCAGCAGCCGAGCGATCTCTTTCCATTGGCGGGCCTGCACTTGAGGCAGGTGATCAGCCACCATCTTCCAGGCCACGCCACCCTCTGAGCCACGGCTTTCCAGTTGCAGCAGCAGACATTCTCGCAGGTCCCGGGCACCCACGCCAGCCGGATCCAGCGCCTGGATCTCTTCGAGCGCTTTTTCCGCCACGTCCATCGATTGGCCGCTTAGCGTAGCCACTTCTTCCAGCGGGATCGTCAGGTACCCGTTGTCGTCCAGGTTACCGATGATGACGTCGGTGGCTTCGCGGATCTCTTCGGTGAGGATGACCAAGCTGAGCTGGCTTTCCAGATGCTCACTTAACAGGACGGGCGCGGAGACGAAGTTTTCGTAAGAGGGGCGCTCCGGGTTCTCCGCGGCGGGCGACTTGTA
>JAPKYX010000167.1 GCA_026394075.1 Acidobacteriota bacterium
CCCGGCCACGAAGCTGACCGTGGTCAACCAGGACACGCAGCTGACCCGTGAGGCCGTCTCCGGTGAGGATGGCACGTTTAATGTGCCGCTGTTGCCGCCGGGCCGCTACAACATTCGCGTCGAAAAAGCGGGCTTCAAACCGATCAATCAGCAGAACGTCACGCTTGAAGTGAACCAGGTGGCGCGCCTGGATTTCGCGCTCGAAGTGGGTAACGTCACCGAGACCATTGAGATCAAGGACACGCCGGCGTTGCTCGATAGCGACACGTCCTCGATTGGCCAGGTGATCGAGAACCGCCAGATCACGGAGCTGCCGCTGAATGGCCGCAACTTTGTGCAGTTGGCCACGCTGTCGCCGGGTGTTTCGGGTGTGGGCTATAACGCCACCGGTACGATCATGTCGGGCTCGCGGCCCGATGATTCGCGACCGGGCTCGGAACTGTTTGCCAATGGCAACCGTGAAGGCTCAAACAACTTTTTGCTGGATGGCGTGGACAACAATGATCGCTTGACACTGTCGATCACGCTGCGGCCTTCTGTCGAGGGCGTGCAGGAGTTCAAGATCCAGACCAGCATGTTCTCGGCCGAGCAGGGCCGGTCGCCGGGCGCGACGGTGAACGTGATTTCGAAGTCGGGCACGAACCAGCTGCACGGGTCGGCTTACAACTTCCTTCGCAATTCGAACCTGGATGCGCGCGACTACTTCGCCCCCGTGGGGCAGGCCAAGCCAGCGTTCCGGCAGAACCAGTTCGGCGCCAGCCTGGGCGGCCCGGCCATCAAGAACAAGCTGTTCTACTTTGGCAACTATGAAGGCTACCGACGCCGCCGCACGGATGCGCAGTTGGTTTCAGTACCGACCGCCGCGATGAAGGCGGGCGACTTTTCGGCTGTCCGCGACATCTTTGATCCGGCCAAGTGCGCGACATCTTCTCCGGCCGCCGGATTCCGGCTTCGCGCTTCGATTCGGTAATGGGCCGCGTGATCCAGGCCTATCCGGACCCAATCCGCGGTGGCTTGGCTAACAACTACACCGCCCTGCTGCCGCGCAGCATGGACTGGAACCAGGGCGATGGCCGCGTGGACTACAACATGTCATCGCGCGATCTGCTGTTCTTCCGCTATTCACGTCAAGACACGCTGGACACGCGGCCTTCGACGTTCCCCAACGCGAAGATCCCGGGCCTGGATGGCAACGTGGGCTTGGGTAACGAAGACACCTTCGCCGGGCAGTCGTTCCTGAAGGCGTATCACACGGTGGCGGCCTGGACCCGCTCCATCACGCCCACCTTTGTCATGGACGCGCGCATGGGCTTCCAGCGCTTCAACCTGAACTTCACGCAAGAAGGCGCGGTGGCGGGAGCGAAGCTGGGTGAGAAACTGGGCGTGCGCAATTCCAACCAGGCGCCGCGCGCGGATGGAATTCCGATCTTCTCGCCGTCCAACTACATCGGCATCGGCCAAACGCGCAGCCTGCCGATTCTGCGCATCCAGAACACGTTTAACCCCAACGTCAACTTCACCAATATTCGCGGCAAGCACACGCTGAAGTTTGGTGGCGAAATCCGCCGGCGCCAGATCACGGAGTTCCAGACCAACCGCGGCAACGGCCGGTTCAACTTCAATCAGGTGTTCACGACGGACCCCAACAATACCGGCCCCACGGGCGATCCGATCGCCAGCATGCTGCTGGGCACCGCCGCCACCATTGAGCAGGATTTCACCTTGCAATGGGTAGGCCAGCGCGGGACCGAGCATGGCTACTTCTTTCAGGACGACTGGAAGGTATCGAGCAAGTTGACCCTGAACGTCGGCCTGCGCTACGAGCTGTTCACGCCCTACCGTGAAGTGGCCAACCGCATCGCCAACTTCGACGTCCGCGATGGCCGGCTGAAGATCGCGGGCTACAACGGCACCAGCGAAACGGCGGGCATCGCCACTGACACGGGCAACTGGGCACCGCGTGTGGGCTTCGCCTACAAGGTGTCGCCCTCCACTGTGATCCGCGGCGGCTCCGGCGTCTTCTATTCGGTGCAAGGCAATGGCGGCGGCGCGCTGCGTCTGTTCCGGCAGCTGCCGTTTGGCCCGATCAATGCCATCGACGTCAACCAGTTTTCGGCGACGCCGCGCCGCGTGCAGGATGGCCTGCCGCCGATCCCGTCGCTAGACTACGCGGTGGTTACCGCGCCCAACATCGCGGGCACGTTCGCGGCAGCGATTGACCCGAATTGGATGAGCGGCCGCATCATTCAATACAACCTCCAGATCCAGCAGGAAGTAGCGCCCATTGGTACGGTCTTCAAAGTGGGCTACGTGGGCAACCTGGGCCGCCGCCTGGACAACAGCTACAACTACAACCAGCCGGACCCCGGCCCGGGTACTCCGGCGTCGCGCCGCCCGATGCGGTTCATCAACCCCAACGCGTTGGATGTGACCTACAGCACCACCGATGGCCGCTCCAACTATCACGCGCTGCAGGCGACCGCTGAGAAGCGCTTCACCGGCGGCATGAGCTTCCTGACGGCTTACACGTATTCGCACTCCGTGGATAACGTGGCGAACCAGTTTGGCGGCGGTGCCAACGGCCCCCTGCCGCAGGACATCCGGTTCCGCAATGCCGACAAGGGCAGTTCAGGCTTCGACCTGCGCCACCGGTTGACCCACGCGATGAACTACGTGCTTCCAGTGGGTAAAGGACAGAAGTTCGATATGGGCAATGGCTTCCTGAACCAGGCCCTGGGCGGTTGGCAGACCAACGTTATCCTGACGCTGCAAACCGGCCTGCCGTTTACGCCGACACTGGCCACCGCCGTCGCTAATGCGGGTGGCAGCCGTCCGGACCGGTTGAAGAGCGGCACAGTGGATGAACCCACGCGCGCCCGCTGGTTTGACACCTCCTTCAACACGCCCGACGCCGCCTGGCGGACGCCCACCACCTTTACCTACGGCAACGGTGGCCGCAACATCCTGTACGGACCCGGCCGCGTCAACTGGGATTTCTCGGTCTTCAAGACGTTCATGGTGACCGAGAAGTTCAAGCTGGACTTCCGCAGTGAGTTCTTCAACATGTTCAACACCCCGCAGTTCGGGTTGCCGAATTCGACCATCGGCACTCCGGCGGCGGGCACCATTACGGGCTTGGCGGGAGCAAATCGTCAAGTGCAGTTCGCGCTGCGCTTGGCCTTCTAGTCCACAGCCAGTAGTTCGCAAAAGCAAGAGGGGCGGCCTGTGGAAGGCCGCCCCTTTCTTTTTGCTCTCGTGTCTCTGGTGAAACCGGCTCCCTTGCGGTCGCCGCTCGGTAGCAGTCTGGTGCTTTGGCGACTAAGCGGTCTTCTTGCGAAGAGCCAGCAGAGCGACTGCACCGGAGATCATCAGGGCGATGCTGCCGGGTTCCGGAGTGGGGGCCGACGTCACGCTGGCCGTCTCGGTCAGCTGGATGTTGTCGAGCAGGATGCCGACGTTGTCGCCACCTTGGTGCGAGAACATGATCGACGCGCTACCCGTGGTGGGAGCCACCCAGGAAAGCATGTAGGTGGCCAAGGCACCATTCGAAGCCAGCGTGTACAGTTGCGACACGCTGCCCACGGAAACGACCATCGAATCCGGACCATAGCCGCGGTTGTTGCCGTTCATGTCCCAGGTTAGTTCATAGGTAGCACCGGCGATGGTGCTGAAGCCTCGCGACAAGTCGCCGGCATTCCAGGTGGAGCCGTCCATGTCGATGCACTTGGTGCCGTTGGCGCACAGACCGTTGAAGTAGCCCGGTCCGATGACGTCCACTGTGCCGCCGGTGACGGTCCAACCGTTGGGGGTGGTGTTCAGCGCGTAGCTGTTGCCCTCAAAGTTGTCCGAGATAATCACGCCAGCAAAAGTGGGCAGCGCGAGACAGAAGGCGGCCACCATGGTCCGCGTAAACAGTTGTTTCATAAGTTTCAATCCTCCGATTTGGGCCCTACCGGGGCTCTTCGTCATTTTCGGAAAGCCTTGCGGTGTTTCCTATGAATTGAAGTTTGACGGCTGGGCAGCGTCTACTCCATGCCGCGGAAGTACCGGTACGGGCCATGGTGGTGAGCTATCCGTTGGGCTATCACGTTGAGGGCGGCCAACGGCCGCACGGTCACATATGATGAGCAGATGCGACGACGCGATCTTCTGGCTGGCGCGGCTCTGCCCCTGCTGGCGCAAGCCCCGGCCAAACCCAACGTGCTGGTAATTCTCACCGATGACCAAGGCTATGGCGACCTGGGGGCCAACGGCGCGGCGGACGTCAAAACTCCGAACCTGGACCGACTGGCTCGCGAAGGGGCCCGCTTTACGGACTGGCATTCCAGTTCGCCCGTCTGCTCGCCTTCGCGCGCATCGGTGCTCACCGGCCAGTATCCGCAGCATTGCGGCGTGCCGCAGATTCTGGCTTCCAAGCCCACCTTCGATGTCCCAGGATTGAAGGCGGGCGAACGTACACTGGCCACGGAGCTGAAGAAAGTCGGGTACCGAACTGGAGCGATCGGCAAGTGGCACTTGGGCTCCGCGCCGCATAGCCGACCGCGGGCGCAGGGGTTTGATGAGTTTTTTGGCTTCTATTCCGGCTGGACGGATTACTACTCGCACCGGTACTACTCGCTGGGCGGCACGCCGGTCTTCCATGACCTGTGGCGCAATGAGCAGGAGGTGTTTGAGGACACCACATACCAGACCGAGATGCTGGCCCGCGAAGCTCGGGCGTTTATCGCCAAGCCCAGCGCGCAGCCGTTCTTCCTCTACCTGACCTTCGGCGCGCCGCATTACCCGATGATGGCCCCGCCGCAGTACCTGGAGCGCTTCCCGGCCACCATGGACCGGGACCGCCGGATGCACCTGGCCATGATCGCGGCGGTGGACGACGCCATCGGCAGCATCACCAAAACGCTGGACCAGCGGGGCCTGGCGAACACACTGATCTTCTTCCAGAGCGACAACGGCGCGACACGCGAGGAGCGGGCGGACCACCAGGCGCGTCCCTATCGCGGTGGCAGCAACGCCAAATGGCGCGCCTACAAGGGCAGTCTATTTGAAGGCGGCCATCGTGTGCCCGCACTGATGCGCTGGCCGGACAAGATCCCAGCCGGGCGGGTGGTGGATGCGCCCTGCATGGCGATCGACCTGATGCCGACGGTACTGAACTGGGTAGGCGCTCCGGCGGTGCCGCAAGTGGATGGCATTGCACTGGGGGACACGATCGTCAAAGGCCAAGCTCCACCGTCCCGCACGCTCTACTGGGATTACGCCGGGCAGCGAGCGGTGCGGCGAGACCACTGGAAGTTGATCGACCAACCCAACGAAGGCCTGGGCACGCCGCAATTGAAAGAGCAGTGGCTGATGGACCTGCGGGAAGACCCGGGCGAGCAGCGCAACCGCATTATTGATGCGCCGGAGGTGGCCAAACAGATGCAAGCAGAGCTCGCACGATGGCCATATAATGCCAAGCAGCCATGACTCATTGTACCGTCTTGCTTTTGGCCCTGGCGCTCCGCATTGTTGCGCAACCCGTCTCGTTTGACTCGGCGATCAAGCCGGTGCTCGAAACGACGTGCTTGAAGTGCCACGGGGCACAGGCGATGGCCGGCCTCGATCTTCGGTCACGCGAGGCGGCGCTGAAGGTGATTACGCCGGGGCAGGCGGAGGCCAGCCGACTGTATAAGGTAGTGGCGGGGATCGAGAAGCCCGCGATGCCGATGGGTGCGACGTTGACGGCGGCGCAGATCGACAGCATTCGGCGCTGGATCAATGAAGGCGCTGCGTGGGGCGCAATCACGGCACCGATATCCGAGAAGCCGTGGACTTATCGGCGGCCGGTGGCGAAACCGGGTGGGTCGATCGATGAGTTTGTTGATGACCAGCTGACGCAGAAGGGGTTGAAGGCCGCACCCAAGGCCGATCATGAGACCCTGATCCGGCGCATCGCGCTCGACTTGACGGGACTGCCGCCGGAGGCGAACGACTTTGCGCTGACCTACGAACAAGCGGTGACGAAGTATCTCGCTTCGCCGCACTATGGCGAACGCTGGGGACGGCACTGGTTGGATGTGGCGCGCTATGCCGACTCCAATGGCTATGAGCACGACTTTAACCGCCCCAACGCGTGGCGCTATCGCGACTACGTGATCCAGGCCTTCAATTCCAATAAGCCGTTTGACCGCTTCCTGCACGAACAGATTGCGGGTGACGAACTGGAACCAGCAAGCCCGGAAACATTGATCGCCACGGGCTTCCTGCGCAGCTATGCCAAGGTGGGCTTTCGCGAGAAGGATAACCCGGAGTTTCGCGGCGAATACATTGACGACATGATCGCCACACTGGGACGGGGCGTGATGGGCTTGACAATCCAGTGCGCGCGCTGCCACAACCACAAGTTCGACCCGATTGCAAAGGCCGACTACGAGCGCATCAAGTCGATCCTGTGGGGCTATGTCGAAGTGGACCATCCGCTGGTACCCGCTGATCAAGCGGAGCACTGGCGCACGGCGAACGATCAGGTGGATCAGCAATTGAAGGCGGTGCGCCTCGAACTGGCGACGCTCGAGAAGCCGTTCAAAGACCAGTTGATGCCCGCCAAGCTGGCGAAGTTCCCGAAGCACATTCTGGATGCGGTGGCGGTTCCGGAAGAGAAGCGCACTCCGGGGCAGGTGCTACTCGCCAATCAAGTCCTGCGGACCACCAATGTCAGTTCGGCCGAGGCGGCGAAGATCATGCCGGCGGCTCAACTGGCGGCCCGGCAGCAGTTGCTAGACCGGATCGCGAAGATCGAAGCACAGCGGCCCGCGCCGATTCCGGTGGCGATGGGCATCACCGATGGCGACTTCCGGTTTACGCCCGATGGCCCGGGTGATGAGCCGGCTCCAGGCAAGGGCATCCAGCGCGCGGCGATTGAAGGATCATTCCTGCACCGGGGGGCAGGGCGCTATCAAGTGCCGCCGGGCGAAGATGTGCCGCCGGGGTTTCCGCTGGCGCTGGTGAGTAAGCAGGCTCCGTTTGAGCTGCCACCCAGCCACGGCCACACCTCCGGCCGCCGGCGGGCGCTGGCGGAATGGATGACCTCACCTGAGCATCCGCTCACCGCGCGGGTGTTTGTGAATCGCATCTGGCATCACCACTTCGGACGCGGCATTGTGGCCTCGCTCGACAACTTCGGCAAGATGGGCGAAGCGCCGACGCATCCGGAGCTGCTGGATTGGTTGGCGGTGCGGTTTGTCGAAAGCGGCTGGGATGTGAAGAAGCTGCACCGGATGATTTTGCTGTCGGACGCCTATCAGCGCAGCGCAGGCTTTGACGACGCGGGCAATCAGATGAAGGACGCGGCGAACGACTATCTGTGGCGCTTCCGGGCGCAGCGACTGGAAGCGGAGGTGGTGCGGGACCAGATTCTGGCCGCTGCGGGATCTCTCAATCGCGCCTTTGGTGGACCGGCCGTCTTTCCGCCGCTGCCCGCCGAATCGCTGGCGCAGATGAAGAACGGGATCTGGGAGAAGCAGGAGGATGGTCCGGCGACGTGGCGGCGCAGTGTCTATGTTTATCGCAAGCGCGGCCTTCCCTTCCCGCTGTTTGAAGTGTTCGACCTGCCGGACCAGAACATCACCTGCAACCGCCGCAACACCACTACGGTGCCCACGCAGGCGCTGACGCTGCTGAATAATGATTTCGTGCTGAAGCAAGCCTCGCGATTGGCCGCGCGGATCAGTGAGCAGACGATGGACCCGGCGCGGCGCGTGGAGATGGTCTATCAAGCGACGGTGGCCCGGGCTCCACGGCCGGCCGAACGCGAGTTGGCGCTGAAGTATCTGGCTACTGGTGAGCTAGCCGGGCTGGCGCATGTGCTCTTCAACACGAGCGAGTTTTTGTATCTACGATAAGGACCTATCGGATGGCCAGCTTCATCAACCGGCGTGAGTTTCTTTACCGCACGGGTGGCGGCTTGAGCGGCGTCGCTCTGAGTTCCCTGCTGCACGCCGAGAATCCTTATGCCGCCAAGGCGCCGCATTTTGCACCGCGGGCGAAGGCCGTTATCTCGCTGTTTATGTCGGGCGGGGTCAGCCAGGTGGACACGTTTGACCGTAAGCCGATGCTCGACAAGTATGCCGGGCAGCCGATGACGGGGAAGGGCGACATCGTGGTGCGGCAGGGCCACCCGGGTCCGCTGATGCCGAGCCCGTTCACGTGGAAGCGGCATGGCCAGAGCGGTCTCGAGATCAGCGAACTGTTTCCGCAAGTGGCCGCGCACGCCGATCAACTGGCGGTGATCCGCAGCGTCTGGGGCAAGTCGAACGATCACGTGCAGGCGCATTATGAGCTGGCGAGCGGCGTCATCCGCATGGGCTACCCCAGCATGGGCAGCTGGCTCACCTACGGCCTGGGCACGGAAAATCAGAGCCTGCCCGCCTTTGTCGTGATCTATGACGCCCGCGGCGGTCCCTTCGGCGGCCCGGCAAACTGGACCGCCGGCTACATGCCCGCGGCCTATCAAGGAACTGTGTTGCGATCAGCGGGCGATCCGATCGTGGATCTGCATCCGCCAGCTGGTATGTCGCGCGAAGAGCAGAAGTCGCGCCTGGCCTTGCTGGATCAACTGAATCGCCTGGACATGGAGCGCAATCCCGGGAACTCAGAATTGGCGGCGCGCATTTCCGCCTATGAACTGGCTTACCGCATGCAAGGCGCGGCGCCCGAAGCGGTGGATGTCAACCGGGAGTCGGAACCCACCAAGAAGCTCTACGGCTTTGATGATCCAGTGACGGAGCCGTTCGGGCGGCAGTGCCTGATGGCGCGGCGGCTCGTCGAGCGCGGCGTGCGGTTCGTGCAGCTGTATCATGGCGGGCTGGGCAACCAGAACACGGATACGTGGGACGCGCATGAGGACGTGCGGTCCAACCATTTGAAGCACGCGGCGGAGGTAGACCGACCGATTGCCGGGCTGTTGAAGGACCTGGAGGCGCACGGATTGCTCGATTCCACGCTGGTGGTGTGGCATGGCGAGTTCGGCCGTATGCCGATCTCGCAGCGCGGTCTGGGACGGGACCACAACCCCGGCACGATGTCGATGTGGATGGCCGGGGCGAAGGTGAAGGGCGGCCAGACGATCGGGGAGAGTGACGAGTTCGGCTATAAGGCAGCCGTGCAGCCCATCTCGGTGAACGATCTGCACGCGACGATCCTGGACCTAACCGGCCTGGACCACAAGCGCCTGACCTACCGCTTCCAGGGCCGCGACATGCGCTTGACCGACGTGGCAGGCGAACTGATCCCCCAGATTGTCGCGTAGGCCACCCCGCCAAGCCGGGCCAACGGCTGCTATTTGGTACCCTGAAAGAGACGCGCTCCCTCCGAAGTTGACCCGGTAGCTCAGTTGGTAGAGCACCGCACTTTTAATGCAGTGGTCGCGAGTTCGAGTCTCGCCCGGGTCACCATTCTCCCCTCTGTGCCTTTAAGGAGTTTTTGCCGTCAAGGCCTTCTTGCCGGCCTCGAGCTGGGTGGAGACCCACTTGTCATTCTCTTGTGCCAGCAGGCCTTCCATCCGTTCAGCCAGCAGCGTGGTGGGCTTCTCAACGGTGGCATAGGGGCCGGCCTGGGCCAGGAACAGGTGCCGCTCACGCTTGAGAGATTCGCATGCTGTCCGGTAGGCGATCCAGTTTATGTGGAACTGGTTCAATTGCTGGAAGCCTTCGGCTAGCACGATGACCACGCCCAGAAAACCCGAAACCAGCCGCCAGCCCTCAGCCGTTGAGGCAAGTGGTATCAGGACGGCGGACACCATCGTCAGCGCTTTGAGGCACTTGTACCAGCTTTGACTGGTACCGCTTTTTTTGTCGTACCAGTTGATCTGGTCATTCAGGCGCTCAAGCGTCGGATTCGCGGGGACAGACGGGTTTGAGGTTGGGGTTGAGTCAGACATGGGTTGACCTAATCACTTGAGTGTATAGGCTGCTTCATGAGCGCGCCGGCCCGAGCTTCGCGGTCTGACGGAATTTCGCCCCATTGTGCTCCCGTTGGCCTGCCCGCCGCTGTTACCATGAGCGGCACATGAGCCTTCTGCCTCTGCACGATCTTCGCTATGCCGCGCGCATGCTGCGTCAGAATTCCGGGTTGACGCTGGCAGCTGTCCTGGCCTTGGCGTTGGGCATTGGCATTACGACGGCTACGTTCTCCGTCATTGATGGCGTATTGCTGAAGCCGCTGCCGTTTGAAGAGGCGGGGCGGTTGGTGCAAGTGCGGGAGAAGTTTACTTCCCGTGGACCCGATGGCATGCCGCTGCCGGCGGGCAACTATTGGGATTACTACAACGAGAACCAGTTCTTTGCCAAGCTGGGCGCCTATCGCAGCAATCCGTTCAGCCTGACGTCACCCGGATCGGACCCGGAACGCTATCTGGGCGTCGCCGTGACGCAAGACTTCTTTGATGTTTTCGGCGTCCGGCCGGTGTTGGGACGCGGGTTTGCGACCGAGGAGATGGAGCCCGGGCGCGACGATGTGGTCATCATTGGGCACGGGCTGTGGAGCGAACGCTTTGGCGCGGACCCCAGCTTGCTGGGCCGCAAGATCACGCTGAATGGCCGTGACCGGACGGTGGTAGGCATCATGCCGCCGGGCTTTGAGCATCCCAACAAATCCCGCATCTGGGCGCCGGCCACGTTTGCCGGCTTTGACCGGACCCGGCGGGACTTCCACACTCTGGCCGTCACGGGGCGGCTGAAGCCGGAGGCGACGCTCGAGCAAGCGCGGACGCAGTTCCAGGCAATCCTGAACCGCATTGCCAGCGAGGCACCGGAGTTCGCTAAAGACAAGCTGATGGTGATGACCCCGATGATGGAGGACGTCACGGGCAAGGTGCGGCCGGCGTTGCTGGCGCTGTTGGGGGCGGTGGCGTTTGTGCTGCTGATCTCCTGCGCCAACGTCGCCAACCTGCTGCTGGCGCGCGGGGTGGCCCGTCAGCAGGAAATGGCCGTGCGCGCGGCGCTGGGCGCGGAACGGTGGCGGTTGTTCCGGCAGTTGCTGACCGAAAGCGCGCTGCTGAGCCTATTGGGGGGCACGTTGGGCGTGGCGATTGCTTATGGCGCGTTTATCGGGCTAAAGCGGCTGGCCCCGCCGAGCCTGCCACGATTGGATCAGGTGGCGATCGATGCCCGCGTGTTGGGCTTCGCACTGGCGATCACGCTGCTGACCGGCCTTGTGTTCGGCTTGCTGCCCGCCTTGCGCTTGTCGAGGGTGGACTTGAATCACGCGCTGAAGGAACGCGCCCGTGGGTCGAGCGCCGCCACCGGATTGCGGGGGCTGCTGGTGGTATCGCAAGTGGCGGCCGCGCTGGTGCTGCTGACCGGCGCGGGCCTGCTGATCCGGAGTTTTTATGAAGTGACCAAGGTGGACCTGGGCTTTCAGCCGGACCATCTGGTGACGATGCGGGTGACGCCACTGCCGACCAAGTACAACCCCAGCCAGCCGTTGCAGATCCAATTAGGCCGCGACATCTTGTCGAAGGTTCGGGAGACGCCGGGCGTGCAGTCAGTGGGCTTCTCCACCGACCTGCCGCTGTTGGGCAACCCACGCTACATCATGCGCTTTGAAGGCTTCCCGCCGGTTACCGTCGCGACGGCTCCGCTGGCGGACTTCTTCACAGTGTCGCCGGACTACTTCCGCACCATGGGCATTGCGCTGAAGCGCGGCCGGTTTCTGACCGAGGCCGATGACGCGCGGTCAGCCAATGTCTGCCTGGTCAATGAGGCGCTAGTGCGCACCTACTTCCCGGGTAAAGACCCCATTGGCCAAAGGCTGGAGATCGGCTTTTCGACGCCACCCAACTGGCGCCAGATTGTGGGCGTGGTGGCGGATGTGAAGAACGTGGATATTGAGAAGCCGACGCCGGTACAGGTGTACGGAGCTTATCTGCACCAGCCCGGCATCCTGCCTGGCGCGCCATCGCTTTCGATTGTGGCGCGCACGGCGGGCGATCCGGCTTTGATGGCGGAACCGGTGCGGCGGGCGGTGCTGGCGGCGGACAACTCGCAACCGGTCTACGCGGTTCAGACGATGGAGACGGTGGTGACAACCCACGTCTCGCAGCGGCGCTTTACGTTGCTGCTGATGTGCCTGTTTGCCGCGGTCGCGCTGGCGCTGGCGGCGATTGGCTTGGCGGGAGTGATCTCCTACATGGTCACCCAACGCACGCAGGAGATCGGCATCCGCATTGCGTTAGGCGCGCAGATAAGGGACGTGGTGTGGCTGGTGGAGGCACAGACGCTGAAGCTGGCGGGGTGGGGATTGTTGCTAGGGATCGTGGGCGCTTTGGCTCTTTCACGCTCGCTGTCAACCATGCTGTTTGGCATCAGCGCCCAGGATCCGTGGACGTACGTGGCCGTGGCGTTGGCGCTGGCGGCGGTGGCTCTAGTGGCCGGCTACATCCCAGCCCGGCGGGCAGCCCGGATTGACCCGGTGATCGCGCTGCGGCAGGACTAGTGGCGGGGACGGCCCGTTACGCACCTTATTCGCCCGAACACTCCGGCCATCAGTAGCGATACCAGGGTTAACAGGACCGTACTGGGCTCTGGAGTTTTGCTAGTGGCGATCACTGAGCCCTCCACCTGGAGGCCCCAGACATCTTGCGTGGTAAAGCCGAACGTTTCCCGCAGATTGGTCGGGCCCACGCGAGTGATGTCCAGGAGCAAGGTGGGATCGTCATTGACACCTAGGAAGACCCAGGAGTAGTCCCAGAACTGAAGGCGCAGCGCGGTGCCAGGATCGCTACCATGCCAGAGCACATCGAACTCGTGGTAGACCCCATACTCGTCCCCACCATGCCCGACTGGGAACATCGTGTCGACCAGTAGCAACACCGTCGAGTACTCCCGCGTCGGAGTCACGAGCGGCAGTAGATTGATGACTGCGGATGGGGCGCCGGAAACGCCGCCTTGGAAGGACTCCCCGGATAACGTCATGTGCGTCATATTGGCCGAAGCCTGCGAATTGGTGCCGTTGGGACAACCCACACTCGCTACGGCTACTGTCCGTCCGTTCTCCTGATCGATCCCTCCGAAGGCTGTTTGGCTGATGGCCGGCGGGCAAATAACGCCGGCTGAAAAGTCTGCACTTGGCCAACCGAACCAGGAAAGAGCAGTTGCCGCGGAGGCAGTTGCCGACGCCAAGGCGAACGCCAATAGCGAA
Source organism: Acidobacteriota bacterium (assembly GCA_026394075.1). Lineage (GTDB taxonomy): Bacteria > Acidobacteriota > Terriglobia > Bryobacterales > Bryobacteraceae > JAPKYZ01. The sequence continues at coordinate 13,180 of JAPKYX010000167.1, forward strand.
CGGCTGAGGAACGTCATGTCTTTCATAACCACATACTTTCTTTCATTCTGATAAGTTGAGGGAACCATTTGGCCAATTCGTGTCCGTCGGGCCCCCACCGGCGACGGGCCGCCTTTACTTGCGTGCACTCGGCCGGGCCGAGGCCAGCAGCAACGCTGCTGCGACTAGCAATGCAGTGCCGGGCTCAGGGGTGCTAGTGGCGATCACTGAGCCCTGCACTTCGACGAACCAGTCCGCTCGGGTCCAAAACGTCAGCGACTCGTGCAGATCAATCGGCCCCGCGTGAGTGACGTCTACGAGCACCCGGCCGGGTTGCTCGTAAGAATCCGAGATGTAGAGGTGAAGCGCCGTCCCCGGATCGCTGCCATACCAATAAACGTCAAACTCGTGGCGGACCGGCCACTCATCGCGAAACACTCTTGCGTTGACCGTCAGATTGACCCGTGAGTGATGGAGCGTAGGAGTAACGAGGGAAAGTAGACCGGCAACCGCAGCCGGAGCACCCGAGATGCTGCCATTGGCGGACTCGCCGGATAGCATCATGGATCCGCCATCGGGCCCGCCACCCGCCCAGGACTGCGAGAAGGAGCCGTTGGGACACGCCACCATTGCGACTGGCGCAGGCGGGGTTTGGACGGATTGGCTGATGGCTGGGGGGCAGACCACACCGGCTGTGGCAAACCCAGCGGGAAGGCCGTACGAGCTGTAGGCCGTGGCCGCAAAAGTTAATGCCGGGGCGAAGCCCAGGGCCAAAAGCGAACGGTTGAGGGCAACCATGCTTTTCATAGCGACACACTTTCATTTGAACGGACCGTAGAGTCGTTTCGCTTCTGCCGTGCTCGAGGAGCGCGGCTGTGGTATTCGTCGGCGGGTCGCCGGGCCTAGCGCCGCCGCCCGCGCCGGTGCTTGTAGCACCCCACAATCACCAAAGCTGCTCCCGCCAAGAAAGCGGTGCCGGGCTCCGGGGTGCTAGTGGCAATCACCGAACCCGAGACATCGATGCCAATGTAGTCTCCAACCCATAAGATGTGCTGCTCATGGAGATCGATCGGGCCCACATGAGTGATGTCCAATCGATACTCATCGCGCTCCCCATCCCAGACAAGGAGATGCAAAGCAGTCCCTGGGTCGGTTCCATACCAGTGAACGTCAAAGGTAACATAAGCCCCCCAAGCAGGCGGGTCGAGGTAATCGCTGGTGCTGGTGGCGATGGTGAGACTGACTTGTGAGTGTGGCCGTGTCGGCCTGACCAATGGCAGTAGCTCTGCCACCGCCGCTGGAGCACCCGAGATACTGCCATTGACGGAGTCGCCGGACAACGCAATGGACAAGGAATTCGCCCAAGCCCGCGAGAAGGTTCCATTCGGGCATGCCGCCGTCGCATCCACGGGGTCATAGATGGCGGGACCACCGGGCAAGTGTCGGGCGTCTTTCGTCTGACTAATGGCGGGCGGGCAGACCACACCGGCTGTCACAACCGAGCCAACGCCAAAGGGCGACGTGGCGGTGGCCGCGTAAGCCAATGCCGGAATCAGACCACACGCCAACAGCGCACGATTGAGGAAGAACAGCTTTTTCATGACCACACACTTTCATTTCAAGCGAACTGTTTGCGGGCTAACTTCTGTCGTACTGGCAGATAGAAACTGTCTTGTTTAGGCGCGCGCCGCCGGTCTGGCAGCAAGGGCCCGCACCCTGCGCCCATAGCACCCGGCGATCACCAACGCCGCCCCGGCCAGCAGCGCGGTGCCGGGTTCCGGGGTTTGAGACGTCGCGAGAACCCAGCCTTCGACCCGGTAGTTGAGAACGTCTGAACCGACCACCGAGTAGACTTCATGGAAGTCGGTTCGGCCACCAAATAGGCCCCCGCCTATCACGTCCACGATATAGCCGTGCCGGGGCCACTCCTCCCAGATGCGGAAGTGAAACGCGGCCCCGCTGTCGGAGGCAAGGCCGTGAACATCGAACGTCATCAACACCCAGTTCAGATCGAAATCATCGACGTGTGTCGTGCTGACTTGCAAGCTGACCCATGAGTGATGGCGCCGCTGTGGAGAGGTCGACACTCCTGGTGGCGTTACGAGCCACAGTAGATCGTCCACCGCGGATGGAGCACCGGTGATGGCACCATTCCAGGCATCCCCAGACAACGCGATCGATTGCAGGTTTGCACTTGCCGTCGATGTAGCCCACTGCCCGGAGTAACCACAGAAGGCTGCCGCGGGAGTCGAGGTTAATGTAGTTTCGGTGACAACAAGAGAGTTAGGGCCAGGTGAACACACGACTCCAGCGGTGGCGACTGAAGGGCCAAATGGTGACGTGGCGGTGGCCGCGGAAACAATGGCAGGGATTATGCCAAACGCCAACAGCGAATGGCGGAGAGAAATGAAGTGCTGCATAAGCGCACACTTTCGTTCGACTGGTCTTCTTGTCACTGCCGGGGCCCATGCGGATCGACCGACAGGAATGAACGCGGCGCGAGACTGCGCTCTATCCGAGCTTGGTGGTGAAGAGGCGGGATGCCGGACTGGTGCACCCAGAGCGTGCCTTGGGAATCACGACCATGAACAGAACATTTAACATTCTGCCCTCCTCCGGGCTGAGTAAGTTTATTTACTTATTCAACCTGCCTTAGAGTAGGCCCGTCCACGCATCTTGTCAAGGGTTTTGACGGGCTTCGAAGAACTAGATATCGAACTGAATCCCTTGGGCCAAAGGTAACTCTTTTGACCAGTTGACGGTCACCGTTTGGCGGCGCATGTAGGCCTTCCAGGAGTCAGAACCCGACTCACGGCCGCCGCCGGTTTCTTTCTCACCGCCGAAGGCACCGCCGATTTCGGCGCCGCTGGTGCCGATGTTGACGTTGGCGATGCCGCAGTCGGAGCCGCGGGCGGAGAGGAAGGTTTCCGCCGCCAGGAGGTCCCGCGTAAAGATGGCTGACGAGAGGCCCTGGGGTACGGCGTTGTGCCAACTGATGGCTTGGTCCAGTTCGTCGAACTCCACCAGGTAGAGGATGGGCGCGAAGATCTCTTCCTGCATCACCGGCAGATCTGGCGGAGCCTTCACCAGGCACGGCTGGACGTAGCAACCCTGCAGGGCTTCGCCGCCGTGGATGATCTCGCCGCCCTGTTGCCGGATGGCGGCCAAGCCCCGCTGCATGTTGTCAACGGCGTCACGGGAGATTAACGGTCCGATCAGTGTGGAAGCTTCGCGCGGGTCGCCGATGCGGAGTTGCCCGTAGGCGGCGATCAGCCGCGCGGTGAAGGCGGGGACGATGGAGCGGTGCAAAAACAGGCGTCGCAAGGTGGTGCACCGTTGGCCCGCCGTTCCGGCGGCACCAAACACGACGGCGCGCAGGGTCAAGTCGAGATCGGCGTCGGGCAGCACGATCAGTCCGTTGTTGCCGCCCAGTTCGAGCAAGGTGCGGCCCAACCGCGCGCCCACTCGCTGCGCCACCACTTTACCCATGCGCGTTGAACCGGTGGCGCTGATCAAGGGCAGGCGCGGATCGTCCGACATGCGCTCACCAATCTCGGCGCCGCCTTGCAGGGTCTGGAAGACATGGGGGAAGCCGTAGCGGGTCATTACCTGGTCGCAGATCTCTTGCACGGCCTGAGCGCACAGCGGTGTCTGTGGCGCGGGCTTCCAGATGACGCAGTCGCCGCAGACCGCGGCCAGAATGGCGTTCCAGGCCCAGACGGCGACGGGAAAGTTGAAAGCCGTGATGACGCCGATGACGCCCAAGGGATGCCACTGCTCATACATGCGGTGGCCGGGGCGTTCGGAGTGCATCGAGAGGCCGTACAACTGCCGCGAGAGGCCGACGGCGAAATCGACGATGTCGATCATCTCCTGCACTTCGCCTTCCGCCTCGGCCTTGATCTTGCCAGCCTCCAGCGTCACCAGAGCGCCGAGTTCAGTCTTGCGGCGGCGCAGTTCCTCGCCGATCTCGCGGATCATCTGGCCGCGTTGCGGCGCGGGCACCATGCGCCAACGCTCGAAGGTCTGCTGCGCCCGGGTGACCGCAGCCTGATAGTCGGCGAGAGTGGCCACGGGGACTTGGCCCAACAAGGCTCCATCGATGGGCGAATAGGAAGAGAGCATCTACTTTGAAGGTAGCGTGAGTAGGCGGCGAAGTCAGTCGGCCGCGCTCAACAGCGCAAAACCGGCGGGGCCGGTGAGGAACTGACGGCCGTGGGCGGCGGCGGTGCGTGCGATACGTTCGACCAGGGCGGCTTGAGCTGGCGGGTCAAGGTAGGACTGAAAGCCGTGATGGTCGATGATCCGCAACGCGGCGTCGCGGGTGGTGGCTCCGCGGGGCTTGACGGCGCGGACGTGCAATGGATCACCCACCAGGTCTCGCCCGGTGGCGTTGAGGGCCGCTTCGGCCAGAAGCTCCGGGTCGCAGGGCAGCAGCGGGGCCAGGGTGGCCCAGACGTCGATGCCCGCTTCGCGCAATGCCGCAATGGTCTCCAGGCGCTGCTCAAAGGTGGAGCAGTGCGGCTCAAACAAGCGGCGGACTTCGTCGCGATTGGTGGTGAGCGAGAAGCTGACGCGCAATCCGGGCACCCGCCGCAGTAGCTCGATGTCGCGGCGGATCAGCGTGCCTCGGGTTTGCAGGACGAAGCGCCGGGGTGGCTGCGCCGCCAGCACCGCCAGCAGTTGAGGCATCAGCCGCTCGGCGGCCTCGGCCGGTTGATAGGGATCCACCAACGGCGAACAGTAGATGATCTGGCCAGGCCGTAGCTGCTTCGCCAGCAGGGCAGGCGCGTCTGGCTTGAATGTCGTGAACTGGCCCCAGCGCTGCCAGTCCGCTGGCTGTAGTCCGCCCTGCAGGCGCATGGTGGGGACATAGCAATAAGAGCACCCGAAAGTGCAGTTGCGGGCCGGCGTGAGCGAATGAGTGAAGCCCGCGTCGCGAATAAAGCCGGACGTGGGGCTGAGGATGGTGCGCGTGGGCATCAGCAATGCTCGCGTACATCAGTTTGCCACGTAACCGTCATAGCTGCTTCATACTGACTTGCTACCTTCCGGACACATGCTCCGTACCATCCTTACCGTGTCGCTCGTTGTCGCCTTCGCGGGCGCCGCGCAAGCGCAATTGGCCTTCCAGGGCGTCGACCAGAACCTGCTGTCGCGTCTTCTCCAGAAGTATAAGTCTGAGCCCAAGACGTTTGAGTTCGGCCTGATTGGCGACCAGCAGTACGGTGCGGAAGGGGAGCGGAAGTTTCCCGCGCTGGCCAACTCCATGAACCGCGCAAGGTTGGAATTTGTCACCCACAATGGCGACTTCAAGAATGGCAGTTCCGTCTGCTCCAATGCGGTGTTCCAGAACCGCCTGGAATCGTTTGAAGCTTTTGAACACCCGTTCATCCTGACCCCGGGCGACAACGATTGGACCGATTGCCACCGGGCCAACAATGGTGCCTACGACCCGCTTGAGCGGCTGGCGATGATCCGCCGGATGTTCTACCCGAACAACTTTACGCTGGGTAAACGCAAGATCGAAGTGGTGCGGCAGAGCGACGACCCGCGCTTCAGCCTGTATCGCGAGAATGCCATTTGGGCGGTGGGCAACGTGGTATTCGCCTCAGTGCACGTGATCGGCAGCAACAACAACTGGGGCCGCACGCCGGAGCAGGATATCGAATATACGGCCCGCAATCTAGCCAACCTCTACTGGCTGCGGACGGCGTTTGCGTTTGCGCGTGACGGCAACTTTGACGGCGTCTTCATCGTGATGCAGGCGGACATGAACTGGGAACTGCCGGCCTCGGCCTATGACCGACTGGGCTTCAACGACACGATCGTGGTTCTCTCTCAGGAAGTGCAGGCCTTTAAGAAGCCAGTGCTGCTGACGCAAGGCGACACGCACTATCTCAAGATCGACAAGCCGCTGCTGGGTCTGCGGTCTAACCGCCGGCTGGAGAACTTCACCCGCGTCCAGAACTTTAGCGACCTGGACGCGCACTGGTTGAAGGTTCGCGTGGAGCCGAACAATCCGAATCTGTTTGTCGTCGAGCAGGCAATCGTTCCGGAGAACGTTTTCGTACACCCCTAAGGGGGCTTAGTGGCCGTGCACCCGGGTGATGTCAGCATCCGGCGCCAGTGCACCGGATGGGCTGGGGCGGAACTCCGGGGCAGACGCCAAGTGGGGCGCGAGGCCTTGCTCCAAGTCAGCGGCCGTCTGATAGCGCTGTTGGGGCTGACGCGCCAGCCCGCGCTTCAGCGCTTGGGCCAAGGGCTGGTGGTCCCACCCCGGATTCAGCTCCGCCTGCCGGGCCAGGGCCTGATCGAGCCAGGAGTCCATCTCGCGCATCCGGGGGGGCAGGCTGCCGAACAGAGTCTCCACCAGAATCAAGGTGATGCTGTAGATGTCGGAGCGGCCATCCGCTTCCTGCCCCGAGAGTTGTTCCGGAGCCATATAGCGCAGCGTACCCATGACAACGCCGGTGGCCGTGAGGTCGCTGCGGCTTTCGGGCAATGGTTGCGCGCCGCTGTCGGCCCATTCGGCTTCCCGCGCCTTGGCCAGGCCAAAGTCGAGGATGGTGATCAAGGGCGGGCCATCGTGACGCGGCGTCACCATGATGTTCTCGGGCTTCAGGTCACGATGCACGACGCCCGCGGCATGCGCAGTGGAGATGGCACGGCAGCATTGGACGAACCATGCAGCCAGATCAGCGGCCGGGCGAAGGCTCGTGGTCGACAGTTCACGCCGCCAGGAGTTGCCTTTCAGGTGCTCCATGACCAGGTAGGCTCCGTCACCTTCCAGCGGACCAAAGTCGTGGATGGTGACGATGTTGGGATGACTGAGCCGGGCTGAGGTCCGCGCTTCACGCTCAAACCGCCGCACGGCAGCGCGGTTGCCAAACAAGCGCCCCACCATCACCTTGACTGCCACGACGCGATTCAAGCGCAGGTCCAGCGCCTCATAGACGGTTCCCATGCCACCAGCTCCCAGGCGGCGGTCGAGGCGGTATTTTTTGTCAACGACCCGGTCCACGGGAACCGTCATGGACAAAGCGGCTCCGTCGACAGTGCAGTGCTCGATGGTCCGGTCATAGCAACGGCCGCAGCTGAGGCACTCCTTCAGCAAGTTCATCGACTGGGCGTCCAGACGGCCCATGACGCTGAGCCGGACCCGCTGTTCGGCCTGAAGCTGCTCTTTCAATTGCAGGTTCTCGTAGACCATGCCCACCTGAGCTGCGACGGTCTGCAACAGGGCCTGATCACGGGCACTGTAGGGCTCCTCCGACATCTTTTCGTCCAGCCACAACACGCCGGACACCCGCTGATCCGGCCCCATCATCGGGACCACCAAGCTGGCCTCGGACCCAAAGACTGGCTCCTGCCCGGCCGCGTCCAGGGATGGCCGAGTGGTGGTGCCGGAGGGCGGCAAGATGAATGGCTTTGACTCGCCGGTGTCCAGGCGTTCGAAGACGCGCCGGTCGAGCAGCAGTTGCAGGGCGCGCCCCCCGCGGATGTCCTCCGGGTACCCGATGCTGAAGCCATCGCCGGAATTCTTCCGGTAGAAGATGTACAGGCTCTTGGGATGCAGAGCGGCATCCAACTGATGGGCCACCATTTGCGAGACCTCAGTGATGGAATCCGCATTCTTCACCTGCTCGATCAAAGCCAGCAGCAGCCGCTCCTGACTGTAAGCCGTCCGGAAGAATTTGCGGTCGATCCAGGTCTGGATGCGGCGGCGCAGGTAGATGGCGGCAGCCGCGCCCCCCAGGATGAACAGGTGTGTGCCCCAGTGAGTTTGCCGAATGAAACCACCAAAGCTTGCCGGGGGACTGGCCACCGCCTCGGCCCCCAGCACCAAGGCCGGTGATAGCAGGACCAGTCGGAGAACATTGAGTGCCAACAGATACTGAATTCCGCGACGGATCGCAAAGCGGACGCCGATCACGCGATTGCTCAGGACCGCGTACGCAAGCAGCGGCGGGCCTAAGGCCACCATCATGGGTTGCACCCATTCAACCACAACATTCGCCGGTGAGGCCGCCCCCACCACACGACGCACGATGGCGAGCATCAACAACGAGCAGGCAATGGCAGCCAAACCCACGGCGGTCAGCCGGATCCGGCGCCGCTCAGCCACACTGCGGAGAGCCCGGTAGTTGTGCACCAGTACACCCGCCATTAGACAGTACGCTATCAGACTATAAAATGGCTGAGAAGGAATGATCAGCCGGTCATAGAACTGCACCCAAGCAGCGCTCATCAGCTGAGAGCGGGTCACATCGAGGCCGGTCAGCCAGATAGTATTGCGGCCTAAACCTTCCAGCCAAACCATGAACCCAAACACCCACACACCCCTCCGGGCCCAGACCCAGAATCGCGGTTGCGGCAGCGCCAACGGGAAATTGGACAAGAACTGAAGCGAGGCGCAAAAGTGGAGCGGGTAGACCGAATAGATAGCAAAAGCCACCGCCCGCTCCAAACTTCCCTGATAGGCGCCCACCAACATCTGCAGCGTTTGCCGGCAGAAGATCAAGGCCACCAGGGCAGAGCAGCCGAACATCCAGCGGGCGGTAGTGGAACCTGGACGTTGCAAACTGGCCAGCGCGACCACTAGCGTCAGCAAGCTGAAGCAGATGTTCTGCACCAGGAACCAGATCGAGAACGATGACCGGACAGGCACGATCTCCACCAGCAGTGGGGCACCCTGGCTCACGAGTGACAAGCGAACCGGACGGCCAGGCTGGAAGCGGATCAAGTAAGGATCGACACCCAGGTAAGCGGCGCGCATGTCGCCATCAATGGCGACCAATTGATCCCCTTTTCTGATGCGTCCATGGGCCTGCGATTTGAGATCGATGCTGGCGGCCACCCACCCATCCCCGGACGGCACCCAATAGACACCCAAGGAGGCCGGCCGATTGCGGCCGGTTGCGGCAATACCAATGGTCGATAGCTGGAGCAGAAAAACAAAGCCGGCGGTCAGACAGGCGAACCAGAAAAAAGCGGACCGCGTGGGCACCTGGGGGTTCATGCCGGCACCACTGTTGCCCGATGAATTTCGCGCGTGGCGCAATAAAAGAAGGCGTCGACTAAGTCGCGCTGGGGGACCTGGCCGCACCACCGGCGCAGCATAGAGGAGGAACTGCGAGTGGCTTTACGCACGGCCAGCGCCATCACAACAGGAATCAGGCCATTCTTGCGGCGCCACTGGAGAGTATCCACAGGCGGATACCGGTAATGATTCTTGCCGTGAGCCATGCGCCGCATCCCCTCTAACAGTAACTCTTCGCGGCCTACCTCAGCGAATAGGCCGCGAATCAAGGTGGGGATGAGCGGACAGCTACTGCCCGATTCGAAATCAGCCGACAGAATCTGCTCCGCCGGAGTGCCGCTGTCAAGGACATGGTCATACAGACTGACAAACAGATTGATCCGCGCCCCCAGCAACCGGACATGTTCCAGTTTGGCCCCGGAAAGGCCGGCGGCGGAGCCGATCATCCCCGGGGTGAAGCTACCGAAGGCCGCCGTGCCCCAGGCTCATCACCTAATCGCTTCTGCGGCCGGGTTCTCAAAGCAATATCGCTTATTGGCCCTCCGCCTGGGAAGTTAGAGCACCGGCGCGCTTCACGTGTTTGTCGAACCAGCCGATCTGCTCCGACAACACATGCTCGATTGTTTCCCGCGCCGAATAGCCGTGGGATTCAAAGGGTAGAAACACTAGGCGAACCGTGCCACCGTTACCGCGAACAGCCTGATACATGCGGTCGGACTGGATGGGGAAGGTGCCCTGATTGTTATCCGCTTCGCCGTGGATCATCAGCATGGGCTCTTTGATTTTGTCGGCAAACATGAAAGGCGACATCTTTAGATAGATATCGGA
>JAPKYX010000098.1 GCA_026394075.1 Acidobacteriota bacterium
CTGCATCACTTGCCGGCGGTTGTGGTGGGCGTGGGCAGGGGTGATCTCGCTGCCCAAGGGGTGGTTGTGTCCATTGTCTGAATGTCGTGTGTGCATTGCGGTCTCCGATCAAAGTCAAAACATTGTGCGCCATCGCGAGATGGGCAAGCCGATGATGCAGGCCGCGCTGGAGGGCGCCCGCGAGATCGGGTTCACCATCATCTCGATGACCATCTCGCTGGTAGCGGTGTTTATCCCGGTGCTGTTCCTGGGCGGCATCGTGGGCCGGTTGCTGCGTGAGTTCGCGGTTACCATCAGCATCGCGGTGCTGATCTCGGGCTTTATCTCGCTCACCTTGACGCCCATGCTGTGCAGCCGCTTCCTGCGGCACGACAGCCACGCCAAGCATGGCTGGCTCTACAACTGGTCAGAAGGTATTTTTCAGGGCTTGCTGCGCCTCTACGAACGGACGCTGCGTTTCACTTTGCGGCACCGATTGGCGACGCTGACGCTGAATATTGGCCTGGCGATGGTGACGGTGTACCTGTTTGCCGAAGTGCCCAAGGGCTTCCTGCCGCCGGAAGACATCGGCACGATTTTTGGCGGCACCGAAGCGGCCGAGGACACCTCCTTCAAAGAGATGGTTCGGCTCCAGCAGGAGGCCGCCGCCGTGATCTTGAAGAACCCGAACATCGAGACGATGGTGACGGGTGTGGGCGGTTTTGGTGCGTCCAACTCCGGGTTCCTGTTTATGCGCTTGAAGGACCGCTCCCAGCGGCCCCCGGCCGCCGACGTCATGCAGCAACTGCGTAAGCAGGTGGCCGGCATTCCGGGCGTCAATGTGTTTCTCCGCATCCCGCCACTGATCACCATCGGCGGCCAGCAGCAGCGTTCGCTCTATCAGGTCTCCTTGCAGGATGTTGATACGGCGGCGCTCTATCAATGGGCCCCCAAGCTCGAAGCCAAGCTGAAGACGCTGCCCGACCTCCAGGACGTTTCCAGCGATCTGCGCCTGGGCAGCCCGCGCTTGACCGTCAACATCAACCGGGACCGCGCGCTGGCCGCCGGGGTGACGCCCGAGGCTATCGCCAACACGCTGTTTAGCGCCTACGGCAATCGCCAGGTCTCCACCATCAACACGGCCTCCAACGAGTACTTCGTGATTCTGGAAGTGCTGCCGGAGTATCAAACCGACCCGAACGCGTTGGGGCTGCTCTACGTGCGGTCCAACACCGGCAAGCTGGTGCCGCTTTCCGCCGTCACCGATGCCGTCCCCGGTGTGGCACCGTTAAGCGTCAATCACTACGGGCAGCTGCCGGCCGTCAACATCTCTTTCAACCTGCGCCCCGGCGCGGCGCTGGGCGATGCCGTGACGCTGGTGGAGAACGCCACCCGCGAGATCGAACTGCCGCCCACGATGAACTTCCAGTTCCAGGGCACGGCTCAAGCTTTCCAGGATTCAGTGCGCGGGTTGACCATCCTGCTGATCATCGCCATTCTGGTGATCTACCTGGTGCTGGGTGTGCTGTATGAGAGCTTCATCCATCCCATCACGATTCTGTCGGGCATTCCCTCCGCCGGTCTGGGCGCGCTGTTGACGCTGATGCTGTTCAATCTGGAATTGAGCCTGTATGGCTTTGTGGGGCTGATTCTATTGATCGGCATCGTCAAAAAGAACGCCATCATGATGATCGATTTTGCCGTCCACGCCCAGCGCGAGGATGCCAAGTCCGCCTATGACGCCATCTTCCAAGGGTGCCTGCAACGTTTCCGGCCCATCATGATGACCACCATGGCCGCTCTGCTGGGTACGCTGCCCATCGCGGTGGGTGTGGGGGCGGGCGCCGATTCGCGCAAGCCGCTGGGCTTGGCCGTTGTGGGTGGGCTGCTGGTCTCGCAGGTGCTGACGCTGTACCTGACGCCGGTGGTGTATCTCTACCTGGAAGAACTAAAGGCCAAGTTCGCGCGGCGCAAAAAGTCCAACAAGCGCCACCCGGAAGTCACTGAGCCGGTGATGACGCGCTAGGTGCGCGACATTCTAGGGCTGAGCCGCAATCTGGTAGACCGTCTTGTAGCCAGTTTTGGGGTCGATCTTGAGGCTCCCCACCCAATCCTGAGGCGGCCGCAGGTCTAGCCGATCCTTGGGAAGGCTCGGGTCCTGCCGGCGGCGGTTGAGCCCCGGCAGTAGCGAATTCTTTCCGACGGGCCGCCACTCAACCCGGACAATCTCTGCCCGGTCAATGGCGGTTTGGCCAGCCTTGTTATTGAGGACGAGGGCGTCATCGGTCACCCGTTCCACCGTTCCGGTGAGAGGTGCCTGGGCCCGTTGATGCACGCGTACTTCCCCGGGTGCCAGTTCTTTCAGTTGGCCCCAATCGTCGTTGGCCGCCAACAGGGCGCCGGTTAATACCAGCGGTGCGCACAGGAGCCGAAGCTGGTTCAATAGCCGCATGATGAAATCCCTCGCCAACAAGGATGCGGGCCAGTGGGTTTCCGTTGCGGTGAATCCGCGGGTCAGCTCAGCTGGCGGACCAGATCGCGCACTTGATCCCGCAGTTCCGCCACTTCCAGCTCCAGGCGAGTTACCCGCTCCGCCAACGGCTCGCGAGACGCGGTGACGGCCGCCTGTTCGGCCAATGCTTCCACGGACACGGGTCCACCCACCAGATGCGCCCACCGGGGTTCACGGGAGCCGGGCTGGCGGGGCAGCAGCACCACGAGTTCACGCTCCTGCAAGCGGTGCAGGGCGGACTCCACCGATTCGAGATCCTCAAAGCCATGCAGACTCTGCGTGCGCGTCCGGAGTTCGCCCGACGTTTGCGGGCCGCGCAAAAGCAGGACGCAGATCACGGACATCTGCGAATTCGGCAGGTTCCAGTGCTCGCTCAGGCGGTGGCCGTACTTTACGACGCGACTGCCGGTGTGGCCTTCGGCCAGGCGGCGTTCCTCCAGCTTGTCGAGCGCCCCCTCGACGTCGCCGTCACTCAAGGACATCATCGGGTCCCGATTCGTTTTCTGGTTGCAGGCATTCACCAGCGCGTTCAACGACAGCGGGTAGTACTCCGGCGTCGCCATTTCTTTTTCGATCAGCGCGCCTAGGACGCGGCATTCGACGGGGTCGAGGTCGAGAGTCATCGCCCTTCAATTCTCGCCTGTCGGGCTGACCTGCCGGGGAGGCTGCGCCGCCGCCCCGCCGGCGGGCGAAATGTCGATCGCTTCAACCTGGATTATCCTGGTAACAGGCCCTGCTGTGTATTCTGGCTCCCCATCCCGCGTTTGGCCCGTCCGCCCGGCACGCTCCGTGCTGATGCTGCTGGCGGCGGCGTGGGCGGCTTATGCCAGTGACGGTGCTGTTGCCCGGCCGATCTCCGCGCGCCATTTGGCCGCGTGGTGCTCCAGCGAAGCGCAGGCGGTGAAAGCGAAGGTGCTGCTTTCGCGGCTTTCGCTGGACCACCGGCGCGCCACCCCGGATCAGATCCGGACGCTGATTGAAGACCTGTTCGCGCTGGGTTCCTATGAACTGCCGGCGCAGCAGCGACTGGAAAGTGCCTTGGCCCAGCCTTCGCCAGGCTATTCCCCCTTTACTGCTCGCGCCGCATTGCGGCAACGCCCCCCGCCTGCCTCTCCTCTCGCCTAAGTTCCGCGGCCCCATTTGCTGGTGGCCCGCAGCGTGATGTTCGAGGATGCAGTTGGTCTGCCCCGCCCGGGGCAGTGGTCGGCTTGAAGCCAGGAGAAAATTTGTGATTGATGCCCTTTTGTCGAAGATTTTCGGCACCCGCAATGAGCGTGAGATCAAGAAGATCTACCCCATCGTGTCCCAGATCAATGCGCTGGAACCGCAAATGCAGGCGCTGTCGGATGAAGAGTTGTCCGCCAAGACAGTCGAGTTCAAAGAGCGTTTGGCCCAGGGTGCGACGCTGGACGATCTGTTGGTGGAAGCCTTCGCCGTTGTGCGTGAAGCTGGGCGGCGCGTGCTGGCCATGCGTCACTTTGATGTTCAGTTAATCGGCGGGATCGTGCTCCACCGCGGCAACATTGCCGAAATGCGGACCGGTGAAGGCAAGACGCTGGTGGCTACGCTGCCCGTCTACTTGAATGCGCTGGAAGGCAAGGGCGTCCACCTGGTGACGGTGAACGACTACCTGGCCAAGCGCGACGCCGAATGGATGGGGCGGCTCTATAAGTTTTTGGGGCTGACCGTGGGCGTCATCGTCCACAATCTTTCGGACGCTGAACGCCGCGCCAACTACGGCTGCGACATCACCTACGGCACCAACAACGAATACGGCTTTGACTACCTGCGCGACAACATGAAGTTCCGCA
>JAPKYX010000176.1:0-2520 GCA_026394075.1 Acidobacteriota bacterium
GGGTTTGCTGGGGGCGTTGGCGGTCAGTTCATCCAAGTGAAGTACGCCCTGGCGGGCGAGGATGACGCCGCGTTCGAGCACGCTTTGGAGCTCGCGGACGTTGCCGGGCCAGGGGTAGGCGATTAAATCCTCCATTTGGCGGCGCCTCACTTCCACCGGGGCGGCACCGCGCTGCCGTTGGAGTTTCAGAAAGTGGTCCACCAGCAACGGGATGTCGGCGGGGCGCTCTCGCAGTGGGGGAACTTCGATGGGGAAGACGCTTAGGCGGTAGTAGAGGTCCAGGCGGAAGCGGCCGGCTTCCACTTCCTGGCGCAAGTCACGGTTGGTGGCGGCGACGACGCGGACGTTGACACGGCGGGTGCGGTCATCGCCGACAGGCTCAAATTCGCCTTCCTGCAGGACGCGGAGCAGCTTGCTTTGCAGCTCGAGCGGAATCTCGCCGACTTCGTCGCGAAAGATGGTGCCTTGGTCGGCCAACTGGAAGCGGCCGACGCGGTCCTTGATGGCCCCGGTGAAAATAGCTCTCGCGGAATGGAACTGCAGTTCACCTTGATCAAGGGGCGGCGCTTGCGAGCGCTGTTTTCGTGAAGGGCGCGGGCGACCAGTTCCTTTCCGGTGCCGGATTCACCCCCGATCAGCACATTGGCGTCGGTGGGGGCCGCCAGTTGGACTTGCTGGATGACCTTTCGGATGCCATCTGATTCGCCCACCATCAGGTGGCAGGCAAGCGTGGTGCGTACCTCTTCCTGCAAGTAGGCGCATTCCAGCTCCAGTTGGCGCCGCAGCCGTTCGATCTCCCCCAGGTTGCGGGCGTTGGCAATGGCCACGGCGGCGTGATCGGCAAACGCGCGGAGCCACCCGAATTCGTCATGGGTCCAGCCGCGGCGGCAGAAGACGGCCAGGACTCCCAGCGTCTTGCCGTTGGCGATCAGCGGTTGACCACCAAAGCTGATGATTCCTTCGCGGGCCGCCCAGTCCGGCCGGGCAATCCAGGGAGTGCCGGGCCCGATGGGCTCAATCCTCACCGGCTGTCCGGTGCGGGCCACTTGGCCCACTTTGAAATCGCCACTGACGCGCATACGGCGGAAGTCGCCGTCGAGGCGGCTCCAATCCTCGGCTGGATTGCGGGGATTGCCGGCGCTGGCGGCCAAGTTCAGACATTCCGGGGCGTGAGGCTCCTCCGGATCGGGCCCCAGCAGCCAGACGCGGGCTAGGGCGACGTCGGGCTGGGCGGCGAGGCCGTGGACGATCTGGTGTAGGACGTCCGCGAAGCCTCGGCTTTTGGCTACCTCAAGAATGATGGATTGGAGGGATTCAAGCAGCACTCAACCCTAGAATGACACGAAGTATCGTTGATGACACAACGAAATGTCGTGTATTACGAATATTCGTTGCAGTCTTGTGTAGTAGTTTCAATGGCTTAGCTTTGGCACGGGCCGTGCATCTCTTAGGGGCAGGAGGTTGCACAAATGCAACGAATTCAAGCAGTTGATCAGACCACGGCCACCGGGAAGGCCAAACAGCTATTGGACGGCGTCGAGGCCAAACTGGGCTTTGCGCCCTTGATGATGCGGACCATGGCGTCCTCGCCGGCCGTTCTCGATGGCTATCTCCGCTTCGCGGGTGCCCTGGCGGCGGGCAAGCTGAGCGGGCAGTTGGGGGAGCAGATCGCGCTGGCGGTGGCCGAAGCCAACCGGTGCGGGTACTGCCTTTCGGCGCACTCGACGTTGGGCAAGATGGCGGGCTTGACGGAACCAGTGATCTCAAGGAACCGGCGGGCGCAGTCGGATGATCCGGCGGTGGAGGCGGTACTGCGGTTTGCGCAGACCGTGGTGGTGCAGAAGGGCGAAGTGAGCGATGAGGCCCTGGCGGCGGTGCGGGCCGCCGGTTACGGCGATGCGGAGATCAGTGAGATTGTCGCCCATGTCGCACTGAATATCTTTACCAACTACTTCAACATCGTGGCGGCCACAGAGGTGGACTTTCCGGTGGTGACGCCGGGCGTGATTACGGCGGTGGCGGCATGAACGCCGCCGCCCCGGCTCCGGTGCTGAAACCGCCGTTTACGGCGGAGACGGCGCGGGCCAAAGTGAAGGCGGCGGAGAATGCGTGGAACTCGCGCGACCCGGAGGTGGTCGCGCGTGCCTACAGCGAAAACTCAGAGTGGCGTAACCGGGACCAGTTCTTTATGGGCCGGGCCGCCATCCGGGAGTTTCTGGCCGGTAAATGGTCACGGGAGCTGGACTACCGGTTGATGAAGGAGCTGTGGGCGTTTACAGGCAACCGCATATCAGTCCGCTTTGAGTATGAATGGCACGATTCGGAAGGCCAGTGGTTCCGCACCCATGGCAATGAGCATTGGGAGTTTGACGACGATGGCCTGATGCGCCGGCGCGACATGAGCGCCAATGACGTGAAGATCGCGGAGGGGGAGAGGAGATACCGGTGAGTACGCCTTACATCTCAAGCTTGCAGGTGGGAGCCGTCAGGGAGATGGAGACCTGGACCTCGGGCATCTAC
>JAPKYX010000176.1:2525-16160 GCA_026394075.1 Acidobacteriota bacterium
GGGTCCGGTGTGGCTGGGGACATTTAGCCTGTCCGGCGATGAGCAGGCCGATCTGCGCGTGCACGGCGGCCGGGATAAAGCGGTGATGGTGTACCCCGCCGCCCACTATGCGCGGTGGAACCAGGAGATCCACCTGGACCTGGGACCGGGCGCAGTGGGGGAGAACTTTACCGTTTCCGGCCTGGATGAGGAGACCGTCCATCTGGGTGACCGGTACGAAGTGGGCGAGGCCCTGGTGGAGGTATCGCAGCCCCGGCAGCCTTGCTGGAAGCTGGCCAAGAAGTGGAACCGGCCGGACCTGCCGAAGCGGGTGGTCCAGACCGGGCGGACGGGCTGGTATCTTCGCGTGCTGCGAGAGGGCCAAGTGACGACCGGGGACGCGCTCACGCTGGTGCATCGCACCGTTGGCGCCCCCAGCATCGCCCAGATGAATCGCCAAATGTACCGGACGATGGCAACCTAGCAGAGAGGGTACCGGGCCGGGCACCCTCCCTGGCGATTGAGGCCGCGCCTCCTAAACCCCGTGGACTAGATGGCGACGGCCGCCATACTTTGGCTGGAAATGGCGCTCATGGGCTTGGGACGTGCGCCGCTACCGCCGTCGGGTTCCGGTGCCGCATCCGAATGTGGGGCAGCCGCTGCGGGGTTGCCGAAGCGGCGAAACCGGTAGCCGACGCCGAACACAGTCTCCAGATAAGCGCCTTCCGTGTCATTCAGGCGGCTGCGGAGGCGGTGGATGTGCACATCGAGAGTGCGGGACTTCAGCGTAGGCGGAAAGTTCCACAGCTTGGTGAGTAGCGCCTGGCGCGAGACGGGGTGACCTTCATTGGCGGCCAGGACGGCCAGAACATCGAACTCGCGATCGGGTAGCAGCAAAATAGCGCCATCAAAACGCACGCGGCGATGCTGGAGTGAAATCTTCAGTCGGGGATCCGAATAGTCGGAAGCCGGGTAAAACGATTCATTTTCGGTGGGGCGGGACATCTTCAGTTTCCTTTCTCCTACACATGAGAAAGAAGCGTGAATTGTAACGAAACAGGTCAGCTAAAAATAATTAATATTGCTTCATCTATTCGATACGGAAAGGCCCGGCGTTCCGGACCGATAAATCCCGCTTATCAACATCTTCCGCATTAATAACGATATCAATTGCTTTACCGTTATCAGGGACCCGCAACCGGAACTCGGACTCTTCGCCGGAGGCCAGCTCAGTTGACTCAATGGGGCCTCGCCGGGTAGACAGGGGCTTCCGCCCGGTACCGACAAAATCGATCAGTAACTGCACCTGAATCCAGGCCCGGGCGCTGGTATTGCGGACTTTGCCATCGATCTCAATGCCCTCGTCAGTCCGGACGGCGTGAATCTCCAGGATCTCCAGATCCGGCGGTTTGGGCGGCTTCTGCCTTTGGGCAGGCAAGCTGGCGCACAACAATGGAACGCCGGCCAGAGCCCGCAGGAAAACCGAACGTGAGAGCATATCTTTCATGATGCCGTTGAATCGCCGTCAACTGCTGGCCGGTACGGCTATGGCCGCCGCTACACCCCTGGCCAGCCCTGCCCAGTCTACCGGAGCACCTAAGAACATTATTATCGCCAGCGCCAATGGTCTGGAATGTTGCGCCAAAGCCATGCAGATGGTGAAGGCTGGCCGCGACACGCTGGACGCGGTGGTGGCCGGGGTGAACATCGTGGAATTGGACCCCAAGGACAACTCCGTGGGCTACGGCGGACTACCCAACGAAGAAGGCGTCGTCGAGTTGGACGCCAGCGTCATGCATGGGCCCACGCGCCGAGCCGGGTCAGTGGCCGCCATCCGCGGCATCAAGACGCCTTCGAACATCGCCAAGCTGGTGATGGAGCAGACGGACCACGTGATGCTGGTGGGCGAAGGCGCGACGCGGTTCGCCAAGGCGATGGGCTACAAGGAAGAAGATCTGCTGACGGAAGAGTCGCGCCTGGCCTGGCTGGTGTGGAAGCGGATGCTGAAGAATCCCAGCGGCCACAGCAACTGGAGCGATGGCCTGGATGCGCCGCCGGCCAAACCGGGGGCGAAGCCTTCGGCGGCGTTGCAGCGGTTGTTCCCCAACGCCTCCGCCGACACGCTGGCCTGGGCCGAATGGATGGCGCTGCACCCCACCACGGGCACCATCAATTGTTTGGCGCTGAACAGCAAGGGCGAGATGTCGGGGTGTACGACAACGTCTGGCTTGGCCTGGAAGATCCCGGGCCGGGTGGGCGATTCACCGGTGATCGGTGCCGGTCTCTACGTGGACCAGGAAGTGGGCGGCGCGGGCTCCACTGGTCGTGGTGAAGAGAACATCCGCGTTGCCGGAGCACACAGCATTGTCGAGCTGATGCGCGCCGGCCGCTCGCCGCAGGAAGCGGTGATGGAAGTGATGAAGCGCATCGCGCGCAACTACGATAACGACCTGGCGCGTCTGGCCAAGTTCGACATCAACTTCTATGCGCTGCGCAAGGATGGCGTCTTTGCGGGCGGCTCCCTGTGGAGCGGAACGCAGCGGCGCGACGGAAGCTTTACTTCTCAACAGTTTGCCGTCAACGACGGCGGCGCCAGCCGCCTGGAGAACTGCGTCCATCTGTACGAGCGCAAGTAGGCACTGTCGCAAGTGGGCAGGCCGATCCTTGCGATCTGGCCGATATTTCAAAACTGTCGAACAGCCATTACAGTTGACTCTCTCCATAATCTTTCTGTTACGGTAAGATAAATGCACTAGCCCGCCTTAGGCGGACATTCGAAGTGTTAATTGAAATGGGCCGGGGGCTTGCAACCGCAGGTCTTCCGGGGGAAAGGTCAACATATGAGCACCATCTACCGGTGGGGCGCGCTTTCGCGTACCCTGCTGTTTACTTTTTGTTTTCTTCTCAGCGTCACTCTTGCGTTTTCACAGGAACGCACCGGCACGCTGCAAGGCGTAGTCCTCGACCCGGCGGGTGCGACTGTACCCAACGCGACCGTTGAGGTTACGAGCAGCAGCCTTCTGCGTCCTGTCACTGCCACCACCGACAACGGCGGCGGCTATCTGTTCGGTTCGCTCCCTGGCGGTCTGTACGTGGTGAACATCACGGCTCCGGGCTTCCGCGCCTTTAAGGCCGCTAGCGTGGCCATCCAGGTGGGCCGCACCACCCGTATCGACGCGAAACTCGAAGTCGGTCAAGTGGCTGAAAGCGTCGTGGTTTCCGGTGAAGGCGCGGCGGTCGACACGGCCACCAACGTCATCTCGGCCAACATCACGGCTGACATTTATGACCGTCTGCCGAAGGGCCGCTCGTTTGATACGTTGATCGCGCTGGCTCCCGGCGCGCGCGCCGAAACCAAAGGCGGCGGCTATCAGATTGACGGCGCCTCGGGCTCCGAGAACGTGTTCATCATCGACGGCACGGAAGTCACCAACATCCAGACGGGTGTCCTGAACCGCCAGAACAAAACGCCGATCGAGTTCATTGGCGAAACGCAGATCAAGTCCTCCGGTGTGGACGCCCAGTTCGGTGGCGCCATCGGCGGCGTGATCGCCGCTACCACCAAGTCCGGCTCTAACAACTTCCATGGTCAGGCTTCTCTCTACCTGGAAAGTGACGCCTTGAACGCTGGCCCGCGCCGCACGCTGCGCCTGAACCCCAACAATGACGACGTGGCCGAATACTTCCAGAACTCCCGCGACGGCTACCGCAGCCTGACGCCGGGCTTCACCTTTGGCGGACCGATCAAGAAGGACCGCATCTGGTTCTTCCTGGGCACATATCCGCAGTTTGAGCGGACCGAGCGCGCGGTCACCTTCCTGTCCAACAACACCAAGGGTGTCTACCAGAGCAAGGTGCGGCAAGACTACACGATCGGCAAGATCGACTTCGCGCCCACCAACAAGCTGCGCGGCAGCTTCAGCTACATGTACATGCCGACGCGCACCAACGGCCTGCTGCCGGGACGTGAAGGCACGGATGCCTTCTCCAACCCCTGGGCAGACCGTGGCAGCCGTCAGCCTTCCACCAGCTATCAGTACCAGGCGGATTACACCGCTACGTCCCGCTTGCTGATCAGTGTCTTCGGCGGCCGCCAGTACAACAACAACAAGGACTACGGCATCCCCGGCGGCACCCGCTACACGTTTGTCAACTCCAACCGGACCCTGCCGGCCACGCTTCCGGTTCCGTCCAACCTGCTGGGTTCAACGGGCAACTTTACGCCTAATAACCAGCAGACCGTGCAGGACATCTTCACGCGCAACAACGTGAACACGGTGGCCAGCTACCTGTTCACCGCCGGTGGCCAGCACAACATCCGCGGCGGCTGGAGCATCAACAAACTGTCCAACTCGCCGGTGGCCAGCACCTGGCCGGATGGCTACATCCGGTTGGCGTGGAACCTCTCGCGCAACGCCCTCACCCGTCCGGGTTCGTTCCGCGGGCCCTATGGCTACTACATCAACCGCGTGTTCGCGACCACGGGCGATGTGTCGTCCAACAACCAGGGCCTGTTCATCCAGGACCAGTGGCGCGTCAACAAGAAGCTGACCTTGACGCTAGGCCTCCGTACCGAGCGGGAATTCGTCCCCAGCTTCTCCGACAACAAGAGCATCCCGTCGAAGGCCATCACCTTCAACTGGAACCAGAAGCTGGCCCCGCGCCTGGGCTTCGCCTACGACCCGTCCGGCACCGGCAAGATGAAGATCTACGGCAGCTTCGGCCGCTACTACGACATCATGAAGTACGAACTGCCCCGCGGCAGCTTCGGTGGCGACAAGTGGAAGGACTACTACTACACGCTGGACAGCCCGAACTTCTTTGCCATCAAGCCCAACCCGGCGCCCAACTCGAACACCGGCACCTTGCCCGGCACCCTAATCGAGACCGTCGATAACCGCATCCCCTCCAACGACCCGTCGAACCCGCTGGTTGATCCGAACCTGCTGCCGGTCCGCCAGACCGCTTATGACTTCGGCTACGACTACCTGTTCGAGGGCGGCTGGGTGGCCGGTGTCCGCTACACCCACAAGCAACTGGACCGCACCATTGAAGACGTAGGCATCCTCACATCGCAGGGCGAACAGTACTACATCACCAACCCCGGCTTCGGCTACTCGATCGACGCTTCGAAGTTCCCCAAGGACTACCCCAAGAGCGTGACGCCCAAGGCCAAGCGCAACTACGACGCCGTCGAGTTCCGCCTGGAACGGCGCTTCGCCAAGAGGTACTACGTCAGCAGCAGCTACACCGTGAGCCGCCTGTATGGAAACTACGGCGGCTTGGCTTCGTCGGATGAGAACGGGCGCACCAGCCCCAACGTCAACCGCTACTTCGACGAAGCCTGGATGAGCTACGACAACAAGGGCACGCTGGTGGAGGGCCGCCTGGCCACTGACCGGCCGAACACCTTCAAGTTCTTTGGCAGCTACGACCAGAAATGGAAGGGTGGCACCACCCGCATCGCTCCGTTCCTGTCGGCCTACTCCGGCACCCCGATCACGACAGAAGTTTTTGTTTCCGGCGTGCCGGTGTTCACCAATGGACGTGGCGACCAGGGCCGGACGCCCTTCTTCTCGCAGACGGACATGCTGCTCTCGCATGACTTCCCGCTCAAGCGCGAAGGCATGCGGGTACGGTTTGAACTGAATGTCACCAACCTGTTCAACCAGGCCACGGTAACGAACAAGTACACGTCGTTCACGCACACCAACGACGGCGGCATCAACTTCGACAACACGGGCGACATCTTCAAAGGCTTCAACGTGGCCAACGAGATGAAGACCCAGGAGATTCGCCGCGATCCGCAGTTCGGCATGGGCTCGGCCTTCCAAGGCCCGCGCACCATGCGCGTCGGGTTCCACTTCTTCTTCTAACAGCGAAGAAGTTGCGCTAGCTGATTGGGGGCGGTGCCTGCGGGTGCCGCCCCTTTTTTGCTGCCCAATTGCTAACTGGCCGTCGCGGCAGCCGAGCTGTCGCTGTTGACCGCCAGCGGGGCCTTTGATAATGTTGGTGGCCTAGAGAGGGGTCCCAGTTGAAATTCTTCCAAGCTATTTCCTTACTCGTTCTTACCGCCGCCTTGGCCTTTGCGCAAGGTGGCTTGGGCGAGATCAATGGCAGCGTTACTGATTCCACCGGTGCCGTCATTGCCGGTGCCACCATCACTATTTCCAACCCGGCCACCGGGTTTTCGCGTTCCATCAACACCAATGCGGACGGCCTTTACAATGCGCCCGCCTTGTCGCCCGGCGCCTACAACATCAAGGTCGAGATGAAGGGCTTTGGCGGTCAGGTCCGGAACGACGTCACGTTGAACGTCGGCCAGACGGCGGCGCTCGACTTTATCCTGCAGGTCGGCAACGTCGCTGAAGTGATCGAAGTGACCGGCGGTGCGCCGGTGCTGGAAACGGAGTCCACGTCGGTGGGCACGGTGATCGAGAACAAGCGCATTGTCGAGTTGCCGCTGAATGGCCGCAACTACCTGCAGTTGGCGTCGCTGATCCCGGGTGCCACCACCAACGGGCCCGCGTCGTCGCAGGGCCAGCAGCGCATGGGCGGTCAACGCAATCAGTTCGCCTTGAATGTGGCCGGCCAGCGCGTGCACTACAATCACTATGCTCTCGATGGCATGGAGAACACGGACCCGAATTTCAACACCTACCTGTTCCTGCCCTCAATTGACGCGCTGCAGGAGTTCAAGGTGGAATCGGGACTGTTCTCGGCCGAGTATGGCCGCGGCATCGCCCAGGTGAACGTATCCACCAAGGGCGGCAG
Organism: Acidobacteriota bacterium; assembly: GCA_026394075.1. Lineage (GTDB taxonomy): Bacteria > Acidobacteriota > Terriglobia > Bryobacterales > Bryobacteraceae > JAPKYZ01. Next base: position 9,279 of record JAPKYX010000176.1, read on the forward strand.
CAACCAGTATCACGGCGTGGCGTTTGAGTTTCTGCGCAACTCGGCTTTCGATGCCCGCAACTACTTTGCGGCCGTCAACCCGCCCTTCAAGCGCAACCAGTTCGGCGGTACGTTCTCTGGCCCGTTGAGCATCCCGAAATTGCTGGACGGCAAGAACAAGCTGTTCTTCATGTTCAACTACGAGGGTCTGCGCGAGCGCCGCGCCTTGACGCAAACCTCGACGCTGCCCGATGCCCGGTTCCGGTCCGGCAACTTTGGCTTTTTGAACCGCACGATTCGCGACCCGTTCAACCCGGGGCAGACGTTCCCCAATGGGATCATCCCCGACAGCCGCATCAGCCCGACGTCGCGCAAAGTGCTGAACGACTTTTATCCGCTCCCAAACCAGGGCGGCACGGGTCCGCTGGGCATTGCCAACAACTACTTGAACGATGAAGGCCGCCGGACCGATGGCGACCAGATCTCGGTGCGCGGCGACCTGACGGCGATCAAGAACCAGACGCTGTTCTTCCGTTTCTCCCAGACGCAGGAGCCCCAGTACATCCCGTCGGCTATTCGCGACCAGGGCAACATTGTGGGCATCCTGGGCCAGCAAGGCGTGATCGGCCATACGCAGGTGATCGGGTCGAACAAGGTGAACGAGTTCCGCTTCGGGATGAACTACTTCAACTCCCGCAACACCCAGCAACGCGCTTTCCAGCGCAATGTGGTGAACGAACTCGGCCTCCGGGGCGTTTCGCAGGATCCCCTGTTCTGGGGCATTCCGGTGTTTCAGATCACCGGTTTCGGCAATGTCGGTGAGTGCAACGATTGTCCGTTCGTCAACTGGAACACGACGTTCCAGTGGTCCGACAACTTCTCCTGGACCTTGGGCAAGCACAGCCTGAAAATGGGCGGCGAGTTCCGCCGCCTGCGCTACAACCAGATCGGTGCCGTCGTGCCGCGCGGCCGGTTTAGCTGGAACGGCCAGTACACGGGTGAGCCGATGGCCGACATGCTGTTGGGTGTGATGTCGGGCACCGAAGGCCAGGTGGGCGCACCGATTGCCAACTTCCGCCAAAGCTACATGGCGCTCTACATCCAGGACACCTGGAAGATCTCCTCCAAGTTGACCGCCAACTTTGGCCTGCGCTGGGAATACGAGCAGCCCTTCCAGGACAAGCACGATGCCATCGTCAACGTCGACTTCAAGTGGGACAACTCGGTTGAGCCCACCTTTGTCCGCGCGGGCACGGGCAACATCAATCAGGGCAACCCGCAATTCCCGGCACCTCCGGGCTGGCAGCTGGTCCGCGATGGCCGCTTTGGCCGGGGCGCCGGCGTGCCGGACCGCAATGACCTGGGGCCCCGCGCTGGGTTGGCCTATCAGCTGAACTCGAAGACAGTGCTGAGGACGGGTGTCGGCATCTACTACGTGCGTGATATCGGCAACGCGGTGTTCGACATCGTCCGCAATATCCCCTTCACCATCCGGCAGGCCGAGACCGCCGACACGACGCGGCCCAACCTCACCTGGAACCAGCTGTTCACGCAGACCGGCGCACCCAGCTTCCTGCTGATCAACCAGTATGGTGAGCGGACCAGCTATGTCGCCCAATGGCAGAGCTCGATCCAACGTGAGCTGACCAAGAACATGTCACTGGAAGTGACCTACATGGGCTCGGCCGGCATCAAGCTGCGCCGTTTGACGGCCTACAACAACCCGGTTCCGGGCCCCGGCAACCCGAACCTGAACCGGCCGTTCCCCAAGTTCAACGGCAGCTTCCAGAACATGAACGCGCCCAGCCATTCCAACTATCACTCGCTGCAGGCGCGCTTGCAGCACCGGTTCGCGCATGGCTTTACGCTGCTGGGTTCGTATGCGTATGGTAAGTCGATCGACAATGGCTCCGGCGTCCGGACGACGGACGGCGATCAGCTGACGCCGTCGGATAACTACAACCTGCGCGCCGAGCGCGGCCTATCGGCGTTTGATATGCGCCAGCGCTTTACGGCGTCGTTCCTGTATGAGCTGCCCTTTGGCCGGGGCCGCGCGATGAACATCACCAACCCGGTGGCGAACGTGTTGTTCGGTGGCTGGCAGTTGGGTGGCATCATCACCTTCCAGGATGGTTTCCCGAACACCGTCACCTGCGGCCCGGGCAACGTGCAGAACGGCGGCGGCTATTGCAAGCCGGACGCGATTGCGGGCGTCAACCCCAATCTGGCTGATGGTGAGCAGACGGTACAGCGGTTCTTCAACACAGCGGCCTATGTGGATCGTCTCGGCGTGGCCCCGGGCGCGGCGCAGCCTGTTTTCCGCTACGGCACAGCCGGGCGCAACACGGTGATCGGACCCGGCATCAGCAGCCTGGATATGTCGGTGAACAAGTTCTTCCGCTTCAAGGACGGCAAGCACACGGTCGAGTTCCGCGGGGAGTTCTTCAACCTGCCGAACAAGGCCCTGTTTGGCCAGCCCGGAACGTCGCTGCGGACGCCCAACTACGGCGTCATCAGCGGCACCCGCATTGATTCACGGCAGATCCAGATGGCGCTGAAGTATAGCTTCTAGCGCCAGCACGGAAGCCCTGAAATGAGAAAGGCCGGACCCTTCGGGGCCCGGCCTTTTTTGTTGCTTGGGTGGGAGCTTACTTCGGAAAGCCGCTCGGATCAATGCCCTTCAGCAGGCGCAGCGCGTTCTTGTAGTAGAGCTTCTTCAGCACTTCGTCCGGCAGGTCCAGGCCGTACATGCTCCAGAAGGCGTGGCGCTTGCGGTAGTAGGGGAAGTACTCGTCCGAGGTTTCCAGCACACGGAAGTAGGTGGCGTACTCTTCCGGGGCCCAGGTGTCCTTGCCCATCAGGACACGGTCCTGGTAGCGGATGAACCACTGGCGAGCAAAGCGGGGCTGGCGGCCGAGTTCGGCCAGCACGGCGCCGATCTCGGCATACATGTTGGGCATCTCGTCCATCAGCTTGCCTAAGCGGCCCAGGTCGCCGCCCAGCCAGCTTAAGTGGGCGCTGATGAAGTTGACGTTCTTGTGGCGGCGGAACAAGGCGTTGTACTTGGCCAGGACCTGGAAGGCTTTGTCGTAGCGCGCGTCATCGACGTGAACCCGTTGGCCCTTGGCGTCTTTCAAGTCCATGCCGAAGTTTTTGAAGATCTTCAGGCCTTGCGCGCCGGCCTTCAAGTCGTCTTCCAGTTGCTTGGCCACTCGGTCCGCGTAGTCCGGCGCATCGACATCGCGGAAGGTGAAGTTGGCGAACACCGCGAAACGGTCCTTGTGCGGGCCGGTGCGGTAGGTCTTGAGGACGCCTTTCAGGGCATCGCCATAGGAGCCGGAAAGGTTCACCATGACGCGCATGTTCAGCGCGTCCATTTCTTTCAGGATCTTGCTGAGGTCGTCATCACCGCGGAACGTCGGCTGGTGATTGTGGATGTCAATGAACGGAAAGCGCGCCCGGGTGCGCGGAGTTTGAGGCACCACCAGGCTGGACTTGGGTTCATACTCTTCGATCGAAATTGACTGCTGCTGGGCGAAGGCGGTACGGGAAAGCGTGAGGCCAGCCGGCAGCAGGCCCAAGAGTGAACGGCGCGAGACCATGGGTCGATTATACGGCTTGCGGCGGGCGGGCACAGCCTAGACGGAAGAAATCAGCCGGGTTACGTTATCGCGCAAGCGATCGGTTAAGGCACCGCGCTCCTTGATGTCCAAGCCTTCCGTCACGATGGGGTGGCCGATGCGGACGGTTACCTGGCGGGGTTGGACGTGGACGGAATGCATGGGCAGAAGCTCGAAAGTGCCCACCAGGCCCACAGGTACCAGCGGTACGCCACCTTTAATGGCAATGAAGGCCGCCCCTTCGCGGAACGGGTCCATCTGGCCCATCGTGCGGCCCCCTTCCGGGAACACGAGCACGGACACCTGCCGCTCGCGGATGATGCGCCCGGCTTCGGTCATGCTGCGGACGGCTTCGCGCGGTTTGTCCAGCGGCACCGGAATATGCCCGGCGCGCTGCAGGTGGCCGCCCATCAGGGGGATCTTGAACAGCCCCGCCTTGGCCATAAACCGGAACTGCCCCGGCAACGACGCCAGCATCACCGGCGTATCCATGTAGCTGCGATGGTTCGACACGAAGATGTAGTGCTGGCCGGGCGTGAGGTTCTCGAGACCCTCCACCTTCACCCGGGTGCCGGACACCAGCAGCAGCGTCCGGGCCCACATCTTCGCCATCCAGGCCTGCTTGCGGCCATTGGGGTCAAACGGGGAGATGAGCAGGCTCCAGAAGCCCCAGAAGGCCGTCGCGACGACGATTGACGGGGCAATGAACAGCACGGAGCGGAAGAAGCTGAAGGACCATTCAAAGCCGTACTTCATTGGTTCCTTCATCGGTTCACCAGCAGCGGTCGCGCTTCGCCGACCAGGAACAGAGACCCCGTGATGAAGACAGTATCCTCCGGTGCCGCGGCGCGGATCAGCGAGAGTGCTTCCGGGACCGAGGCCACAACGCGCGCGCCATTGGCGGGGATCGCCTCCGGTGGTAGGGCACGCTCTGAGATGGGGGCGGTGAGAATCAATTCGTCCACCAGCGGGAAGAGGTGACCGGCCATTTCGGCTACCTTCTTGTCCTTCATGACGCCGAACACCATCCAGATGCGGCCCTTCCCGGCCGCACGCCGTTCCTCAATAAATTCAGCCAGCGCCGCGGCACCGGCGGGGTTGTGCGCCCCGTCGAGATAGATGTCCGGCGCGCGACCCACCAGTTCCAGGCGCCCCGGCCAGCGCGTCTCGGCAATGCCTTCCGGCCCCACGCCCAACTGAGCGAGCGCCGCTACGGCCGTCCGGCAGTTGTCCAGCTGATGCTTCCCAGCCAGCGGCGGCGGAAACGGCAGTTCGACCGGTCCGCTCAGGATGACGGGGGCACCTTCGGCGTGAGCCTTGTCCACAATCGCGGCCATGGCTTCCGGCCATTGCGGGGCCACCACCACGGGCACGCCCGCCTTGATAATGCCCGCCTTTTCGAAGGCGATCTTGGTGACGGTATCGCCCAGGTGCTCTTGATGATCAAGGCTCACCGGCGTGATCACGGACACCACCGGGGTGACGATGTTGGTGGCATCCAGGCGGCCACCCAAGCCCACTTCCCACACCACAGTGTCCACCTGCTTTTCCGCGAACAGCACCAGGGCCATCGCGGTGACGGTTTCAAAGTAGCTGGGGTGCACTTCCATGCCTTGCGCGGCTTCATGCACCTGGTCAAAGGCGCGGCTGAACTCTTCTTCGGTGACCGGTTCGCCATTGATGCGGATACGCTCGGTGGGCGAGGCCAGATGGGGCGAGGTGTAGAGCCCGGTGGTTTGCCCGGCATGCCGCAAGCCGGCTTCCACCATGGCGCAAACGGAACCTTTGCCATTGGTGCCGGCCACATGCACGAAGCGCAGCCGGCGCTCCGGGTGACCGAGGCGGGCGGCCAGATTCTGCATCTGCTCCAGGCCGAGCTTGAGAGTCTTTACTTCGTTCCCCAGCGCGTAGAGGAAGCGAACCGAATCAGGAAAATTCATCACGGGACGGCCCGGCGGCGCCTAAAGGCGCTAGACCTTGCAGGCGAACGTACGCGGTACGCGCCCGCCTTTGTTCAGCTCCCGGAAGCCGATGGCAGTGTTGTAGTAGATGCGCGAAGTGAGCATCTTGGCCTGGGTGAAAAAGTTCTGCGAAGGCTTACCCGCCGTGCCGGCGCTGAACTCCTTCAGGATGGTGATCTGCTGATCTTTGGTGGCGTCGATAAAGGTTTTGCCAAACTTGCGGACGGAATAGCCATCCAGCTGTCCCAGACCTTCGAGGAACCGGTTGCGGTCCGCTTCGGAGCCATCGGTGAGGAACAGATCGATGTAGCGGTTGACGTTGGCGTCCTTGGCTCCGGGTGTGTCGGTGGCCGGGATGATCAAGTCACTGAGCACGACGACGGTCTGATTCTGGTGCGCGTCCAGCGTCAGCGGCTTCCATTCGACCTGCTGGCCTAGCGCGGCGGCGGGTACGGCGACAGCGGCCGCCTGGAAAATCTGGCGTCGATTTATCATGCAAAAGTCTCCCTTACGGCTTCACTTCGACACCGAGCGCCTTGATCAGGAACGCGTAGTCCAGCGCCGTCTCCTTGAAACGATCATAGCGACCTGACGCCCCAAAGTGTCCGGCACCCATGCTCATCTTCAACAACAGCATGTTATCGCCCTTCTTCATGGTGCGGAGGCGGGCCACCCATTTGGCGGGTTCCCAGTAGGAGACGCGCGGGTCATTGAGGCCACCCGTGATCAACATATGCGGGAACTGCTGGCGCTCCACGTTGTCATAGGGCGAATAGCTCCGGATGTAGGCGTAGGCTTTTTGCTCTTCCGGATTGCCCCACTCCTCGAACTCGCCGACGGTTAAGGGCAGCGACTTGTCCTGCATGGTGCTGACCACATCGACAAACGGCACTTTGGCGATAACCGCCCCAAACAGATCCGGCCGCATGTTGGTGACCGCACCCATCAGCAAGCCGCCTGCGGAGCCACCCATGATGCCCAGCTTCGCCGTGCTCGAGTACTTGTTCTTCACCAAGTGTTCTGCCGCGGCAATGAAGTCGGTGAAGGTGTTCCGCTTGTTCATCATGCGGCCCTGGTCATGCCACGGCTTGCCCATCTCACTACCGCCGCGGATGCTGGCGATGGCGTAGACGAAGCCCCGGTCCAGCAGGCTGAGCCGCTCGGATGAGAAGAACGGATCACTGTTCAACCCATAGGAGCCGTAGCCATAGAGCAGCGCCGGGTTGGAACCATCCTTCTTGAACAGCGCCTTCTTGTAGACCAGTGCCACCGGCACTTTCTGGCCATCCTGCGCTGTCGCAAAGACACGTTCAGTGGCGTAG
>JAPKYX010000298.1 GCA_026394075.1 Acidobacteriota bacterium
AAAGCTGCCCCACACGGGATACTTGGCGGGAATCGGGTTTTTGTCCACCCAGCCGCCGTTGGCATAGCGCCAAAAGTCGTCACAGGGCTTGCACGTCGGATCCAGTGCCGCCTTATCGACGCCCGATTTGGGCGGCGCGGCGAACAACATCAAGCCAAACAGAATCGGCAGACTACGGGTGAACTTCATGTCAACACTCACTCAACTTCTTGGACGCGCTTACCAGAGCTTGCAGCGCTTTTCTTCTGGACGCACCATCGGGTCGCCCCGTTTGCAAGAAAAGGCAGCGAAGAACTCCGGCATGTTCGACAGCGTGCCATTGGCGCGCCATTTCGAGATCGGGTGCGGGTCGGTCTTCAGCCGCAACTGGCGGGACTCAGGCCGTTCGTATCTGCCCCAGACCCGGGCAAACGCCAGGAAGAAGCGCTGGTCGGCCGTGAAGCCGTCGATCACCGGCCCGGGCTTGCCCTTCAAGGACCGCTTGTACGCCTTGTAGGCTAGGGTAACGCCGCCCACGTCGCCCATCGCCTCACCGGTCACCAGGCGTCCGTTGTGGCGCAAGCCATCGCCCACGTCGATCGTGTCGAACTGGTCGATGATGCAAGCGGCGCGCTCTTCGAACTTTTTGCGGTCCTCGGCGGTCCACCAATCGCGCATATTGCCCTGGGCGTCGAACTTGCTGCCCTGGTCGTCAAAGCCGTGGCCCATCTCATGCCCGATCACCGCGCCGATCGCACCATAGTTGGCCGCGTCGTCAGCTTCGAGGTCAAAAAACGGCGGCTGGAGAATGCCCGCCGGAAACACGATTTCGTTCAATGATGCGTTGTAGTAGGCGTTCACCGTCGGAGGAGTCATGCCCCACCGGCTGCGATCCACCGGCTTACCGGCGCGGCTCATCGCCTCGCGATGCGAGAAAGCTCGGGCGGCGAGAAAATTGGCGAAGACGTCGTCGCGCTTCACTTCCAGCGCCGAATAGTCGCGCCACTTATCCGGATAGCCCACCTTGGGGAAGAAGGCATTCAGTTTCTCGAGCGCGGCCTTCTGCGTCGCCGGGCCCATAAACGGGACCGTCGGCAGCTCTTCCCGCAACGTCTCGCGCAGGTTTTCGACCAGCGTCCGCATCCGCGCCTTAGCCGCGGGCGGGAAGTACTTGGCCACAAACACTTGGCCCAGCTCTTCACCCAGCACGGCATCGGTCTGCGCCGAACAGGTCTGCCAGCGCGGCTCCATTTCCTTGACACCCGTCAAGACGGTGCGGTTGAAGGCGAACTGCTGATCGCGGAACGGCTTCGACAACTTGTCGGCGGAAGCGCTCAGCCAGCGCCAGTGAAGATAGGCCTTCCAGGTATCGACCGGCGTATCCGAGAGCCGCTGTCCGAAGGCCTTCAGCGCGCCCATGTCGCGGACGTTCACCGGAATGTTCTGCTTCAGCCCTTCAGAATCGATCAGTGCGCCCCAGCTGAGGCCGGGCACAAGCAACTTCAAGCCGGCCTGATCGGTCTTGTTATAGGTATTGTCGCGATTGCGGAGATCCGCCCGCTTCATGCGAGCCTCGGCCAGCTTGGTTTCAAAAGCGAGGATCGTCTCCGCTCGCTGCGTCGCCTGGTCGGCCGGGATGCCGGTCAACTCCAGCAGGCGGGCGCTGTACTTCAAAAACTCCGTGCGGACCCGCTGGCTGCGCGCGTCAGTGTTGACGTAGAAGTCGCGGTCCGGAAGCGAGAGGCCGCCGATATCGACGCCGAGGATGATCTCGGTCGAGTTCTTATAGTCCGCACCGGTGGAGACATCAAGCGGTGCCGAAAGGCCCAACCGCACCATCGCCATAATCTCCGCCGCGACACCCGCCGCGCTGTCGATTTGGTTGACGCGCTTCAGCATCGGCTCCACGGGCGAAAAGCCCTTCTTGTCGAGCGCTTCCGTATCGAGGCAAGCAGCATAGAACGCGCCGATCTTGGCCGTCTGCGGCGTGGGCTTCTGTGCCGCTTCGTCCAAAATGCCCTTCAGCCGTTCGGCATTCTGGTCACGCAGGACAAGGAAACTGCCCCAGCCCGCAGCTTTGCCCGGAATCGGATTCTTGTCGATCCAACCGCCATTGGCGTAGCGCCAGAAATCGTCGCAAGGCTTGCAGTTGGGATCGATGGCGGCTTTGTCAACGCCGGATTTGGGCGGGGCGGCGAACAACACCAGTCCGGTGAGCAACGGCAACAGGCGGGAGAACTTCATGGGCAGCATCCTCAAAATTGAAAGTCCATAGAAAAAGGGCGCCCTTCAACCGAGCGCCCTTTCTCCGTAACTGATTTACTCTACTACTTCAGCAGGAAGCTGACGAGGTCGACCACGCGGCAGGAATAGCCCCACTCGTTGTCGTACCAGGCCACAACCTTCAGGAAGTTGCCGTCCATCACCTTGGTGAGCTGAGAATCAACGGTAGCGCTGGCGGGTGAATGCAGCAGGTCGCTGGAAACCACCGGGTCTTCCGTGTAGGCCAGAATGCCCTTCAGCGCGCCTTCAGCGGCGCCCTTCAAGGCGGCGTTCACTTCAGCGGCCGTGGTGTTGGTCTTGAGCACCGCCACGAAAGCGACCACCGAAACGTTCGGGGTGGGGACGCGCATCGAATAGCCGTCCAGCTTGCCCTTCAATTCCGGCATCACCAGACCGATGGCCTTGGCGGCACCGGTGGAGGTGGGGATCATGTTCAGCGCGGCCGCACGGGCGCGGCGCAGATCCTTGTGCGGGAAGTCCAGCACGTTCTGATCGTTGGTGTAGCTGTGGATGGTCGTCATCGAACCCTTGTCGATGCCGAACTTCTCGTGCAGCACCTTCACCACGGGGCCCAAACAGTTGGTGGTGCAGGAAGCGTTGGAGACGATGTTGTGCTTAGTGGCATCGTACATGCCGTCGTTGCCGCCCAGCACGATGGTCACATCTTCATTGGTGGCCGGAGCCGAGATGATGACCTTCTTCACGGAACCCGACAAATGCTTGCGGGCTTCGGCGGCATCGGTGAAGCGACCGGTGGATTCGATGACCACTTCGGTGCCCAGGCTGGTCCAATCGATGGCGGCCGGGTCCTTGCTGGCGAACACCTTCAGCGGCTTGCCGTCGACATGAATCACATCGCCGTCGATCTTCACATCGGCATGGAGCGGCCCCAGGATGGAGTCGTACTTCAGCAGGTGGGCCAGCGTCTTGATGTCGGTGAGGTCATTGGTGGCGACGATCTCAATCGCCGGATTGCCCAGCGCCGCCCGGAATACGTTGCGACCGATACGGCCGAAGCCGTTGATGGCTACTTTGATTGCCATGAAAAGGGAATTCTCCTTGGAACAGATGGATCTGTCTCTATTTCAGGATACCAGGAGGGCCCGTTGCGGGTCATCGCCGGCACCGGGCGCTGCGGCCCGGCGTATACAATTTTCTTAGATTCGGCTGAGCAGCCCCGCCGCCTCGCCCCACGAACCCCAGCTGATCACGGCGCAGAGAAGCAGAATGGAAAGGGCCGGTACAGACTTTTTCCAGGGGTCGTTAACTTTCAAGTGCATTGCCAGCGCGCCCAGCATCAAAGCACTAACGAGTAAAGCCGCCGGCAGAACCAGGACCGGCATCCAAAGACCAGCGATCAAACAAATAGCCGCGCCCACCTTCAGCGCGCCGACGACGTAAGTTGACCAAGACGGTAGGCCATAAGTGGCAAACTCCTCCGGCATGGAGCGGGCGTTGCCTCCCCGATAGGCAGTGCTTTGATTAAAGCGGAGCAGCCAGACGTTCAATAGACCTAAAGCGACTACAACTTGAAAAAACATCACGATCGTTTGCATAACGTTGCTCTTTCCGGCCGGCCTAAATGGCCGACCTCGTTTGAGTCTATCATTGGAGCGGCCCAATGTTAACACCTGCCTTACCGCTTATTGCGCCCTTGCTGTCCGCGATCCTGTTTGGAGGCTACGGACTGAACTGCCTGCTGTCGGAGCGGATGGTGACGGAGTTTGAACGCTACGGCTTGGCCCGTTTCCAGCGGTTGACGGGGATGTTGCAAGTAGCCGCCAGCGTCGGCCTGTTGGCAGGGCTTTTTTATCGTCCGCTGCTTTTGCTGTCCTCCGGCGGCTTAGCCCTGATGATGTTTCTGGCCGTGGTGACCCGCTTCAGAATTAAAGACCCCCTACTGGCCGCGATTCCGGCGCTGGCGCTTTGCCTGCTCAATGCATTCATCTTCGCCCGCGCGCTGTGACCCGGTTCAGCCAAAACGTCAACTAGAATAGTGATTTGGCGAACATCTACACTGCTCAATCTCCGTGCCGCGTCGATATGGCGGGCGGCACGCTGGACATCTGGCCACTTTATCTCTATCACCCGGGCGCGGTGACAGTGAACTTTGCGGTGGACCGCTACACCCACTGCCGCATCACGCCGCGCACCGACGGTGCGGTGGTGCTGGTGTCGGAGGATCTGAAAAAGACCGAAGCCTTCGCGTCACTTGATTCGCTGCTGGCCGAAAAGAAGCCGGGCCTCGGCTTGCTGGCCTGGGCCATCCGGCACTTTGCCAATGTGGCGCGCGAGAAGCTGGACGCGCTGAACGGCTTTGAGCTGTGGACCAGCTCAGAAGCGCCCGCCGGAGCCGGCATCTCGGGCTCTTCCGCGCTGTTGATCACCGTGGCGAGCGCCTTCAACAAGCTGTGCGGCACGGGCTATTCCATTGAGCACGTCCGCGAGGTGGCCCAGAACATTGAGGCGCAGATCATCAATGTCCCCACTGGGGCGCAGGATTACTACCCCGCGATGTACGGTGGTGTGGGCGCGCTGGAACTGCGCGTCGATGGGCTGATCCGCAAGCCGATTCCGGTGGATCTCGACGACTTCAACCAGCGTATCGTGCTGGCCTACACCGGCCTGCCGCGTAATTCCGGCATCAACAACTGGGAAGTCACCAAGCTGCACATTGATGGCGACAAGCAGGTCCACCGCAACTTCGCCAAGATCTCGGCCATTGCTCAGGCGATGCGCGGGGCACTGGAGAAAAGCAACTGGGCCGAAGTGGGCCGCCTGGTGCGTGAAGAATGGGGCCACCGCCGCAAGAACGCCCCCGGCATCACCACGCCGCTGATCGACCAGCTGATCGCCGTCACCAAGAAGAAGGGCGCCCTGGGCGGCAAGGTCTGCGGAGCGGGCGGCGGCGGCTGCGTCTTCTTCCTGGTGGAGCCGGACGCCAAGCAACGCGTTTCGGAAGCGATCGCAGCGGAAGGCGCCACCGTCCTGCCCGTTACGGTGGCGCCCAAGGGCGTCCGCGTCAACGTCAAGAGCCTGTAGTCGAGCCGAAGCGGAACCCTATGCAGCCCTCCGCCCTACCCACACCGCCCAATCCCAGCAACGGGCCGGGGACGGTGGAACTGCCGGGACAACCGCCGCGGGTGATCGTGCGCGTCATTCTGTTCGCCCTGATCGAAGTGGTGACAATGATGGTGCTGGGGCCATTGTTGAAGCCGTGGGCGGGCTCGCTTGTGGCCGGAGCGGTGGTCAGCTTTGGAGCGGCAGCGCTGGCCAACGCGATCACGTTGCGGATCTACGAACGGGGTCGGCTGTCCGATATTGGGCTGACCGTCGACGATGGCGGCATGCGGAATCTGGGCCTGGGCTTTCTGGGCGGCCTGGGGGCGGCGCTGTTTGTCATGGTGCCGCCGCTGCTGTTGGGCATGGCCAAACTGGTGCCCGCGCCGGAGCAGCCCCGCAACTGGTACAGCCTGCTGTTTGTCAGTGTTGTTTTGCTGCTGGGTGCGGTGGGCGAGGAGATGTTGTTCCGCGGCTACGGCTTTCAGCTACTGCTGAAGCGATGGGGCGCCTTCGCCACCATTCTGCCCATGGCGGTGCTGTTCTCCAACGCCCATTCGGGCAACCCCGATATCACCTGGATCGGGTACGCCAACACCTTCCTCTGGGGCGTCCTGTTTGGCGTCTGCTTCCTGCGGACCGGCGACCTGTGGCTCTCCACCGGGATGCACTTTGGCTGGAACTGGACGTTACCGCTGTTTGGCGTCAACCTGAGCGGCTTTACCATGAGTGTGACGGGCTATCGAATGGAATGGACGGCCGGTCAGTTGTGGTCGGGTGGTGGTTATGGTGTCGAGGGCAGCATCTTGACCCTGATCGTCATCCCGATCGTCGCCTTCTATATCTGGAAAGCGCCGTTCTCCGTCCAGCGGCCCTATCTGTTGCGGGAGGAAGAATGAAATTCCGTCTCCTTATCTGGATCGCGCTGCCCGCCCTGTTGTTCGCGGAGAAGTTGACGCAGGAAGACCGGGTGAAGCTGATCCGCGGCCTTTCCGCCGAGTACGCCAGCGCCAAAATCTCACTGCCGCGTTCGAAGAAGCCGCTGGAACTGACCACCGAACAGAAGGCCGGCGACACGCAGTGGGACAAAGCCCGCTGGGACGCCGCCGCCCGCGAGTTCGGCCCCGCGGCGAAGGTGGGCGACCAGGTGCAGATCACCAAGGTCGACATCAACGACGACAACATCATCCTCGAAATCAACGGCGGCCTGAAGACCGGCAAGGCCTGGCGGGATCGCGTCCAAGTGGGCGTCGGCGGCGGCAACGGCGGCATGCGCCCGGTCGGCGGCCCGTCGCGCCTGTCTCTGGGCACCGCTCTCGTGTTGAAGTTTCCCAAGGACATTGAGCCCATCGAAGTGGCCGAGATCAAGAAGATGCTCGCCCCCATCTTCAAGTTCGACGAACACTCCGCCACGGAAGACTACGTCGAGAACCTGCCCCCCGAAATCCAAGCCGCGGTGAAAGCCGGCAAGGTGGTGGAGGGCATGAACAAAGAGCAGGTCAAGATGGTGCTGGGCCAACCCAAGTATCACTCCCGCGAGTCGAAAGACGGCGTGGATACGGAAGATTGGGTGTATGGCAAAGCTCCGGGCAAGATCACCTTTGTGACTTTTGGCGGTGCGGGCAAGGTGATCAAGGTGAAAGAGACCTACGCGGGCATTGGCGGCGACATCACGCCACGGTAGAGACCGGCCAGCGCAGCGTATCACGCCTCAAGCGTGCTAGCCTTCTCCCCATGGCCGATTCTGCCGTCAGCCCTACGCTGCGCCATCCCGCCTTTGTGCGGGTGACGCACTGGGTTACTGTGCTCGCCTTCGCCGCCCTGGTGCTAAGCGGGGTTGAGATTCTCATTTCGCATCCGCGCTTCTACTGGGGCGATACCGGGCATTCGGGGATGCCGGCGTTGTTTCAATTGCCGATCCCGGCTTCGCGCGGGCATGTACCCACGGGCTTCAAGACGGTGCTGCCGGACCAGAATGGGTGGAGCCGGTCGCTCCACTTTGAGGCGGCTTGGCTGGTGGTGTTCGCCGGTGTTGTCTACGGTTTCGTGGGGCTCGCCTCCAGGCATTTTCAGCGGCAGTTAGTGCCCGCGGCGGCCGATCTGCGCGGGAGTGCATTATCTCGGGCGTTGCTCGCCCACTTACGGTTCGCTAAGCCTGAGGCCGACTACAACGTGCTCCAGCGGTTGGCCTATTTGAGTGTGATCTTTGTCGCGTTTCCGCTGATGATCTGGACGGGGCTCGCCATGTCACCCGCTATCGTGAGCCTGTTCCCGTCAGCGATGGCCGTGTTCGGCGGGCACCAATCGGCCCGGACCCTGCACTTCTTTGGCTTTGGGTTGCTGATGCTGTTCCTGGTGGCGCATGTGGCGATGGTAATCCGCGCCGGCTTCCGGCAGCGGGTCGTTGCCATGATCACAGGGGTGCGATGATCTCGGGAGGCGGTACCAACCAATGAACCCACTATCACGGCGCAAACTGATCTCGACCGGCCTCGCCACCGCCGCCGGGGCCGCAGGGTTGGCCACCGCAGCCCGATTGGCCGATCACGCGGGCCTGATGCCACCGCCGCAGGGCGGCTTCTACACGCCGGGCGACTCGCTGACCTACGCCGCCCAGCGCCTGCTTACCCGCCACACGCTGGCGCGCGAGTTTCGCCGCGACCAGATTTCGCCCAAGCCCTTCCCCAACCCGACATCGCCCAAATCAGACGAGTACAAGCGACTGGAAGCCGGTAGCTTTACCGATTGGCGGCTGACGGTGGAGGGTCTGGTAGAACGGCCGATGACGTTCTCGTTGGCCGACCTGAAGAGCCTGCCCGCGCGCAGCAATATCACGAGCTTGGTTTGCGAAGAAGGCTGGTCCTATATTGCGGAATGGACTGGCGTGCCCCTCAGTCTGGTCCTGGAGCGCGTGGGCGCTTTGCCCCAGGCGCGCTACGTCGCCTATTACTCCATCCAGCAGGGCTGGGACGGCAGCATCGACATGGACGACGCTCTGCATCCACAGACATTGATCACCCACACGTTCAATGGCGCCGATCTGCCTTATGGCCACGGCGGCCCGCTGCGCATGCGCGTCCCGCGTCAGTTGGGCTACAAGAGCGTGAAGTTTATCAACCACATCCGGGTGGTCGATCACTTGAAGCCGGCCGAAGTGGCGGGCGACTATTCCTGGTACGCGGGGATTTAAGCCAACGCTGGAACCGTCAGCGGGTGAGACGAGCTTCCCCTTGACAACTTATGGGAGCGGAGGTACGCTTCCCCTAAGATACCTATGGGATTCCGCTCTGCTGAACTTCTGCCCGGCACGTTGGACCTGCTGATTCTCCACACCCTGGAGGCTGGCCCGGCGCATGGGTACGCCATCATGGAGGCCATCTGGAGCCGCTCCGGCGAGCTTTTCCGCGTGGAGGAAGGCGCACTCTACCCGGCCCTGCACCGGCTGCAACTGAAGGGCTGGCTGGAATCGGAATGGGGTATGTCGGAGGCCAATCGCAAGGCCAAGTACTACCAGTTGACGCGCGAGGGCCGGAAGCAATTGGCCAAGGAGCGCGCGGGCTGGACGCAGATCGCTCTCGGCATGGGCCGCGTTTTGGGGGAGTGCTAACCATGAATGCGTGGTGGAATTCATTGCTCTCGCGCCTCCGTCGTCTGGGCCGGCGGGCGCAGCTTGATCAAGATTTGGAAGATGAGCTAGCCGCGCATTTGGCCTTGAAACAACAGGCGCTGCAGGCGTCTGGCCGGTCTATCGACGAGGCGGCCAGAGAGGCGCGAGTTGCCCTGGGAAACGCGACGGCCTGGAGCGAGGAAACGCGAGAGACCTGGCTCTTCCCGTGGCTGGAAGGCTTGTGGCAGGATGTCCGGTTCGGGGTCCGCGTCTTGGCCAAAGAGAAACTGTTCACCTTTGTCGTCGTGCTCACGCTCACGTTGAGCATCGGTGCCAACACGGCGGTATTTTCGATCACCAATGGACTGCTGCTGCGCTTGCTGCCGGTGAAGCAGCCGGAGCAACTGGCAAAACTGGTACTGACCAACATTGCCTCCACGGGCCGCTACTGGGTGAATGGGCGAGAAACCAAAGAAGTGGAGCGGGCCTTTGTCTCTTACCCGCTGTATCAGGCGTTGTCCAAACAGGAGACAGCTTTTTCGGAGATCTTCGGCGTCGCCGGAGCCGGGGCAATGGCCGTTGACGCCAACGGTTCGCCTCACCGGCCGAACACCGCGCGCGTGACGGGAAGCTACTTTCCGGTCTTGGGAGTGCAACCTCAACTGGGCCGCCTGCTGACCGCGGCCGATGACGTTCCCGGCGGACCTTCCGGCGGCTGGCCAGTGGTGATCAGTGATGCATTGTGGTCCCGTGCCTTCAACCGATCTCCGGCCGCAGTGGGGGCGGCCATCGCGGTGGAGCAGGTGCCTTTTGTGGTGGTGGGCATCGCGCCGCGATCGTTTGTGGGCACCACCCCCGGCACGGCGATCGATCTCTGGATCACGGTGAGCAGCATGGAAGCGCTGTACCCGAAGTTCCGTTGGCGGACCAACCCGGGCATCGGTTTCTTGCGAGTTCAGGGCCGGTTGAAACCAGGCCTCAGCCCGGAGGTCGCGACGCAGCAGATGACGGCGATGGCTCCGGGCTTGTTGGCCAGCGCCAAGGAAGTGGGGCTGTCGGCGGAGGCCGAGAGGCAGTTTCTCGCCATGAAGATGGAAGTTCGCCCGACCCCGGCAGGCGACTCGACGCCCATGAAGCAGTACCGTCCGGTGCTCCTGATACTGCTGGCGGCGGTAGCCGCCGTGTTGCTGATTGCGGCCACGAATCTGACCAATCTCTTGCTCGCCCGCGCCGCCGCTCGCCGCCAGGAGATTGCTACTCGTTTGGCCTTGGGAGCCACGGCCGGCCGAGTACGGCAGCAATTGCTGATCGAGAGTACGTTGCTGGCGTTGGGTGGTGTAGCCGGTGGCTTGGTGCTGGCGAGATGGTTGGGCGTGGCGATCTCCAGCCAACTGGACCTGGATATCGACACGCGCCTGGACCTGACGGTGTTGGCGTTCGTTATCGCCTTGCTGGTGTTGGTGGTTTTGATCGCGGGCTGGGTGCCGGCCTGGACGGCTTCGCGTCAGCACTATCAGGCGATGCGGTCGAGCACCGGAAGCATCGGTGCCGGGCGGTTGCGGGCGGGCATGATCGTCCTGCAGACGGCGCTGACATTCATGCTGCTGGGCGGTTCGGCGCTGATGCTGAAATCGGTGCAGCGCCTGGTGCATCAAGCAACGGGATTCGATGCTCAAGCCACGGTTTTGCTGACCCCTGATCTGTTCAACGCCGGGATCAGCCGGCCTGCGCATGACCGGGCATACGGGAGCATCCTGGAACAAGCCCGCCAGCTGCCCGGAGTAACCGCCGCGGCCTGGACCGGAATGGCGCCGCTTGGCCCCCAGGCGCAGATGATCACGATCGACGTGCCCGGCCACATGCATGTCCCGTCCAAGGACCGCATGGTGTTTCTGCATTCGGTCACCGATGGCTACTTTGAAACCCTGGGCATTCCTCTCCTGGCAGGCCGAGAGTTTCCCGCAGCCTCTTCCGGGCGGCGTTGGATGTGCGTCATGAGTGAGGACGTCGCGCGCCGTTACTATAGCTCACCCACTGCCGCGATTGGGCAGTTCATTGGTCTACCCAACGACAAAGAACCGATCGAGGTGGTGGGCGTGGTGGCCGCCACTAAGTACACCAACGTTCGGGAAGC
Source organism: Acidobacteriota bacterium (assembly GCA_026394075.1). Taxonomy (GTDB): domain Bacteria; phylum Acidobacteriota; class Terriglobia; order Bryobacterales; family Bryobacteraceae; genus JAPKYZ01. Next base: position 11,064 of record JAPKYX010000298.1, read on the forward strand.
CAGTCCACCCACCGTGTATTTCCCCAGTTGGATGAACGGGCTACAGAGCCCGGGAATGACGCTCGCCGTCCGGCACGCCGGCGCGCGGGAACCGCTGGTGGCCGCACTGCAGGCCATCTTCCGGAAGGAGGCGGGTCGCATGCCCTACGTCAAGGTGACGACGGTGGAAGGCAATGTGCGGGAATCGGTGAAGATCGAACGGCTGCTGTCGTCGCTGCTGGCGGGTTTCGCGGGCTTTGGTTTGTTGATCTCCGCCACGGGAATCGCCGGTTTGCTCGCGTACGCGGTCCAGCAGCGGCGCCGGGAGATTGGGATTCGATTGGCCCTGGGGTCGGCTCCGGAAGCCATCCGGTGGCGGTTCCAGGCACAGGCCTTGCTGCTGGCGACACTGGGACTGCTGTGCGGGGCCGGGCTCAGCTACACGCTGCGGCGCGTGATGGACAGCTATCTCTATCAGGTTGGGGCCACCGATCCGGCCATCTGGTCGACCGTGGCCGTGGTGCTACTGGCCACCGCCTTCGCGGCCGCGTCCATCCCCGCCTGGCGAGCGTCGCGGATCAATCCAATGGAGGCGTTGCGGCCGGAGTAGATAGAGCCAGCTAGCTGATCTCAATCCTGCCCAGTTCCGCCTCGATCTCTTCAATGGTGGGCAAGGTCCCTTGGAGTTGCTCAGGGAGCTGCTCCAGGTGCCGAAACTCGGAGATGCCCATGGGGGTGCTCATGTTGCGCAGCGCGTACTCGGCGATGATGCGGTTCTTGGTTTTGCAGAGGATGAGGCCGATAGAGGGCTGATCCTGTGGGTGGCGGAGCAGGTCATCGACGGCGGCCAGGTAGAAGTTCATCTTGCCCGCGTACTCGGGCTTGAAGGGGGTCATCTTCAGATCGATCACGCAGAAGCAGCGCAGCTTCAGGTGGTAGAACAGCAAGTCCAGCTTGAACTCCTCACCACCCACTTCCATCGGCACCTGACTGCCGACGAAAGCGAAGCCAGTACCGAGCTCGACGAGAAACTGGCGCAGATGGACCAGCAGGCCACGCTCCAGGTCGCGTTCCTGGGCGGCGGAAGTGAGCGTGAGAAAATCGAAGTTGTAAGGGTCCTTGATCAACTGCTGCGCGAGGTCGGACTGTGGAGCGGGCAGGGTTGCCGAAAAGTTGGTGACCGCTTTGCCTTGCCGCCGGTAGAGGCCGCTTTCAATCTGCATCACCAGCACGTTGCGGCTCCAGCCATGTTCTATGGCGGCGCGGATGTACCAGAGGCGCTCTTCGCGGTCCTTCACTTTGTCTAGCAGGACGCAATTGTGGAACCACGGCAATTGTGCAGCAAGCTGCTGCACAATTGATTCTTCCGGCCACGCTTCGGCTAACGTCCTCATATACTTGAGGTTGCGTGGCGACAGCCCTTGCATATCCGGAAACTCGGCTCGCAGATCCTGCGCCAGGCGCTCCACCACTTTGCTGCCCCAGCCTTCGGACTGTTGGCGCTCCAGGATCTCCCGGCCGATGCCCCAATAGAGCATCACCAGTTGCTGGTTGACCGCCAACGCCGCCCGGACCTGGGCAGTGCGGATCTGGGTCTTCAGGCGAGCCAGCAGATCGCGATAGGAGTGGGAGTTGGCGATCAGGTCAGCCATCGCTTGACTTTAGTAATACCAGATCTACTACACCGACGGTATTACTTCCGAGCTGCCAATGCTGCGAAGGAGATGTGTTTGTGCAAAACCTCGACCGCTGAGAAACCGGCGTTGGTCAGCGTCTGCATCTGAAACGGCACACTACGCGGCGTATCTTCATAGGCCACGTAAGTATTCACCTTGGCCCGGAACTCCGGGCCGCCCAGCCCTTCGAGATAGTGCGAATACCGGTGGGCCATCACCTGCCGGATGCCAGGCCAGTCATGGTCGATCAGGTCCCAGATAAAGAAGACCCCACCGGGCGCGAGCGACTCCCAGATCGCACGGAAGACATTCAGCCAATCCGCATCCTCCCGGAGATGATGCAGCACCGCCGCCGCCACCACGATGTCAGCCGAGGCGGGCGGCAGTTTCAGGTCGAGCAGATCGGTTTGCAGCGTCGTCACGGTGGCGGGAGTCGCGTCGGCTAACCGAGCAGTGGCACGGTCCAGCATGGGACGGCTCAGGTCCACCAGCGTGATCGATGTGAGCGGCAGCGCCGCCGCCAACTTGAGCGAAAAGTTCCCGGCCCCGCAGCCCAAGTCGACCAACCGGGCTGCGCCAGACACGGTGGCCACCGCACACTCCGAGATCAGGTCCAGCACATAGGCTGCGTCAATGGTGGTCGTTTGGCCCGTTTCGAGCTTGGAGAATCGCTCCACATCACGATCAAAGCGGGCACGGATTTCTTCACGGGTGGCGTGGGTAGGCATAGCTTGCCCCACAATCGTATCGCCCCCGGGGCTGGTCGTGACCACAGCAACGCAGCGGTGCCAAACCCAATGCGATAATCGTGGCTATGAAATTTTCTGGCCTCACGCGCCGCCAAGCGCTGGAAAGCTGCATCAGCCGCGGGCTCCTGCTCTCTGGTGCCGCGATGTCGCAAACGAAGCTGTTCGCGGCGTGGCAAGCCGCCGAAGCCGCTGCCCAAAAGCCGACCGCGCGCGAGGTGTTGGGACCGTTCTTCAAGAAGGGCGCCCCGAACGTGAAGCAACTGCGCCCGGCGGGCGACCCGGGATTCCCGCTCACGGTGGCCGGCAAGGTGGTGAACACCAAGGGACAGTTGGTGGAAGGCGTCAAGATCGACATCTGGCACTCTGACCACCACGGCCGCTATGATCTGGTGGGCTTCAAGTACCGCAGCCAACTGACGGCGGACGAGAAGGGCCTGTATACGGTGGAGACCATTCTGCCCGGCCATTATGACGACCGTCCCGCCCAGCACATCCACTACCTGATCTCGGCCCCCGGCCACAAGACGCTAGTGACGCAGGCCTACTTCGCCACTGACCCGTTCTTTGAGGGCGACCCGGACAAGAAGTTTGCAAAGCGCAACATCGTGCACAACCGCGAACTGGTGCGCCCGGTTTCGCTCTACGAGGGTCCCGGAGCGCCGCGCGCCTCGATCAGCTTCGACATCTGCCTGGAGACGGCGTAATGGCCGAGACTCCGGAGCGGGTAATCACCGCCGATGCCGTGGTGCGGCGAGTGGCTTTCACGGCGGATGGCAGTTCCTTGATGGGCGTCTGCGGCGATGGGAAGGTGCGGTTTTGGGACGCGCAAACTGGTGCGTTGCAACGGGCGGTGCCCTGGAACACTGACGACCGGCGCGGCGTCACGCTTTCACCCGACCTCCGCCTGCTGGCGGCCGCTGGCCCGGAGAAGGTGATCAAGGTGTGGGATCTGAAGTCTGGCGAGATGCGTCATCGGATGCCTGCTCTGCCAGTCGCGCCCGGGGAGATAGCCATTTCGCCCGACGGCAAGCTGCTCGCGAGCAATGCCGAAGATGAGAATACGGTGCGGCTTTGGGACTTGGCCACGGCCAAGCAACTGCTGACACTGGCTGACGGGCTGGGTAATTCGGGCCTGCTGTTCTCACCAGACAACAGTCTGCTGGTGGGCGCCAATACCGACACCGTGGTCCGGGTGTGGCATACCGGATCCGGCAAGCAGGTGGCGGCGATCGATGAGCTCCCGGTGGCGATGTTCGCGTTGGTCTTTTCACCGGACGGCCGGTTCTTTGGGGCAGCGGGTGCGGATCGCACCATCCATGTCTTTGAGACGGGCGGCTGGAAGAAGGTGGCGGCGCTCAACGGTCAACCGGAGATGATCACGGCTCTGGCCTTGGCACCGCAAGGCCGTGTGCTGGTGGCGGGTGGCTTTGATGATGTGACCGTGAAGAACCCCACCAAGGTGCTGGTGTGGGATGTGCCCTCGCGATCCGTCATGCGGACCGTACCTGCCCGGCATCGAGTGGAATCGGTGGCTATCTCACCGGACGCCCGCTGGGTGGCGGTGGCCGACGCGGAGAAGACTGTCCAGATCTGGTCCAGCGCAGCCCCCAAGGCCTAGTCGGCGGCCGGCAAACGAGCACGCGCTCCGGCTGAGCAGGCGGTATCCAGGTGCAAAAAAAAGGCCATCCCCCGAAAAGGGATGGCCTTCGTCTTGTCTGCCGGACGGCTTAGCGGGTGCCGATGATCGGCGAACCAGCGCGGGCCGCTTTGACCACGGCAATCACCGACGGGCGCGGGGTGTCCCGGCCATCGGGCCAGAGGCTGGTCTGCTGGCCGCCAAAGGTGCCGCCTTCGCCGGGGTGCTGAATGGCCCCGAACATGGTGGTGTTGTCCGGCGTCAATTCCGGTCCGCAGCACTCGGAGCCATTCGGGTAGGCCATGAACATGCGCAGATAGCCGCGTTCCGGCCCCTCGGTGGGGCAAGCGTAGACAGCGTCCGCGAAACCAAGACCAGTGGCAGCCATGCCATCGGTGGCGATCCACATGTTGCCCTTGTTGTCGAACACCAGGTTGTCGGGAGCGCCGATCGGGGTCAATTCACCCTTCCAGCCGCCCCAGAAGGTCCGGTGAGCCGGAATGGCGGGGTCGCCGCAAACCATGAACATGTCCCAGCGGAAGCTGGTGGCGGCGTTGTCGCCCGCGGCTTCGGTGATCTCGACAATGTGTCCCCAACGGTTGGCCGGGCGCGGGTTAACGGGATCAGGCCCCGGGTTGGTGCCGACGCCACGGTTGGAATTGTTGGTGCACAGGATGTACACCTTGTTGGTGACGGGGTTGGCTTCCACGTCCTCCGGACGATCCATGCGCGTGGCCCCCAAGGCATCACCGGCCTGCCGGGCGCGGATCAGCACATCGGCCTGGTTGCGCCAGCCATTGGCGGCCGTCAGCGGGCCCTGGCCAAACACCAGCGGCAGCCAGACACCCGTCCCATTGGCGTCAAAGCGGGCCACGTAGAGCGTACCCTCGTCCAGCAGGTTCATGTTCGCCGCCCGGTTGTTGGGATTGAAGCGGCCCGCGGTCACAAACTTGTAGACGTAGTCGAACCGTTCATCATCGCCCTTGTAGACGGCTACCCGGCCATCGCGAGCCACAATCGTCGTGGCGCACTCATTCTTCGCCCGGCCCAGCGCGGTGCGCTTCTTAGGAACCGATTGCGGGTCGTAGGGGTCGATTTCGACAACCCAACCAAACCGGAACGGCTCATTGGGCTCCTTGGCCATGTCGAAACGGTTGTGAAAATTCTCCCAGCGCAAGCCCGTGGCACCGGTGGGCATGCCCATGCGGGTGTGGGCGGTACGGACCGGGCCCGCCGGCACGCCGTTGAGGTTGGCGAAGTACTGATTGAAGTTCTCTTCCGCCGTCAGCACCGTACCCCAGGGGGTCTTGCCGCCAGCGCAATTGTTCAGGGTGCCGCGAACTCGGCGACCGGTGGGGTCAGCGCTGGTCCGCATCCACTCGTCGCCCGCCGCCGGGCCGGTGATTTCGCACTCGGTCTCGCCGGTGATACGGCGGTTGAAGGGAGAGTTGCCGTTATACACCCAGGCGTTCGGCATCCGCTGCACTTCAATCATGGACATTCCGTGCGCCGCAATCTCGATGTCCACCTGTTCCTTGGTGACGTTAGCGACGTTGTAGTTCCGGAACATCAGCTCTTCGTTCACATATTCGTGATTGACCGCCATGATGCCGAAGCTGGAGTTCTGGCTGCGCCAATCGGAACCGGGGAAGAAGCCGATATAGTCGTTGTTGTAGCCAAACTGCAGGGCCTGCTTGGCCGCCGTCTGGGCGTTGACATCGAACTGCGGCGCGCCCGGCACGACCGGGTCACCCCAGCGGATGACCAGCGAGACTTCGTAGTTGCCCGGGACATCGATGTAGTCCTGGGTGCCGGACCGGACGGGCCGGATCGGGTCGAAATCAATCCCGCTGTCAATGAAAGCGGCCTGTGGCAACACGGCCGCCTCCGCCGGTTCAGCGGCGCTGGCGTTCTCGGCCGTCACCACCGCACCCGCAAACAAGGGAGCCGCTCCCAGGACCTTCAGTAGATCCCGGCGCGCGGTTAGCACCTCTTCAAATGCGGGCGAGGCCGCATCAGGGCGCTCGCTCTCGTTGTCAATGTTTCGAACGTAATGATCAGGCATAGTTCCTCTGGGCCTACATGGCAGCAACGGCTCGCAGGCAACGACTAGTATCCAGTGGCTATGTGAAGGTGATATTAACGTCCAGTTGGTATTGAATGACGGATGTCAATCCTATGTCCCGCTGGGGAGGGGCCGGATGCGCTGTGGATCGAACGTGGGCCTGGGGGAAGCTCCGCGCCACTGGCGCGACGTTCCCGGTTATCCAGCTTCCTGGCTGCTACAGAAGAGTGACACCAGCCGCGGAGGCAGCCTCTTGCAACGCGGCATCTAGCGTAGCCAAGGGGCACTTTTGACTCAGGGCCAAGTGTAAGTAGGCGGCGTCGTAGCCGGTCAGGTTGAATCTTCTGGCTTCGGCCATGATGGTGGGTACGTGCTGGCCAGCCCGCATTGGCTCAGTGTCGATCCGGAGGGCCATGAGGAGACTCCAGGCGGTATCGGCCGATTCGATTCGGCCCCGGCGTTCAGCTCGAAGCAGGCCGGTCGCCACTTCTAAGGGCCAGTTGGCAGGCACGATGAAGTCGTAACGCGCTGCGATGGCAAGAGTGCGGGTGGCGTAGGAGCTTGGTTCGTTCAGCAACCAGGCCAGCGACAAGGAGGCGTCCAGAATGGCGACGGAAGCTATGGCCGGCCCGCCTGGATGAGATCGCGAATCTCCTGGGCCGTGGCCGGGGAGATTTGTTCGCGAAACTTGCGGATCGCATCCATCGCGTCACAGCGCCTGCTGTTCTCCTGTTCGACGGTCGGCACCAGGCGGGCTACGGGGCGGCCGTGGCGGGTAATCACTACTTCTTCCCCTTGCTCCACCCGATCCAGCAGCTCAGAGAGCTTGGTTTTGGCTTCGAACGCACCGACGGTCATACGATTAGACTAGACAACTAGTTGACCAGTTGTCAATACCTTGGCGACACGCGATCAAATATATGAGTAGACAACGCTAATATAACCTGCTATTCTCTCTTTGGGAGTTCTCCATGAATTTCGAACGCTTCACCGAAAAAGTCCAAGAGGCTGTCCGATCCGCCCAAGGCATCGCCCTCAAGCGCAGCCACCAGCAGGTGGATGCCGAGCATTTAGTGCTCGCTCTGCTTGAGCAGTCCAACGGCTTGGCGTCCACGCTGTTGCGCCGCCTGAACTTGAGCGCTGACCCGCTGCGCCGCAAGCTGGAGGCCGAGCTCGACAAACTGCCGAAGGTGACCATGGCCTCCGGATCGCCCGATCAGGTCTACGTCACCACGCGCTTCACGAAGCTGTTTGCCGATGCCGAGGAGCAGGCCAAGCAGTTGAAGGACGAGTACCTGTCGGTGGAGCACCTGCTGCAGGCCGCGCTGGCCGATACCGGAGCCGTGGGCCGCATTCTTCGCGAATCCGGGCTGACGCGCGATAAGCTCGATAGCGCCATTGCCCAGGTCCGTGGCGCGCAACGCGTGACCACCCAGAATCCCGAAGCCACCTACGAAGCGCTGGACCGCTACGGCCGCGACCTGACCAAGGCCGCTTCCGATGGCAAGCTGGACCCAGTGATCGGCCGCGACGAAGAGATCCGGCGCGTCATCCAGGTGCTCTCGCGCCGCACCAAGAACAATCCGGTGCTGATCGGTGAGCCCGGCGTGGGCAAGACGGCGATCGCCGAAGGCCTCGCCCAGCGCATCGTCCGCGGCGACGTGCCGGAGGGGCTGAAGAACCGCCGCGTGGTGTCGCTCGACCTTGGTTCGCTGGTCGCGGGTGCGAAGTATCGCGGCGAGTTTGAAGAGCGCCTGAAGGCCGTGCTGAAAGAAGTGCAGGAGTCTCAAGGCGAGATCATCCTGTTCATCGATGAGCTGCACACCGTAGTGGGCGCGGGGAAGAGCGAAGGCGCCATGGACGCGGGCAACCTGCTAAAGCCGATGCTGGCTCGCGGGGAACTGCACTGCATCGGCGCCACCACGCTCGATGAATACCGCAAGTACATCGAAAAGGATGCCGCGCTTGAACGCCGCTTCCAGCCGGTGATGGTGGATCAGCCCTCGGTGGAAGACACGATCTCGATCCTGCGTGGCCTGCGTGAACGCTACGAAGTGCACCACGGTGTCCGGATCAAGGACTCGGCTCTGGTGGCCGCGGCAGTGCTCTCGAATCGCTACATCTCGGACCGGTTCCTGCCGGACAAGGCGATCGATTTGGTGGACGAATCGGCGGCTAAGCTGCGCACCGAGATTGATTCCATGCCCTCGGCGCTGGATGAGAGCCTGCGCCGTCTGATGCAGCTTGAAATCGAGCGCGAGGCGTTGAAGAAAGAGACCGACGAAGCGTCTCGCGACCGCCTTGCCAAGATCGAGGCGGAGCTGGCGGAGCTGAAGGCCGAGACCGATCAGGTGAAGGCGCAATGGCAGGCCGAAAAGGGCGGCGTCGACAAGCTCCGCGAACTGCGGGAGCAGTTAGAACAGACCAAGACCGATATCGAGAAGGCCGAACGCGAGTACGACCTAAACCGCGCCGCGGCGCTGAAGTACGGGAAGCTCATCGAGATCCAGAAGGCGATCACGGCGGCGGAAACCAAGCCCGTCGATGCCGATGGCAAGACGGCCAGTCCACTGCTGAAGGAAGAAGTCACCGAAGAAGACATCGCCCAGGTGGTGGCCCGCTGGACCGGCGTGCCGGTGGCGAAGCTGATTGAAGGCGAGTTGCAGAAGCTGCTGTCGCTTGAGGCGGAGCTTCACAAGCGCGTGATCGGGCAGGACGAAGCCGTCAGCGCGGTGGCGGAAGCCGTCATGCGGGCCCGCGCGGGTTTAAAGGACCCGGCACGCCCCATCGGCAGCTTTATCTTCCTGGGCCCCACCGGTGTCGGCAAAACCGAACTCGCGCGCGCGTTGGCGGACTACCTGTTCGACGATGAGCGCGCCATGATCCGCATCGACATGACCGAGTATCAGGAGAAGCACTCCGTCTCCCGGCTGATCGGCGCGCCTCCCGGCTATGTGGGCTACGACGAGGGCGGCCAGTTGACCGAAGCCATCCGCCGGCGGCCGTACTCGGTGATCCTGTTCGACGAGATCGAAAAGGGCCACCCTGACGTCTTCAATGTGCTGCTTCAGATCCTGGACGACGGCCGCCTGACCGATGGCCAGGGCCGGATGGTGGACTTCAAGAACACCATCATCGTCATGACCTCGAACCTCGGCAGCGCCCGCATTCTCGACTACCGCGGTGACTACGCCGGCAGTCAGTTCGAGATGATGAAGCTGGCCGTGATGGAAGAACTCCGCAAGTTCTTCCGGCCGGAGTTCC
>JAPKYX010000052.1 GCA_026394075.1 Acidobacteriota bacterium
ACCTGATTGCGCGGCTAGCCGAGGCCAAGCAGTGGACCGATTTGCATACGGACCAGCTATCGCAGGCAATCGTGCTGCGGTTTGCGGAATCGGGCCGTTTGGAAGCGCACCGGCAAAAGGTGATTGCAACGGGTCGCGAGCAACTGGCGGCGGTCGCTTCGGCGCTGGACCGCGAGATGCCGCGTGGTACGACGTTCACGCGGCCGGATGGCGGGATGAATCTGTGGGTGCGGTTGCCGGCGCCGCTCGATGCCGCGGCGTTGCTGCCGGAGGCGCAGCGGGTGGGCGTCAACTATCTGCCGGCGCGCTACTTTGCGGTTTCGCGGCCGGAGCCCGGGGCTTTCCGGTTGAGTTTTGGTGGCCTGACGCCGGAGCGGATCTCCGCGGGCGTCGCGCTGCTGGGTGAGGTTTTCCGTCGAGAGAGTCCGGACGTTCATCCGGAACTATTGACGGCCATGGTTTAGGTCAAAAATTCGAACGACGAGCGAAGGAGAAGTTATGTTTGGATCATTGTTGCAAGACGAGCAGTTCCGGTTGAAAGTCGGCCTGGCAGAGATGCTAAAGGGCGGCGTGATCATGGACGTAGTGAACGCCCAGCAGGCGCAAATCGCCGAGCGTTCGGGCGCCTGTGCCGTGATGGCGCTGGTGAAAGTGCCGTCCGACATCCGCAAAGACGGTGGCGTGGCGCGCATGTCGCCCATCAGCGTCATCCGCGAGATCATGAACACGGTCTCGATTCCGGTAATGGCGAAGTGCCGCATCGGCCACTTCGTTGAAGCTCGGGTGCTGGAAGCGCTGGGCGTTGACTACATCGACGAGAGCGAAGTGCTGACCCCGGCCGACGAAGAAAATCACGTCGACAAGCGCGACTTCAAGGTGCCGTTTGTTTGCGGTGCCCGCAACCTGGGCGAAGCGCTGCGCCGCATTGGCGAAGGCGCGGCGATGATCCGCACCAAGGGCGAAGCCGGTTCCGGCAACGTCGTCGAAGCCGTGCGCCACATGCGCACCATCCAGCGCGAAATGAAGGCGCTGACCATGCTGCGGTCCGATGAGCTGATGGTGGCGGCCAAGACGCACCAGGCTCCGTTTGAGCTGATCGAGTGGGTGTCAAAGAATGGCAAGCTGCCTGTGCCGAATTTCTCCGCAGGTGGCGTCGCTACGCCCGCCGACGCGGCGCTGGTGATGGCGCTGGGTGCCGAGACGGTGTTCGTCGGTTCGGGCATCTTTAAGTCCGATGAGCCGGAGAAGTTCGCCCGCGCCATCGTGAAGGCCACCACCTACTGGAAGGACGCCGAGAAGGTGCTGGAAGCCAGCGAAGAGCTGCCGGACGGCATGAAGGGTTTGGATGTCTCGAAGATCCCGCTCGATGAACTGATGGCTACGCGTGGCTGGTAGGGCGGAACTCCGCCTTACTGTTCCCAACACGTGATCCATGAGCGATTCGACTAGCAGTCCCCGTACACCGGTCGTCGGCGTGCTCGCTTTGCAGGGCGATTATGAAGCGCACGCCCGTGCCATCGAGCATGCCGGCGGCCTCTCGCGTGAAATCAATCGCGCAGATCAATTGGCGGAGATCGACGGATTAATCATTCCCGGCGGCGAAAGCAGCACCATGCTGAAGCTGATCGATTATGAGAATTTGTTCGATCCGCTGAAGGCTTTCGGGCAATCGAAGCCGGTGTTCGGCACGTGTGCCGGAGCCATCCTGATTGCTCGCGATGTCATCAATCCATCGCAGGCGTCGTTTGACCTGATGGATATTGGCGTCGAACGCAATGCCTATGGCCGCCAGCGGGACAGCCACATCGTGCCGCTGCAGGCGGAAGGCTTGGGTGAGTTGGAAGCGGTGTTCATTCGCGCGCCGATCATCCGCCGCGTGGGCAGCGAAGTAAAGGTGCTGGCCAGCCATCGCGGGGATGCCGTGCTGGTGACGCAAGGGCTCCACATGGCCGCCACGTTCCACCCGGAGCTGACGGCGGATTCAAAGGTCCACCGGATGTTCATCGAGCGGTTGAAACCGTAACCCTCATTTGCACCAGAACAACAAAGGCCGCGGCGCTCAACTGAGCATCGCGGCCTTTGTCGTCAGGGCTGGCAGTGGATTACTGGCTGGCGGAGCAGAGTTCGCCGATGGGCTGGCCCGGCGGTGGTTCCAGCGGCTTAGCCAGCTTGAACTCTTTGGGGTTCTCCAGGAACTTCGAGATTAGGCGGCCTTGTTCAGAACCCGGGCGGTTCAGGGCGGCCAGCTTCGCCGTGGCCACATCGCGGACTCGGGCGGGGGCAGCATCATTCGCCGCCAGACCCATCAGGTGCGTCATCACCACTTGATTGACGGCGTACTGCACTTCCCGCTGCAAGCCAGCCGCGGGAGCGGCCTTTACGGTGGCGGCCAGCAGTTTGTCGATCACTTCTTCCAGTGACGGTTGCGTGGCATCTCGGCCGTGATACTCCACCAGGCGCGCGGCCCGTTCTGGATGCAACAGCAGACCGGCAATGTGGTTGGCCGCGGCTTCCGCCGGTGCAATGGCGTCAAAGGTTAAGCCCGTCCGGCCCTTGAACAGCTCGCGCGTGCCGGGGATGCCGGAGGGGCGCGGGGGGATCAGGCGGAGGATGCGCTCGGGGATGGTGAGGAACTCTGGGGCGATCGTGGCCAGCACGGCATCGAGCGCCGCGCGCTGCTTGGCCGCGGGGATCATGGCTGTCGTCAACTGGCCGTCGCCGCGCACGGCGTAGCGGTAATCGAGACCGCCGACGGACTTGGCCACAGCCTCAGCCTGATAGCGATGCATCAAGTAGGTGGGCACCAGCACGTCTTCGAGCGTCGCCATCGGAGCCCACTCGGGAATCGACTTTTCGCCAAACCGGTCCAGCACCCGCTTGCGGAGCTGCACCATTCGCTTCAGTTCGGTGGTGGGGTCACCACCGTTGTCCCAGAGGTGGGTATGCGGGTGGGCCGAGCCTTCCGGGCGGCCGTCGGCATCGGTGAGGAAGTAGATGCCATTTTTGTGGGCTTGATCAAGCAGGGCGCGGCGTTGATCGGCATTGGACTGGCCGTAGCCCCAGGTGATGGCGATCTTGTCCCATTCGCCAATGCCCGTCGCGTAGGATTGCGAGGCATCAGGCGCGCCATCACCGCCGGGCAGCGTGATCAGCGGGTGCGGATAGTCCATCACGGAGCCGCTACCGGAGCCGCGCGTCTGATAGCTGGAGGCGGCGTAGCTGTGCGAGAGGCCCAGCGTATGGCCGATCTCGTGCGCGGAAAGCTGGCGGAGGCGCTGCAGGCACATTTCGAGCACCTTGGGGTCCACTGGCTTGCCGGCTTCGTAGGGTGCGAGGAGGCCTTGGCCGATCAGGAAGTCCTGGCGGACGCGGAGCGAATCGAGCGAGACGTGGCCCTTGATGATCTCGCCCGTGCGGGGGTCGCGAACGCTGGAGCCGTAGGACCAGCCGCGCGTGGAACGGTGGACCCACTGGATGACGTTGTAGCGCACGTCCATCGAGTCAACACCTTCGGGCAGCACTTCCACTTTGAAAGCTCCGGGGTAGCCCGCCGCGGCGAAGGCTTGCTCCCACCAGCGGCCGCCTTCGAGCAGGGCCGACCGCACGGGCTCCGGTGCGCCGCGGTCCACGTAGTAGGTGATGGTGCCGCCGGGCTTGAGGCGGTGGCGCGAGATCACGCGCTTCACCAGCGGCTGCTCGATGGGCGTGGCAAAGTCGTACCAGCTGAGGCCGATGTAGCCGGAGCGGGCGTCAAACTCGCGGGGTTCAAAGCCGGCATCGGGTAGCTGAACAAAGCTGTGGTGCTGGCGAACGGTGACGGCATCGGGGGAAGGCGTCACTTCGCGGATGAAGGCGCCGGTGGGTTCGCCGGTGAGGGTGATGGTGGCGTCGAACTCAGAGTTCTTGGGGAAGTTCTTGGTGCGCGGCAGATAGACGGCGCTGCGCGAAGCCTCCACGCGGAAGCTGCCTTGGCGGGAGCGCTGTAAGGCATTGCCGACGCCATGGGCATCGCGCATCAGGAAGGGCGTCAGGTCGATCAGCACGCGCCCGGCCTCTTCGGCTTCGATGGTGAAACCCCACAGGACACTTTGGGCGAAGGATTCTTCCACGGCCCGCTTCTCATCAGCATCGGTGGAGGAGGCGCGGAAGCCGCCGTTGGGTTGCACCAACAGAATCTTCGGTCCGCTGCGTTCGAACTTTACGATGCGGGAAGCGCCCAGCTGGCCGCGATCGAGGCCGATATCGTTGGAGCCGATGCCAGCCGGCAAGGAGCTGACGTAAAGGAACTCCTGGCCCATTTTGTTGATCTCCAGCAGGATCTTGCCTGCCTTGTGATCCCACCAGAAATCGAAGAAGCCACGGTAGGAAGTGGCCGTCGAGGTTCGGGCCGTGACGGTCTGGCCAACCAGCGGAACCAGAGCGAGTATCGTTAAGAGCGCGGTACGCACCATAATGAGATTTAGTATGCGGGTTTTATGGGTGCTTTCGCTATCGGTGGCCGCCAGGGCGCAGGAAGTCTGCGCGCCAACGCCGCTCTATTCAATTTGCGATGTCGTGTTCGACGCGGCGCAGGACGAGGTGAAGCAGTTGCAGGCGGAGGTAAAGTCGCCGCGCTTCCGCACGTCGCTGGTGCCGGCGTTCTGGGACGGAGGCCGCAAGTGGATCATCCGGTTTACGCCGATGGACCCGGGCACCTATGAGTTCCGGCTGACCAGCAACCTGCCGCAGTACAACGGCAAAGTGGGGTCGATGCAGGCGACGGCGTCGGAGCATCCCGGCTTTATCCGCCCGGCCAATGTGCACCACTGGATCCACCAGGAGACGATCAAGCCGCACTTGTGGATCGGCGGCGTCAACCATGTGCGCGAGACGCTACCCGCTTCTGATGACCCGGCCACGCTCCGCGCCTTTGAGCAGCGCTTGAAGACCGCCAATGCGGCGGGACAGATTGTGGACTTGACGCTCGCCGCCACGCCGCTTGAACTGCTGAAGCGCTTCCCCGCCCGGCAGGATCGCGAGAAGTGGCTGCGCGGGGTCGTCTCGCGCTTTGCTCCGTATGACATCACCTGGCTGCTGGTGGCGCAGTACGAAGATGCCTCCGGTGGCCGGGCCTTGCTGCGGGAGCTCGCCGAGGGGCTGAAGAAGATGGACCCCTACAACCACGTGCGGGGGGCGGGGTCGAAGTTCACGTCTTCGGGGCTGTCGGCGGATGGTTGGGTGGACTACATCACCGTAGGCAGCGACAACGACATGTTGCCGATGGTGGAGCACCAGTTCTACGGCAAACCGTTCGTGGCCACGGCGAAGGCGAAGCCCGGGGCGGAGGCGTTCCGGAAGCAGCTTTGGAATGCCACGATGAGCGGGCAGTACCCGCACTTTGAAGGCGGTGACCCGGCGCTGATCAAGGTCTGGAAAGAGTTCTTTGAGGGCACGCGCTTCTGGGAGCTGGAGCCGTGGACCGACGTCGATGGCGGGCGGTGTCTGGCACTGGATGACGTGGAGTACATCCTCTATGTCGAAAAGCCGTCGGGTCCGGTGGAAGTCGCCACGGCCAAGCACGGCTACGACGTCTACTGGATCGACCCGGCCACCGGGCAGTCGACCAAAGGCAAGGACTACAAAGGCGAGCGCTACGTGGGCGAGCCGCCATCGAAAGACCATGACTGGGTGCTGCACCTGTCACGCGATGGCCGCAAGCAAGGCATGCTGAAGAGCTACAAGTTTGAATCGCGGCAAAACCTGGGCCAGGAGATCGAGCAGACGGTGGCCAAGGTCCCGTTTGAGATCGCTGAGCCGGCCTCGGATGAGCTGTCGCTGGCCAAGCCGCCGAAGTTCGCCATCAAGCTGAAGCGAGAGACCCGGGCCACGCGATTGATGAGCTATGTGTGGAGCGGCGAAGTAGTGGCCGATGGCGAAGGGAGCCGCATCCTGGCATTGGGGGCCAACGGGCAACTTTCGCTGCCGCGTGACCTGGCCAGCCATTTCCCGGCGGTTCTGAATATTCGCGTGATGGCCATCAACGCCAATGGCAAAGCCTACTCGCTCGACAAAGTCTACCGGCTGGTGCCATGAGGCTGCTCGCACTGGATACGACGTCGGAGCACGGCAGCGTGGCGCTGCTGGAGTACGGCCAAGTGGTGGCCACCCGGGAGATGCACGAGGAGGACGGCTATTCGGCGGTCATCTTTGGCGTGATCGCCGAACTGTTGGCGCGGGTGGGCTGGAAGCTGAGTGACCTGGACTGCTTTGCCGGGGCGACGGGGCCGGGGTCATTTACGGGCGTGCGGGTCTGCCTGACAGCGGTGAAGGGTCTGGCGGAGGCCAATGGCCGGCCGGCGGTGGGGGTCTCGAACCTGCAGGCGCTGGCTTCGCTGGGCAATGACGCTGTGCGCGCTCCGTGGATAGATGCCCACCGGGGCGAGGTCTACAGCGGTCTCTACGACGCGCGAGGGCACGCTCTCCGTCCGGAGGCCGTGGCGCCGCGTGAGGAATGGCAGGCGCAACTCGATCCCGAGACGGAAGCGATCACGGGCGAAGGTGTCGCGCTGGCCTCACCCATCGGCCGGATTGCCTATGGCCGCTGGCGGGCGGGCGAACGGCCAGACCCGGCGTCGCTCGAAGCCAACTACGTGCGCCGCTCCGATGCGGAGCTGTTCTCGACGCCGGCGTATTAGCGGTTGGCGGACGACGCCGGCATTTCGGTTTCTGGGCCCACATCGCCCATCTTCGGACGTCGTTCTCAGGTGGCCACAGAAAAGTATTCATCCCGCCCACCGCGGGCGCGATATGCCTCACAGGGTAGCGCTAAGTCAATGGCTACTCAAGACAAAGAGGACAAAATATGCCCGCAATTGCCACCTTTAACATCGACGACGTGATGTCCCGCATGAACCCGGACGAATTGGCCAGCTTGCCGATCGGTGCCGTGGAACTCGACCGGCAAGGGAACATCCTGTTTTACAACCAAGCCGAAGCCGACATCACCGGTCGCTCCAACCCCAAGGGTTTTATCGGCCAGAACTTCTTTCGCGATGTTGCCCCGTGCACGGATCGCCCGGAGTTTCGCGGTCACTTTGACAAAGTGGCCAGCGGTGCCCAGACCTTGGCCATGTTCTACTACACCTTCGATTTCCAAATGACGCCCACGAAGATGGCCATTCAGATGAAGAAGCATTCTGAAAAGAACAGCATTTGGGTTTTCGTCAAACGGCTGTAGGCGACTTTTCATCCGCCAATGTGCTTCGGGCCGGGAGTTTGGCGCGCGCGTCGCCGTCTCCCGGCATCCCGCTGTTCGATCTCCCGCCAGATAGGCCCAGGCCCTCTCAATGTTAAGTAACGTTACTCTTACTAATTCCCAGAGCAAGTTCGTCCGATATGTAAACTGAGAGCGGCGGCAGCCAACAGGAATGGAACATCTGCCAGCCACCCCGAACTGTCCTCACCAGGATCGTTGTCCCGGGCAGATACCCTCCCAACCAGGATCTGCGCCGGAACTCCGCTGCACGCCGTGTCCATACCCCGGGAAGACGGGGAATTGACCAGTAAACAGTTCCGATTCGGTAAAGGGGCAACTTGGTTTGAAGATATTGCATGGCTTCCCAAAGTGGACGAAGGCAATCGCTATTGGGCGAAATCTGATCGCGCGCATTGAAGCAGGAGAAGTGGCGGCCGGGGAAGGGTTCTCCAGCACTGGGGTCGCTAAAGGCCCGGCGGCGTCGGGACCCTCCGTGGGGCAAGCAAGAACGCTGAGTTCCAGGGCTGAAATATGCTCCGACGCCCGCGAACAGGCCGACGTCGCGAAGGCGGCGACGTCTCCCACCACCCCGCAGGGAGACGCTTTACGGCGGGTGCGAGCCTTGGTGAAGGAAATGCAGGTCGAACTCGACCAGCATCACTTCGCCTTGACGCAACTGCGTATCTCGATGGAGCAGATCAAGCACACCTCAGAGCAGGCGGCCGATTGCCTGCAGCGGGCGAAGGCGAAATCCCGCCAGGCCAACCGCCTCCCCAACAAGGCCCAGGGCCAGTCGGCGGGAAACGGCTAGCGAAGCTGCTGATCGATGGGCAGTTCCTTGTGGCCAGTGAACCGGCGCGTAAAGCGCTCGAAATAGCACCACGGCCCCGGCGTGAGCCCGTCGCCCATGACGGACTGCGAGCGGCAACAACTACTCGTAGCGCAGGGCGTGCATCGGGTCGACCGACATGGCCCGGCGCGCGGGTACGTAGCCGGCGATGAGGGAGACCAGCGCCACCGCCACCGTAGCACCGACGATCACCATCGGGTCAGTGCTCTTCATTTCGTAGAGCAAGGACTTAGCGAAGGTGGCCAGGGCGATGGCGGCTGGCAGACCCAGTACGGTGCCGCCCAGGATCAGCCAGCCGACCTCGCGGAGCACCATGTTGCGGATGGCCCCGGCGTCAGCGCCAATCGCCAGACGGATGCCGATCTCGCGTGTCCGGCGGGAGACGGTGTAGGCCAGCACGCCATACAAGCCCACGGCGGCCAGCAAGGTGGCCAGCGTGGCGAAGGCGGCGGCCATGGTGGAGATCATCCGGTCCAGGGCGATGTTCTCATTCACCTGGGCTTCCAGTGTCTTCAGGTTTTCGATGGGCAGGTTGGCATCCAGTTCCGCCACGGCGCGACGGAGCAGAGGCATGATCTGGTTGGGGTCCACGGCGGCGTGGACATAGAAGTTCGACGCGCCCATCCCTTTGTCCTGCTTGTAGGGGCGGTAGAACATGGGTGGCACGGCCTGTTTGACGTCGGAGTACTTGGCGTCCTTGACGATGCCGACAATCTCAATGTCGTTTTTGCCGCCGCTTCCTTGTTGCATGCGCTTGCCCAGTGTGTTCTGGCTGGGTGAAAACTTGCGCACGAACGCTTCATTGACGATCGCGGCCTTGGGCGCGTTGGCCGCGTCCGAGTCAGTAAACTCACGCCCCGCCACCAGGGGAATGCCGAGCGTCCGGAAGTAGCCCGGGCCGATCTGGTTGAACATGGAGTGCGT
>JAPKYX010000169.1 GCA_026394075.1 Acidobacteriota bacterium
AAATGCCCGCCCGCAAGGCCAACGAACGCTCCGTCCATTCGCCGTTGGAGACTTTGCGGCGGAGCAAAACCACCAAGCTTGAACTGAGGTATCCAAAGGCCATCAGCCCTATTCCTCCCAGCAATATATCACAGGGTGGCCAGGGGCATAAGAATAAAATTCAATAATTCTTAAGGCTATTCTTATCGGGAACGGCAAGGCCAAGCATATGGTAATGCGGGCTTTACGTATTGACTAGCCCATAGATGAAGTGTTTACTACGGAAATAATTCTCAGAAAATATTTGACATATTTTCGGCAAAACCTAGGATGGAGTTGAAGCCGGTGCCTTGAAGGAACTCGGAAGCCAACAGGGAAGACATCACCGGCAAAAAAGGACAACCAAAATGGAATGGACTCGTTCAGAAACTCTCGCCCTTGCCTCCCACGATTGTACGCAGTGCCTCGGCCTTGGCCTTCGCGCCGGCCGCAGGGGTAGCCAAACCCCCTGCAACTGTGTCCTGCGCGGCATCTTCCGCGCCTGCTACAACCGTTTCCGCCTTTGCGTCAGCAAGGAAAAGCACATGTCCCGGGTTTCGCTGGAGCACACCGGTTCCGGTGGCGCGCGCCGCTACACCTGGGGCCGCAAAGATGAGGAGTACATTGCCGACTTCACGTTGGTGAGCCGCCGCACGCTGACGCCCGAAGAGTATCGCATTTTCAACTACCACTTCCTGCTGGGTGCCGATTGGAAGCTCTGCTGCCGCAAGCTGAAGATGGACCGCGGCAACTTCTTCCACGCCGTCTACCGGATCCAGCAGAAGCTGGGCAAGGTCTACCGCGAGTTGCAGCCCTACGGGCTCTATCCCCTGGATGAGTATTTCGGTGCGTCCAAGAAGCTGGACCCGATCATGCTGCCGACGCCGCCCGCGCCGACCAACGTGATCAACTTCCCCTGGCGCCCGGTCGCACGCCCCACTCCGGTGGAAATGCCGCTGCTCCGCGCCGCTTAACAGCTCAACAAAAGAAGCTGAAGTAGATCCAACTAACCGGCCGGGAGGTTCGCCTCCCGGCCATTTTTCGTTTGATAGGAAGGCTCGCTTGGGCATTGCGTGAGGGGAAGATAATCGCTATGATACTTTACAATGCAAAGTACATTGCGACTGGGGCTCGCGGCGGCCCTGGCCTTGGGTTGCTACAGCCGATTTCTGGAGCCCAATTGGCTGGAGACGACGGCGTACGCCGTCCCGGTTCAACGGCTGACCCGGCCCTTGCGGGTGGTGCATCTTTCGGACCTTCATGCCTCGCCGGTGGTTTCCCCCAAGCTAGTGGAAGAGAGTCTGCGGATAGCCGCCGAGGCCAAGCCGGACGTCATCTTGGTGACCGGTGATTTCGTCACCACGACCACCGGATTCGACCGTCAATGGCTCATCTCACAACTGAGAATTTTGTCCCAAGCTGCGCCTACATTCGCCGTCCTTGGCAACCACGACGGCGGAGAATGGAGCGCGATCTACGGTGACTCGGCCTCCACCGAAGCGATCCGGTCCGTGTTGCGGGAGAGTGGCATTGCGCTTCTGGACAATGAGGCCCGGTTGGTCCAGATCCGGCACCAGACCATCCAACTGGTAGGTGTCGGCGACCTTTGGTCCGGCGAAATGGACCAGTCAAGAGCCTTCGGGCAGGCCCAGTCCGGGTTGCCGACCATCCTTCTTTCCCACAACCCCGATACCAAGGTGCAGCTGAAACGTTACGAGTGGGACCTCATGCTGAGCGGCCACACACATGGAGGCCAGGTCGTGATGCCCTTCTGGGGATGGAGCCCGGCGCCGGTGTGGGATCGTCGGTTCATCCGAGGACTGAAGCGTTGGGAGGGCCGGTGGATCCACATCTCGCGCGGCGTCGGCAATGCCCTGGGTATCCGGTTCAATTGCCGGCCAGAGGTTACGGTCCTCACCCTCCAGCCGACGATCCGCTGAAAGAGCGGCTAGTAGCTCACCCGGTCGGCAAACCCAACAAACTGCACTTCCGGCTCCAGTGCGAAGCCGAACTCGCGGGCCACGCGGCCCTTCAGTTCATCGATCAACTCCACCACCTGCGCCGCCGTGCCACCGCCCGCGTTGTAGAGCAGGTTGGCGTGGTACTCGGCTACCTGGATGCCGCCGCGGACCTCGCCCTTGGCCCCGACCTGTTCCAGAAAGTAGGCCGACGGCACTTTGCCGTCCCGGACTAGCTTTTGCGGTACGCGCCGCTGGGCTGCTTCGGGCAGTTGGGCGAACAGGCAGTTCTTGAAGATGCTGCCCGCGCACTTCATAGAGGGCGGAAACTTTTCGTCGCGCGTGGCGCGGATCTCTTCCGCGCGGGCGGCCAGTGCCGCCGCATCGCCCGGGCGCAGCGTGAACTCAGCGGTCAGAATGATCCAGTGCTTGTTCTGCTTGAAGCGGCTGGCGCGGTAGGTGAAGCCGCATTCCGCATTGGTCAGCCAGCGCCGCTCAACGCCGTCCCAAATCTCGACGCGCTCGAGCGTCTCATGGATCGACTGGCCATACGCCCCGGCGTTGCCGTAGACCGCCCCCGACACCCAGCCCGGGATGCGCATCATCGATTCCAGACCCGCCAGGCCGTTCGACACCGCGTACCGCACCAGATCTTCCAGATCGGCGCCCGATTCGACGCGAATGGTCTGGCCCACATGCTCGATTGCGCGGCCCGTGTAGCGCAGCACGGTGCCCCGGTAACCGCCATCGGAAACCACTAGATTGGTGCCGCCGCCCAGGACAATGTGCGGAGCCGCCGCTGATCGCAGCTCATCGATAAACTCGACCGCCGAAGCGGCGTCCACCAGCAGGTCGGCGGGGCCGCCCAGTCCGAAGCGCGTGTATTCAGAAAGTGGAGCGTGGAGGCGTCGCATCTTTTAGGATAAAGGCTCAGGGCTCCGGGGAGGGGCTCCGCACCATGGCAGCCAAGTTTGACGGGTTTTCTCCGGCCGCGCTGAAGTTTCTGAAGGGCCTCAAGAAGAACAACAACCGCGAATGGTTCCAGGCCCGCAAGGAGATCTACGACCTGGAATTGAAGGCTCCACTGGAGCAGTTGGTGAACGCCATCAATGAGCGGCTGCTGGCTTTTGCGCCCGACTACCTGACCGAGCCCAAGCAGGCCATTTTCCGCATTTACCGTGACACCCGGTTCTCGAACGACAAGACGCCGTACAAAACTCACATCGCCGCCTGGTTCAAGCGGCGCGGCATGGTGGCGACCTCCGGCGGTGGCTTCTACTTCCACATCTCGGCGGAAGAGGTGGTGGTGGCGGGCGGGCTCTACATGCCGCCCAAGGAGCAGCTGGCCACCGTGCGGCACCATCTGTTGGAGCATCACGAGCGGTTTCGCGCGCTGGCCGCTAGCAAGAAGCTGAGGAAGTTGGCCGAGTTTGAAGGCGCCAGCTTACTGCGCGACCCCAAGGGTTTCCCCAAGGACCACCCGGCCAGCGACCTGATCCGGAAAAAGCAGTGGGGTTGGCATTCGACCCTGCCCGCGGAGGTTGCCCTGCAGCCCACGCTGCTGGGCGAGATTACGTCGCGGATGGAGGTGTTGACGCCAGTGGTCGAGTTTCTGAATGAGCCCTTGCTGGTGGCCGCGAAACCGCGCCGGGATATTTTCTTCGACTAGCGCGTTTCTATATCCTGCTGGGCCTGCACCAGCCCCACGCGTCAGCTCGGGGCTTCTTCCGGGTCCGCAGTAAGCCCCAAGCTCACGCATGGGGCTAAATCGAAATCGCGAAAAGGTGGGGTGAAATTACGAAATGCCGGGGCCAAACGCTATATGCTTAAAAGTGAAACACGGGGCGTCTCCAAGCGGTTTGGTCGTTGGGGAAAGGGAGCTCGGAGACGCTTTGTTCCCGTCGTTATTTGTTAGTACGTTTGCGCCCACGTTTCGTTCCACTGTTTCTATGAATTTTTGTAGAATCCAGTCGGTCGGCTAAACTTCCCACCCCTCCACCGGAACATCTTCTTCGCCCTCAGCTACAGCAGGCCTACCACAGCGTTCAAGGCTAGTGAGGCCAAGCCAAGTGGGATCAAGCGTTTCCAGCCGATGTCCATCAATTGGTCATACCGGAAACGGGGCCAGGTGCCACGGAACCAGATGAAGACGTACAGCATCGCTCCCACCTTGAAAAAGAACCAGAAGAAGCCCGAGAGATAGTGGTTTAACTCCGGCACCAGGAATGGCCCGGCCAACAGAATCAGCAAGCCTCCCACAATTTGTAGCCCGATCCGCGGCAGTTTGGGTTGCAGCTTTCCGGCCATCCAGATGGAGGCCGCCCCGGTACCGGCGATCGACAACACGGGGAGCACATAGTCGAACACCGGGCCCAGCCAGGTGACGTTGGGGAAGGGACGCATCCAGCCACCCAGGAACAGCGTTGCGCCGACGGCCGAGATCACGAACATGTTGGCGTACTCGGCCAGCATGTAAAGAGCCCACCGGAAGCCCGAGTATTCGGTGTGGAAACCCGCCACCAGCTCCGATTCCGCCTCCGGGAGATCGAAGGGGGCGCGGTTCGTTTCCGCCGTGGCCGCGATCACAAAGATCAGGAACGGGATGAACATCAGGCCGTAGTTGGAGAACAGGAACCAGATGCCCCGGTCGTGTTGGGCCTGGACAATCTCCACCATGCTCAGCGTCCCGGCGGCCATCACGCCAGCCAGTAGGGCGAGCGATAGCGCCACTTCATAGCTGACCAACTGGGCCGCGCTGCGCAGTGCACCCAGCAACGGGTAATGGCTGTTGGACGACCAACCGCCGAGGATTATCCCGAGGATGCCCACGGCCCCCATGCCGGCCACCACCAGCAGGCCGACGTTGACGTCCGCCGCCACAATGGAGTCGGCAAACGGCAGCACAGCGAAGCTGGTCAGCGCGGTGAACAGCGTCACAACGGGTGCCGCCAGGAATAGCCACTTGTCCGCGACCGTGGGGACGATATCTTCCTTGAGCAGCAGCTTCAAAGCGTCGGCAATCGGTTGCAGTAGGCCGTAGGGCCCAACGCGCATTGGCCCCAAGCGTACCTGGAAGTCGGCCAGCACCTTGCGCTCCAGGTGAACCAGGTATCCGGCCACCAGCGGGAAGATCAGGATGACCACCAGCAGGATGAGAATTGAGACCAGCATGCTAGCGGGTGACTCCTTTCACCCACTGGAACAGGGGTTCCGGCCAAAGCCCGAGGCCGAGCGTGGCCAGCGCGGTGAAAACGGTGGAGACTCCGATGCCCCAGCTGATCGCCAGCGGCGCTTCCGGCTTGGCATCACCCGCGAACATGGCGCGCACAATCCGGAAGTAGTAGTAAAGCGAGACGGCCACATACACCGTTCCGATCACGGCCAGCACATACTGGTGCGCTTCCACCAGCGCCAGGAACAGGTAGGCCTTCGCCACGAAGCCCGCCGTCGGTGGGATCCCCGCCAGTGACAGCAAAAACAGCAGCATCAGGACGGCATAGACCGGACTGCGGCGCATCAGGCCAGAGAAGTCTTCCAGTGTCTCACCGGGTAGATTCTGGCGGCGCATCGCCACCAGCACCAGAAACGCGCCCAGGTTCATCAACGTGTAGACCAGAGTGTAGAGCAGTGCGCCCCGCAGCCCGGTCTCATTGCCGGCGGCGATGCCCAGCAGAATGTAGCCGGCGTGCGAAATGCTGGAATAGGCCAGCAGGCGCTTGATGTTCGATTGCGTGACGGCGGCCAGGTTGCCGATGGTCAAGCTGAGGATCGCCACCACGGTCACCACCGGCTGCCAGCTGTCGCGCAACGGTGCCAGCGGACCCAGAAACAGCCGTAGCAACAACGCAAACGCGGCCGCCTTGGAGGCTACGGACAGGTAGGCGGTGACGGGCGTGGGCGCGCCCTCGTAGACATCGGGGGCCCACATATGGAACGGCGCGGCGGAGATCTTGAAGAACAGCCCGGCGGCAGTGGTGATCAGCGCCAACAAAACGGCCGGGTGCGTTACGTCGATTGCGGCCAGCGCCTGGGCCATCGGCGCGAGTTTGGTGGTGCCGGTCAAGCCGTAAAACAGCGACAGGCCATAAGCCAGAATGCCGCTCGAAAAAGCGCCCAGCAGCAGATACTTCAGGGCTGCTTCGTTGGACCGCCGGCTCTCCCGCAGAAAGCCGACCAGCACGTAAAAGGTGACCGACATCAGTTCCAGCCCCGTGAACAGCGTCACCAGATCAGTGCCCGTGGCCAAAAAGAACATGCCGCACTGGGCCAGCATCAGCAGGCCGTAGAATTCCGGGTGATGCTCGTCCTCGATATCCAGGTACCGGTAGGAGATCAGGCCGGTGATGGCCGCCGCCGCGACAAATAGAAAATTGAAGAACAGCCCCAGGCCATCAATCACCAGGCCGCCGTTAAAGGCGTTGATCGTGCCGGCCTGCAACTGCCGCCATAGCGCGATGCCTGTGAAGAGCTCGCCCGCCAGCAGCATGGCCACGCCCGAGATCCGGCGGAAGAACAGGCCCGCGCAGCCGAACAGCGCTAGGACCAACGCGGGCATCAGCGCGAAATGGTCGGTGGAAGTGTAGAAGTTGCCCATCGCGCTTAGCTGCGGTGCAGCGCCTCCAGGGCGGCCTTCACGCCGGGGGCGATCAGGTCAAAGTAAGGCTTGGGGTACACGCCGATCGAAATCGCCCAGGCCACCAGCGGCAGCACGGTCAGCCATTCGCGGACGGTCAGGTCCTGCAAGCGGGCGTTGACCTCCTGCGCCGGGCCCAGCATCGTCCGTTGGTAAAGCCACAGCAGATACGCCGCCCCCAGCACGACACCCGGCACGGACCAGTAGGCCCACAGCGCATTGGCCTGATAGGCCCCGTTCAAGATGGCGAACTCACCCACAAATCCATTCAGCAGCGGCAGCCCCGCGGAGCTCAGCATGGCGATCGCAAAGATCACCGACATGTTCGGCATGGCGTGCGCCAAGCCGCCGAAGTCGGCAATCACGCGGGTATGACGCCGCTCATAGACGATTCCGACAATCAGAAACAAGAGGCCGGTAGAGATCCCGTGATTCACCTGCTGCAAGACACTGCCGGAGATGCCGCTGGCATTCAGGCTGAACAGTCCCAGCGTGCAGAAGCCCAGGTGCGACACCGACGAATAAGCCACAAGGCGCTTCCAATCCTTCTGCATCAAGCTGACCAGCGCGCCGTAGAGAATGGCGATGATAGAGAGCACCCCCAGCACCGTCACGATCTCCCGCGCATGACCCGCTTGGGGTAGCAGCGGCAGCGAGAATCGCAGAAAGCCATAGGTGCCCATCTTCAACATCACACCCGCCAGGATCACGCTGCCCGCTGTTGGTGCCTCAGTGTGCGCATCGGGCAGCCACGTATGCAGCGGGAACATCGGCACCTTGATCGCAAAGGCGAGGAAGAACGCCCAAAACACCCATTGCGCCGTCACTGGATCAAGCGATGCGGCCAGTAGCGTGGCGGCGTCAAAGGTCCGGGCTCCGCTCTTGAGGTAGAGCACGATGATGCCCAACAGCAGGAACACGCTGCCCGAAAGCGTGTAGAGAAAGAACTTGATGGCCGCATAGAGCCGCCGCTCGCCGCCCCACAGGCCGATCAGGAAGTACATCGGCACCAGCGAGAATTCAAAGAAGACGAAAAACAGCACGAAGTCCTGCGCCACAAACACGCCCAGCATCGCTGACTCCAGCAGCAGCAACAGTGCGTAGAACTCCTTGACGCGATCCTTCACCGATTCGAAGCTGGCCAGGATGGCCAGCAACGTCATCACCGTGGTCAGCACCAGCATCAGCAGGCTGATGCCGTCAGCCGCGACGTGATAGTCAACCCCCAGTGAGGGGATCCAGGGCATCCGCTCCGCCGTCGCACCGGTGCGCAAAAGCTGGACCGACAGCAGCGCGGTGGCGGCGCTCACCGCTGCCGCCCAGTACTTGCTCAACCGGGCCGGCAGGAAAATAGAGATCAACATCCCCGCCAGCGGAACCAACAGCAGCAGGCTGATCATCGGGAGGCCCCTCCCGCCAGCGCCCACGCTAGAACTGCAGCCAGACCGGCCAAAAATATCAGTGCATAGGATTGCAAGGACCCGGTCTGCAGCAGACGCACGGGGTAGGAAACCGCTTTCACCAAGAACCCCGTCAGGCGCACCAAGCCATCGACGACGCCCGCGTCGAACATGCGCGATAGACGGCCCACGCTGCGGGTAAGCAGCGCAAAGCCGTTCACTGCGCCATCAATGATGCTGCGGTCCAGCCGTCCCAGCAGCTCGCCGCCACCTTGTGCCGCGCCCCGAATAAAGATGGCCTGGGCGGCTTGATCGACATACCAGCCACGCTCAAACAAGAAGTACAGCGGCGACAGGAACCGCCACCGGAAATGGGCCATCGCGATGCCGCTGGCGGCGGCTCCAATGGCCACGCCCATCAGCACGTACTCCATCGATTGATGATCGGAATTGTGCAAACCCAGTGGCAGCCACCCGGCCACCACGCTCCCCAGGGCCAGCACGGCCAGCGGGGCCCGCATGGTCAACGGGAGCGAGTGCGGCTCGGCGTGGTGCGATTCACCCAGAAAGGTCATGGTGATCAGCCGCCACATGTAGAACGCCGTCAGCAGCGAAGTGGCAATGCCGAACGCCCACAGCGAAGGTGAGGTCTTGAAGGCCAGCCAGAGAATCTGATCCTTCGACACAAAGCCCGCCAGTCCAGGTACGCCCGCGATGGCTAGCGTGCCGATCACCATGGTCCAGAACGCAAAGGGGAACTGCTTCTTCAGGCCTCCCATTCGCCGCATGTCCTGCTCCCCATCCAGCGAGTGGATCACCGCACCGGCACACAGGAACAGCAGTGCCTTAAAGAAGGCATGGGTGAACAAGTGGAACAAGGCCGCATCATAGGCTCCGACGCCCAGCGCGATAAACATCAGGCCCAACTGGCTGACGGTGGAATAGGCCAGCACGCGCTTGATGTCGTTCTGCACCAGGGCAATGGTGGCCGCCAGCAGTGCTGTCACCGCGCCCACCACTGAGATTACCGCCAGCACCTGCGGGGCCGCGTTGAATACCGGGGCGCAGCGCACAATCAGGAAGACGCCGGCCGTCACCATGGTGGCGGCGTGGATCAGGGCGGACACGGGCGTCGGGCCTTCCATCGCATCGGGCAGCCAGATCGCAAAGGGATACTGCGCGCTCTTGCCCATGGCGGCCAGCAGCAGCAAAACTGCGGCCGTGGCGGCCCACTCCGGTGCCAGTTGCGGCAGAAACTCGCGATACCGCAAAGTGCCGGTCTGGGCCAGGATGGTGAACATGGCCAGCAGGTAAGCGGCATCCGCGACGCGGTTGGTCAGGAACGCCTTGTTCGCCGCGTTGCCGGCGGCAGGCCGATCGACGTAAAAGCCGATCAGCAGATAGCTGGACAGGCCCACGCCCTCCCACCCGGCAAAGGTCAGCGCCAGGTTGTTCGACATCACCAGCAGCAGCATGAAGAACACGAACAGGTTGAGGTAGCCGAAGAACCGGGCCACTCCGGCTTCATGCTCCATGTAGCCGCAGGAGTAGAGATGGATCAAGAAACCGATGCCGGTGATCACCAGCATCAGCAGAGCGCTGGATGAATCGATGAGCACGGCGAAATCCGCGCCGAGGCCCGGCATCCAGGTGCCGTAAATGATCTCCCGGCCCGTTTCGCCCCCCGGCGCCGGCTGCAGCAACAGGACGACCGTCGCCGCAAACGCCAAGCCCACCGTGGTGCAACAGATCAGCTGGACCAGCAGCCGTGGCATGCGCCGCCCGGCCAGCAGCATGGCCGCCGCCCCCGCCAGCGGCAACAGCAAAATCAACGCCGCCAGGGTCTCTACCATTTCAGTAGATCCACTTCGTCGGCATTCACCGTGCCCTTGTTCCGGTAGAGCGCGATCAGGATACCCAAGCCCACCGCGGCTTCCGCGACCGCCACTGCGATGACGAAAATCGCGAATACCTGGCCGTGCAACTGACCCAGGTGTTTCGAGAAGGCGATCAGGTTGATGTTGACCGCATTCAGGATCAGTTCCACCGACATCAGAATCACCACCACATTGCGGCGCGTCAGCACGCCCACGGTACCGATCAGCATCAAGGCGGCGCTGAGTGCCAGGTAGTGTCCCAAGCCGATCGTGGTCAAGCTTAGCCCGGTCATGCTTGGACTCCCTTGGCTGGGGTCTCACCAGTCCCGGGGCTGGGCTTCGGCCGCGCCATCAGCACGCTGCCCACGATGGCCACCAGCAACAGTAAAGAGATCGCTTCAAACGGAACCAGGTACTCGCTGAACAACAGGTCGGCCAAGCGTTCCGTGTTGCCGCCTGTGGCGCCTGATGAATCACCGGCCGGACCCGGCCAAGGCTTATCAACCGCCCAGCGGAGGCCGATAGCTCCCGTGCCCACCGCCAGTGCGACTCCCAGCCACCAGCCCTTGATAAAGTGCCGCTCCTGGCGCGATTCGTCCAGGTTGATCAGCATGATCACAAATAGGAACAACAGCATCACGCCGCCGATGTAGAGAATGATCTGCGTCGCAAACAGAAACTCCGCCCGCAGCAGCAAGTACAGCCCCGCTGTGCCCAGCAGCGACACGATCAGCGCCACCGCGCAATGCACGGCATTACGCAGGGCTACCGTCAACACCGCACCGGCCAGCACCATCAACGCGAAGATCCAGAAGAAAGCTGCGTCCACGGGCTTGGCTATTGGCCTCTCTCGCGTTGTTCAACCAATTGGGCGGCAGGGTGGCTCATTGGCGGTACTCGGTAGGCCGGGGCCCTTCTTCCAGCATCTGGCGATCCCAGATCTGACCGCCGCGCGTGTAGCTGGCCAGCTCAAAATCCTGGGTCAACTCCAACGCATCCACCGGGCAGGCATCTTCGCACAGACCACAAAACATGCAGCGCGACAGGTCGTAGGTGAAGGTGGTCAGCTGCTTGCGCTTCTTCTCGTCGCGCACAAATCCCACCACGATCAGGTTTTCCGGGCAGGCGATCTTGCACAGGTCGCAGGCGATGCACAGGGTCTCATTGGTCACCGGATGGATGTTCAGCCGGGGTGCTCCGCGATAGCGTTCCGCCACGGCCGGCCGCGTCAGCGGGTACTGTTCCGTGTAGATGTTCTTGGGATGCTGATGGCGGAAGGTGATCCACAGGCCTTCCAGCAGGTCCAGCAACAACGCTTTCTTCAGAAACTCAATCACGGTCTTCATTGGCTAGCGGTCCACTTCTCCCATCACGCAGTCGATCGATCCAATTATCGCTACTACATCCGCCACCAGTGCTCCCCGAGCCATGTTGTCAAGCGCCTGGAGGTTCAGAAAACTCGGCGGCCGGACCCGGACCCGGTACGGGTGGATGGTTCCATCACTGACGATGAAATAGCCAAGCTCGCCCTTGGGGGCCTCAATCGGCAAATATGCTTCGCCGATGGGCGGCTTGATCACCTTCATGCCCCGCGCGACAATCGGGCCTTCCGGGATCCGGGCCACGGCCTGTTCAATGATCCGCACACTTTGCCTCATCTCTTCGATGCGGACCAGATACCGGTCCAGCGTATCGCCTCGGGTGCCGGTGGGGATCTCAAACTCGTAGTTCTGGTAGCCCGAATAGGGCATCGCCCGCCGGACGTCCCAGGCCAAGCCCGAAGCGCGCAGCATGGGGCCGGTCACCCCCAACTGCTTGCACTCGTCCACGGTCAGCAGGCCAACGCCTTCCAGGCGGTCCCGCCAGATTCGATTGCCGGTCAACAGCCGGTCGTACTCGTCGATCTTGCCGGGGAACATCGCGCAGAACGCTCGGACTTCTTCTTCAAAGCCGGCATAAAGCTGATATTGCAACCCGCCAATGCGGAAAGCATGGGTGGTGAGGCGCGCGCCGCAGTAGTTCTCGAAGATCTTCAGGACCTCTTCGCGTTCGCGCATCGTGTAGAACAGCGGCGTGATCGCGCCAATGTCTAGCGCGTGCGTCCCCAGCCACAGCAGATGGCTGGCAATCCGGTTCAGCTCCGTCAGGATCACCCGCGCCACCTGCGCCCGCTCCGGAGCCGTGACACCCATCAGCTTCTCTACCGCCAGGCAGTAGCCCAGGCCGTTTGAGACCGCGGAAACATAGTCCATGCGGTCCACGTAGGGGGCGAACATGGCGTAGGTACGGTTCTCGGCAATCTTCTCGACGCCGCGGTGCAGGTAGCCGATCACGCATTCCGTGCCCGTCACCCGCTCCCCGTCCAGCTTCAGGATCACCCGCAGGACACCGTGGGTGGACGGGTGCTGCGGACCCATGTTCAGGACTAGCTCATTGGACTCAAAAGCCGTAGTCATCGCTTGGCGGCCGCCCTACTGCCCACTCTCTATCCCCAGGTTGGCCTGCACCCAGGCGTTGTCCATCTGCGTCAAGCCGTACTCCCGCCGCAGGGGGTGGCCCACCCAACCGTCGGGCAATAAAATGCGCTTCATGTCCGGGTGGCCCGCAAAGGTCAGCCCGAACATGTCATATAGCTCCCGCTCCAGCCAGTTGGCTCCGGAAAACAGACCCGTCGCGGAGGGCAGCGGTGCCTCGCCGCTGGACGCCACTTTTACAACCACTTCCGCATTATCGGTCAGCCGCCGCAATCGGTAGATCGCCTCAAACCGGGACTCACGCTGTGGATAATCGACGGCGGTCAGGTCCACCAGGAAGTCAAACCCTTCCTGCTTGTAGAGTTCCAGCCGTGCCAGCAGAGCGGCAGAGGACACTTCGATCTGGAGAGCAGAGATTTCTGACACTGAACCCTTAATTTTAGAAGGTTCGCCCCGGCAAACGCACCGCTCCGCAACGGGAGGGGAAAACTAGGGCTTCAATGCAAAACGGGCCCACCGAATGGTAGGCCCGTCTGATTACAACACTATCGTTTAGAAGCCAACTACCCACTCTCGTGGGCGATTCCAACTTCCTAGGCCGAACGCCGACGATACAGAGCGCCGAAGCCCACCAACGCGATGCCAATCAAGGCAAACGTGGCCGGCTCAGGAACTGCGGACGGCAGGATCTCGAGGGTTCCGTTGAAGGCCACGTTGCTCGAACCCGCCGGCATCACTGCGTCGAATTCCAACACCAAGCCCAAGCTGCTGACCGTCCTCGGTCCGAAAGCCACATAAGGCCCGACACCACCGCTATTGGTGTTATCGTTCGACTTGGTCAAGGTGCCGCCGGCCGCGATGGACGTGTCCGCCACGGTGACGAAACCTTCAGGGACGATATTCGCATTCACGTCCGGCCACGGCACGTAGGCCTTCACCGAAACGTTCTTGATCGAGGAGGCACCAGTACCCCTCTTTGTGGTTAATGTGTATCCCGCAGAATTAAAGATCTGGGCATATGTGTCGCTGAAGATCGGAATGTCGAACTTGACGACGTGCTTGCCGCTCTTGGACGTGTTGTACGTCCAGGAGATGAACGGATCCTTGTCCCAGGTGGCTGAATACGAGAAACCGGTTCCCGACAGATCTCCACCGATCCAGGTTCCAGTCTTGTCAATGACTTCAAACGTCTCCTCGACAACGCGTCTTCCGTCGAGATCAACCGTCAGGTGGCCAGCATTCGAATCCTGAACTTGGACCAAGATGGAGCCAAACATCATCGGCGCACAGGCCAAAAGAAGAGGCAAAAACAAACGATACATTAAATTTCCTCCATACTTTACATGATCGAGCATACTTCACCCGATTCTTTCTGTACCTAGATCAGTCTAAGGTGCTCTAGTACCGCTGTCAATCGCTATTTCACAAAAGTCTTGCTTTTGCGCTGCATTTGTCCCCTTTTCCAAGGTGATACGGAGAGCGACCCTGAATGCAAAAGGCCCCCGGACAGGGAGCCTTTTCCTCTTTATTTTCTATCAGCTGTCCGCGGGGTGGGGCCAGCTGTCCGCCCGATCTACCCGCGCCGCCGCGCAGTGAACAGGGCGAATGTGGTCAACGCCATCCCCAATAGGCCGAAAGTGGCTGGCTCCGGCACAGGCTGGATGTCCAGCTGCCCGTTCAGCCCCAAGCGATCATTGGCGCCCAGCGTGGCGTTAAAGCTAATGACCACCCCCATCGACACGACGTTCTTGATGGGCATAATCACGTAGTCACCCACGCCACCCGAATTTGTGTTGTCGTTGGAGACGGTCTTGCTTCCCTTGATGCCCGTCGAACCCTTCACCGTGGTCTGGCCCACTGGCACCTCGTTGCCTGCCAAGTCTGGCCAGGGAAGATAAGCCTTTTCAACAACATTGGTGACTGTGGCACCCTTTCCCCTGACGTCGCCGGTGATCGTATAGCCAGCGGAGGTGAAGATGTAGCCGTACTGATCGGCCAGGATATTGATGTTGAACTTTAGCGTCTGTGGGCCGCTCTTGGTGGTGGTGAAGCTCCAGGTCAACACCGGGTCTACGTCCCAGGACACGCTCCAGATAAAGCCATTCTTCGCCAGCGATGCGGCCCCGAACGCGTCACCCGCGGCCAGCGGATTGTAGGAAAATGCGTTCCCGGTCTTGGTGTTCTGGGCAAATGAGACGGTCGGCAGGCTATTGATTGTCACCCCCCCAAACCCATAGAGAGGGGTAATGGGCGTGGCCAGCGCCACCGAAGCGAGTGTGACCATTCCCAAAGCGATCAGCTTGAAGCTGGGTATCATTTTTCGAGGCTCCTTAAGTGTCAATGAATTAATGACATTCCAGCGAATGCCGGGCGGGATACAGCCGGGAGGCAGAGAACACAGGTAGCCACCGATGCGCTCGAGCAGGAGGCTGCTGCTCCCAGAGCGTCTGAATCCATTTGTACGACGACCGTCTTAAGGCTACGGCTGATGCGTACTAGTGTCAAGCAAAAAGATAGCCCGATATCGAAAGATAGCCTGGACTCGCAGCGGCACTTAGGGCCGCACAAATGCCCCAAGGCTCGCAGAGCGAGCCTTGGGGGTTACTTCAATTGGATTAGTACTACCGGCTTTGGACCTAGCCCACTTGCGCGGAGAGGTACCGCCGCCGGTTTCGAGAACTAGGCGCGGCGGCGAGCCACGGCACCCAGTGCCACCAGGGCTGCGCCGATCAGGCCAAAGGTGGCTGGCTCGGGCACGGGCGGTGCGTCCTTCTCGATGGTCAGCGTGCCATTCAAGGACAGCTGATCGCCCGCAGTGAGGGTGGACTCAAACGAGATCTTGACACCCATCTTCAAGGGGGTCACGGCCGGGCCGAAGGCCACGAACGGACCGACGCCACCCAGGTTGGAGTTGTCGTTGCTATCGGTCTTGGTGCCCTTCACGCCGGAAACGCCCGGAACGGAAACGTCACCCACCGGGATATAGGTTCCCGGGTAGGGCACGTAGGCCTGCACGGTGAAGTTCTTGATGCCCGCGCCCTTGCTGTTCTTCGTGCCCGTCAGCGAGTAGCCGGCCGAGTTGAAGATCTGGTTGTAGGCGTCCGGAACGATGTCAATCTCGAAGTCAATGGTCTGCAGGCCATTGATGACGGTGGTGTAGCTCCACGATAAGGTGGGGTCCACGTTCCAGCTGAGGGCCCACTCGTAGCCGTTGGCCCGCAGGCTGCTGTCACCCTTCACGCTGCCCAGCTTGGTGGGGATGTCAAAGACTTCGCCGGAGGAGGCGTCGTTGCCAAACTTGAACGAAGCGCTGCCGCTGCCGGAAAAGGGTGTGGAATCGAAAGTGGTGATGGTGACGGCGAACATGCTGCTGGACAGCAGCATGGCCCCCGCCAGGATATTGGTGATTTTCATTTCGCTATTGATGCTCCTTGTAATTCTCCCGGCGACTCATTCACTCCGTCTGAGTAAATGATTCTCCAGGGACAAACCAAGGTTATGAGGCAAGATCAAAGTAGTCAACGCAAAGTAGTCCCTCTCGTACTAGACACTGAGTACCATCCTGCACGGGAACAAGTGCCTTCAGTAGTACCTTGGTTATCCATCCATTCGCGGCAAGTACTTGTAAAATAGCCATATACGCCGAAGGCGAGAATCCCGCAAAAGTGAATGGGCCGAATTGGCCAGAGGTTCTAGTACGGTACTAAATCGTGGCTGCAGGCGGTTGAATCACCCGCCACAGTCACTAGGCCGATCCTACTGCATTACATATGTCTCGCGATGAGTGATACATATGTAACGTAGGGGCGGGACGCCTATGTCGTCCGGCAGGCGGATTGATGCGGGGCACCCCGACCGGAACTGGCCGGTGCTCGGGTCTCCCGCCGGCTGGCCGCGCGTAGCGGCTGGCCCGCTGCGCGCCGATGTAAAGCGCCACCCGTTTCAGCCGGCCCCTGGCTGGGGTAGAATCGCAAGCACCATGGCTACCATGTCGGCCTCCGGGCCTGCCGCGGCCCCCGCGGCTGCCTTTTCACCCCGATCCGTATTGCAGGCTGCCACTGAGCGGCTGGTCTCGCTGGACGTGTTCCGGGGCTTGACGATGCTGCTGCTCATCTCCCATGGCTTCGGGATCCACGAAGCTTTCAAGGATCAGCCCGGCTGGGCGTGGCTGGCGAACCAGTTTGAACATGCCGACTGGGTGGGGTGCACCTTGTGGGACTTGATTCAGCCGGCATTCACGTTTATCGTGGGCGTCGCTATGCCGCTGGCCTTCTCGCGCCGCATGGCGAAGGGGATGACCCGGGCCGGGCTGGCGGGACACGTGCTGTGGCGCTCCGCCTTCCTGATTGTGCTCTCCAACGTGCTCTCCAACTGGAATACGCGTGGGCCGTTGAAGTTCCAGTTGATCAACGTGCTGTGCCAGATCGCGCTGGCCTACGTGCTCTGCTTCCTGATCTGGAATCTCCGGCTCTGGCAGCAGGTGGCGGCAGCCGCGGCGGTGATGGTGCTGCACCATGGCCTGTTTTTCCTCTACCCCGGTCCGGACGGGCCGTTCGATGGAGCCCGTAACATCGGTGCCGTGGTGGACCAGGCACTGCTGGGCTACAACTATCCGGGTTACTACACGACGCTGAACTTTCTGGGCAATGCGATGACGGTGCTATTTGGCGTTTGGACCGGAATGTTTCTGATGCAGCCCCGGCCTCACGCGGAGCGCCTGAAATGGTTGACCGCGGCGGCGGCCGGAGCCCTGGCCACTGGTCTGGCCCTGGCTCCTTTCCTGCCCATGGTGAAGCGTCTGTGGCTGGGTTCATTCATGTTTTTCAGCGCAGGCTGGGTTCTGCTCGCGCTGGCCGCCTGCTACTGGCTGGTGGAAGTGAAGGGTTGGACCCGCTGGGCGTTTCCGGCGATTGTGGTCGGCACCAACGGCATCTTCATTTACTCTTTCTCCCGAGTGCTGCGCGGCTGGCTTTCCCGCGGTGTCGGTAACTTCACCGGCAACTTTGCCTTTCTCGGCAGCTTCGGCGCGATCCCGCAGAATCTGGTGGTGCTGGGCCTGATGTGGGGGCTTTGCTACTGGCTGTACCAGCGGAAGATCTTCTTCAAGATCTAGTTGGGGCTGGGCGCACTGCCATTGGTTAATGGTGGCGATCGCATTCGGCAAAACGCTGGACCAGATCGACCAGTGCTACCTCGCTCAGCTCAGTCAACCGGGCTTTGATGTAGTCGCGGTTCAATACCAACTGATTGTTGAGGATGTGGCGAACGTCCTCCAGGTCTCGCGGCCGACCGGCGAACACTTTGTGGATGATCAAATCCTCCGGCCGGGCGAATCGCGCCGAGCCGGTTCCCGCCGGCAGCGTGACGGCGGCATCAATGGCTTCGTACTCGTAGGGCGAAAACGAAAACACCAGATCCACCCGGATGCCTGACGCCAAATGGCGGAGCGGCAAAACCATCGTCCGCTCGACGAACGACTTTGGATCATCCACCAGATCATCCAAGCCCAGCGGTGCCAGCGCGGCTCGGACGCGGGGTAGTTCATCCGGTCCCAGCCGCAACGTGAGATCAATATCCTTGGTCATCCGCGGCTCACCGTATCGCAGCACCGCTTGACCGCCAATCACCATGTAGGCGATGCCCGCCGCCCGCAAGGCCTGATCCAATGCCACCAGCAGTTCTTCAAACATGCCGTAGCAGTTCCGCCAGCCGCAAATCCACTTCTAGCCCTTCCAGCGGGTCCTGAGGCGGGAACGCCCCCACTTTGCGGGCGTAGTCGTACATGGCATTCAAGATGGCGTACTTCTGCTCGATCGTCAGCGGATGCTTTCGCGCGTCCTGCCGGTCCAACTCCTCTAGCAGATGAGCGTTCTTCACCATTGATGCAACAATCCTACGCACTTCTCCATGCGCTCTTAGGATAGCGGGATGCCACTCTGGCTGGCGTGCCCCGGGCACTGGCGGACCGGCCTTCACGTTGTTTGATAGTTCTATCCCGAAGCGCTGCTGGATGCGGCATACTAACCAAGCGGGAAAGTTCTGGCTTAGTGCCCAGGATGCGCTCCGGATGGATCCCGATGCAGGTGCGTGACCCCAGATGACGGAACCGACTTTGCCGCAGGCCGAGGATCCCTCCGCCCGGGAGCCTTCCCGGTTGCAAGCGTTGATCGTTCGCTCGTACCGCGATGCTTCCTCTGCGCTGGCGCTGGCCGCCTCGATTTGCAAGCCGGGCATCCTGATTGCGTCAACGCGGGCGGCGGCGGATGAGTTTGTCTGGCACTCCGGGCAGGGCAGCTTAGGGTTACATCGGTTTACTTTGCCCCAACTGGCCGCCCAGATGGCGGATGAAGCGCTGACGCCGCTGACGCAGTTGGCCCAGGAAGCATTGGTCGCCCGGGCGATTGATGAACTAAGGCGCACTCGCGAACTGGGTTACTTCTCCCCCGTGGCCGATATGCCGGGTTTTGTGCGAGCCGCAGCCGCGACGCTGAATGAGTTGCGGCTGAATGGTGTTCCGCCTCAGGGCGACCTGGGCCCCCTGCACCGGCGCTACACGGAACTGCTGGAAGCCGCGCGGCTCGCCGATCTGGCTGAGCTGTATACGCGCGCACTGGAGGCGGAAGAGAGCCGCTTCTTCGGCCTCCCGCTGCTACTGCTCGACGTGCCCGTCCGCCACCGGCTGGAGCGCCAGTTTCTCGATCGCCTCATCGCCCAGGCCCCGTCCGCCACCATCCTGACGCTGGAGGGCGATCCCGAGCCCTGCCAGGCAGCAGTCCCACCCACCGCAGTCAGTGTGGACTCCGGCCAGGCACTGGATCGTGTCCGACGCTATGTCTTTGCGCCGGAACCACCTCCGGAAGCAACGCTTGATCCGACGGTTGCCTACTTTGCCGCACCGGGCGAGAGTCTCGAATGCGTCGAGATCGCCCGCCGCATCCAGCGCTGCGGCCTGCCGTTTGATCGGATCGCCATCCTGCTGCGCCACCCGGACCGCTATCAGCCTTTGGTGGAAGAGGCCTTGCGGCGGGCTGGAATTCCCGGCTGGTTCTCGCATGGCACGGTGCGGCCTGATCCGGCGGGGCGCGCATTTCTGGCGCTACTGAACTGTGCGCTCGAGAATCTGTCGGCTACCCGCTTCGCCGAGTATCTGTCGCTGGCCCAGGTGCCTCAGCTGGAGGCGGGTCCGGTGGCGCCGTTTGCCTGGGAGCAGTTGATCGTCGACGCGGCGGTGATCGGTGGAGCTGGCCGCTGGCGGCGGCGCCTGGATGGCTTGGCCCGCGAACTTCGCCTCCATGAAGCGCCACTCTACCGGATCGAGCAACTGGACCGTCTCCGCGACTTTGCCTTGCCTCTGATCGAGCGCCTGGCGGACCTGCC
The DNA here is from genome assembly GCA_026394075.1 of Acidobacteriota bacterium. Lineage (GTDB taxonomy): Bacteria > Acidobacteriota > Terriglobia > Bryobacterales > Bryobacteraceae > JAPKYZ01. Next base: position 19,738 of record JAPKYX010000169.1, read on the forward strand.
CACCGCCGCGCCCTGGGGCCGCTGGCTGCAGGTGCTGGCGGAACTGGCGAGCGCCGCCTTGCGGTCCACCGATGCCGTCGATGCGCTGCTGGAAGAGCTGGAGCCGATGCGCGACATCGGCCCGGTGACGCTGGAGGAAGTCCAGAACGTGTTGAGCGAACGGCTGGGGCTGCTGCGGGTTGAGCCGCCGCCGCGCCGCTTCGGTCAGGTGTTTGTCGGCACAATTGAGGAAGCGCGCGGGCGGGCATTTGAGGTGGTCTATCTGCCGGGGCTGGCCGAAGGTTTGTTCCCCCGGCGCGCCCAGGAAGACCCACTACTGCTTGATACAGCTCGGGAACCGCTGGGGCTGGCGGTGCAGTCCACGCGGATTGCGAGGGAGCGTCTGCTGTTGCGGATCGCGGCGGCGGCGGGTGACCGGCTGGTGGTTTCCTATCCCACGATGGACACCGGACAATCCCGGCCCCGGGTGCCGTCGTTCTATGCGCTGGAGGTGCTCCGCGCTGCGACGGGGCACCTGCCCGGACTGCGTGAGTTCGAAGAAGCCGCGCGGGCTTCCGCCGCGGCGCGGCTGGGCTGGCCCGCACCCGCTGAGCCGACACTGGCGATTGATGACGCCGAGTATGATCTCGCCATCCTGGGCCAGCAGGCACAGCGGCCCACGCCTGGGGCCGCGCACTACTTGATCGCTGCCAGCCCCACGCTCGTGCGGTCCATGCGCTCCCGGGGAAGGCGTTGGCGGAGCAAATGGTATGGGGAAGATGGGCTGATCGAATCCTTGCCGGAACTGGCCGCGCACCGCTTAGCGGCTCGTCCTTATTCGGCGACGGCGCTACAGACGTTTGCCTCCTGCCCGTATCATTTCCTGCTCCGGGCCATCCACCGGTTGGCTCCGCGTGAGCAACCCGTGGCCATTGAGCAAATGGACCCGCTGACGCGCGGCACCCTGTTCCACGAAGTGCAGCGACGCTTCTTTGAGAAGTTGTCACCCTGGCAAGTCCGCCCCTTGCCGGAACTGCTGGACGAGATGGACGAGGTGTTGAATGCGACGGCCGCGCAGTATGCCGAAGACCTGGCGCCCGCCATTCCACGGGTCTGGGAAAGTGAAGTGGAAGATCTGCGGACCGATCTGCGTGGCTGGCTGCGGGAGATGTCGTATCAGCCGGAGTGGGTGCCGCTCAAATCAGAGTTCAGTTTCGAGCAAACCGTCCTGGGTGCGCAGTTGCATGGCCGCATCGACCTGGTGGAGGAACACCGTGATCGCGGGACGCTGCGCGTCACCGATCACAAGACCGGCAAGCCTCCCGCTGAGCGTCCGGCCTTTGTCGGGAAGGGCCGCGTGCTGCAACCGGTGCTGTATGCCGCGGCGCTTGAAGAAGCGATGAAGCGGACGGTCGAGATGGGCCGCCTCTCTTATGCCACGCAACGCGGTGGCTATCAGGAAACCGAGATCCGGCTCACCGACACATCGCGCCACCATGCCACGGAGGTGCTGCGGATCATCGACGAGTCGATCGCCAAAGGCTTTCTGCCGGCCGCGCCCGATCAAGGCGCTTGCGAACATTGTGACTACCGGATGGTCTGCGGGCCCTATGAAGAAAAGCGCGTGCTGCGCAAGCAGACCGATCAGCTGATGCCGCTGTTCGCATTGCGGGCCTTGCCATGACATCGCCGAAAGTAGTCTCGATCATGATGGGACGCCCCTCGGCCGCGGTGGTCAGCGATGCGGAGGCGCGGGAGCTGATCCGCAGCTCTCTGAATGAAAGCCTGGTGGTCGAGGCAGCAGCGGGAACGGGCAAGACGACGGAGCTGGTGCGGCGCATCGTCGCGCTGCTGGAGAACGGCCACGCGAAGGTGGACAACATCGCCGCCGTCACGTTCACCAACAAGGCCGCCGGTGAGCTGAAGCTACGCCTCCGCTCCGAGATCGACGCCCGGCTGCGGGCCGCTCCCACCGCCGCCTTGGAAGAGGCGCTGAAGCACCTGGAAGAGGCGTCTATCGGCACCATCCACGCCTTCTGCGGGCAAATCCTGCGGGAGCGACCGGTGGAGGCGTGCGTTGATCCCGGCTTTCAGGAGCTCGACCCCGCCAGCCAGGAGCGCCTGTTCGAACGGGCCTTTCGCGGCTGGTTCCAGCAACAGCTGAATGCGCCATCGCCCGCCCTGCGCCGCGCCCTGATCCGGCCCATTCCCGGTTGGAGCACCAACACGCCCACGGAGCGGCTCCGCTTTGCCGCCAAGCAATTGCTTGAATGGCGCGACTATCCGGCCGATTGGTTGCGCCTGGAATGGCACCGCAACCAGGAGATTGACGAGTTGACGGCGAGGATGGTGGAAGCGGCCACGCGGGTGGGGACACGCTTTGCGCCACTCAAGCAGTTCGCCCAATGGGTGGAGCGGCATGAAGAGGTGGAGGTGCGCGATCACGATGCGCTGGAAGCTCTGCTGCTGAAGCTGCTGATGGATCTCAATGATCTGAAGCGCAAGGGCGTGGAGGAGCTGCAGTTGGCGCTGAAGCAGTTCCGCCAACGCGCCGATGCGGATCTGGCCGTCAGCCTGCGCGAGGAGATGCTGACGCTGATCGACCGCTACAACGAATTGAAGCGGCGGACCGGGCGGCTGGATTTTCTCGATCTGCTGATCCGGGCGCGGAACCTGGTGCGCGACAACGCGGCCGTCCGCGTGCATCTGCAGAGCCGCTTTACGCACCTGTTCATCGACGAGTTTCAGGACACGGATCCGTTGCAGGCGGAACTGCTGTTGTCGCTCGCCTCGCCCGGGAAGTTGTTTATTGTGGGCGACCCCAAGCAGTCCATCTACAAGTTCCGCCGGGCTGACGTCGTTTTCTATCACGAGGTCCGCCGCAAGCTGGAGGACGAAGGCGCGCGCGTGGTCTTTCTGTCGCGCAGCTTCCGCGCGGTGTCACCGATTCAAGAACTGGTGAATGCCGCCTTTGAACCAGTGATGCGGGCGGATGAGCGGACCGGACAAGCGGGCTACATTGCACTGGTGCCGGAGCATCAGCCATTGCACTCACAGCCTTCGATCGTGGCACTCCCGGTACCTCGGCCCCTGGGCAAAAGTGGCTATGTCACCAAAGCGGCCATCAATGAATCATTGCCCGATGCCGTGGCCGCTTACGTCGAATGGCTGGTGACGAAGAGCGGCTATCAGGTGCGGGAGCGCCTGCCGGGCCGTGCCGAGGAAGACTGGGTACCGCTGAAGGCCAAGCACATCTGCATACTCTTCCGGCGCCTCGTGAACTTTGGCCGGGACCTCTCGCGCGACTACACGCAGGGCCTGGAATCGCGCGGCATTCGCCACGTGCTGGTGGGCTCCAAATCCTTCCACCATCGGGAAGAGGTAGAGACGCTGCGGTCTGCGCTGACGTCCATTGAGTGGCCCGACGATGAGCTGAGCGTCTTTGCCACGCTGAAGGGTTCACTGTTCGCGATTCCAGATTCGACGCTGCTTAAGTACCGGTTGTCCGGCGGCCGGCTGCATCCCTTCAGGGACGCTCCATCCAGCGCTGAGGAGTTCGCGCCCATTGCCGAGGCGCTGGCGCTGCTGGGTGGGCTCCATCGCCAGCGCAATCAGCGGCCCGCCGCGGATACCGTGGGCGCTTTGCTCGATGCCGTGCGCGCGCACGCCGCTTTCGCCATGCGCCCGGCGGGGCATCAGGTGCTGGCCAATGTCTACCGCGTGGCGGACTTGGCGCGTCAGTACGAATCGAGCGGCGGCACCTCTTTCCGTGGGTTTGTGGAAGAGCTTGAGGCACAGTCCTCAAAAGGCGAGACCTCCGAGGCACCCGTGATCGAAGAAGGTGCCGATGGTGTCCGGCTGATGACCGTGCATCAGGCCAAGGGGCTGGAGTTCCCGGTGGTGATCCTGGGTGACATCACGGCCAATCTGGCGGCCAAGGAGCCGGAGCGCCACATCAACAGCCAGCAGCGGATGTGCGCGTTGCGGCTGATGGGGTGCGCGCCCTGGGAGTTGATTGACCATGAGCCGGAGGAACTGGAGCGTGAGCGGTCTGAAGGGATCCGTGTGGCCTACGTGGCCGCTACCCGTGCCCGTGACCTGCTGGTGGTGCCGTCCATCAAGGGTGAGGAAGTGGATGGCTGGCTGTCGCCCCTGCACCATGCCATCAGCCAGGCGCGGCCGGGCAAGACTCATCTGGAGTGGGCCAACCTGGACGAACTGCGGTTGGACGTAGCGCCGCGCATGGGCTTGAAGGACGAGGACCTGCTCACCGATAAAGGCGCGGCCGCCGAAGTGGCCGCCGTCAGCCACCTGGCCTACCAGCAGTGGCGCGAGGCCCGGGGGCTGATGCTGGCGGCGGGCGTCGCGGCCGGCCGCACCATCTTCCTGCCTAGTGTCGATGCCGAGGCTGCGCCGGAGTTGCCGCCGGTGGAGGTGGTCACGCTCGACCGGCCCTTGTTGCGGGCGGGCGGGCGGCGCTTCGGCCGCTTGGTGCATGCCGCGCTGTGCGATGGACGGCTGGAACTGCACGCGCGCACGCTGGGCGCATCAGAAGAGGAACTGGAGGCGGCCACTGCCGCTGTCCACGCGGCGCACGCCCATCCCCTGATGCAGGCAGCGGCCCGTGCCCAGCGCACGCTTCGTGAGGCTCCGGTGACGCTGCCTCTGCCCGATGGCCGCATGCTCGATGGCGTGGTGGATCTGGCTTTCTTCGACGGCACCACCTGGACCGTGGTGGACTTCAAGACCGACGACGCCAGCGAAAGCCGCTACGTGCGGCAGTTGCAGTGGTACGTCTACGCCATCGCGCAGCTTACCGGCTCACCCGCCCGTGGCGTGCTGCTGGCCGTGTAGCAGTTCTTCCGCGTAGAGCGCCCCGGCCGGGTCTTCTTCATGCTTGAAGTAGAGGAAGACGTCCTTGCCCGCGGCCACCAACTCGCCCGCGCGGCGGCCGATCTCCTGGCGCTCGTCAGCCGAGTACTCGCTTTTCCGCAGCCGGAAATAGACGTAATCTGCCGTCACCCGATCCGGCACCACCAGCTTGTCGGATTCGGCCAGGCACAGCGCCAAGCGCCGCTGCTCGAGCAGCCGATAGACCTCTTCGGTAAACCAGCTCTTGTGGCGGAACTCAAACGCGCAGGGCACATCCTCGGGCACGTCCTGCAGGAAGTCCTCAAACTTGGCCAGGTCGCAGGCCAGGTTGGGCGGCAACTGGAACAGCACCGGGCCCAGCCGCTTCTGCACCCGCAACACGTCCATCGATTTGAAGAAGACCGCCGTGAACTCGCTCCGGGTCAGGCGCTGAAAGTGGGTGATCTTCTGGTGGGCCTTCAGCGAAAACTTGAAATGGGGCGGCGTCTCGGCCAACCAGCCTTCCAGTGTTGAGGCCGACGGTAGCCGGCGGAATGTGTAGTTCACTTCCACCGCATTCAGCCGCGTCGCATAGTGGCTGAGGAACTTCTTGGCCGCTAGCTTTTCCGGGTAGAACAGGGGCTTCCATGCCGCGTAGGCGAAGCCGGATGTGCCGGCGAAGAGCTGGGCCATGCTCCCTATCATCCACAAAATCTGAGCCGTGAAATGCAGCTGCCATCATCGCGGGGCACGGTAACGGTAAAATTCAGGCGAATGCTTCGATTCGGAATTTGGATGACGGCCGCCTTGTTGGCCGCGACACCGGCACTGGCGCAGACGGTGGTGGACGTGAAAAAGATCTGGGATGAGGCGCCGCACAACGCCTTCACTGATCTGGTGCGTCACAACAACCGTTGGTTCTGCACGTTTCGCGAAGGGGCCGCGCACGTCTCAGGCGACGGCAAGATCCGCGTCCTGCGGTCCAAGAACGGCACCAAGTGGGAATCGTTCACTCTCATCGAGCAACCGGGCGATGATCTGCGGGACCCCAAGCTCAGCATCACCCCCACGGGCCAGTTGCAGGTGATGGCCGCTGCCGCGCGTTCCTCCGGTCACCAGACCCTGCGGTGGACCTTGCCCGAAAAGCCCGGCCCAGTGGCCAAAGGCGAACCGATCGGCGACTTGAACTACTGGCTGTGGCGCAGCACTTGGCGTGGCCGTGAAGCGTTTGGCATTGGCTACCGCACTCAAGCAGCCGCGCGCGGCGTCCGGCTCTACCGCTTTACCGGTGCCAAGTTCGAAACACTGGTGGCTGACTTGAAGGTGCCCGGCTACCCGAATGAGTCCGCCATTCGCTTCGGCAAGGATGGCTCCGCGCTGGCCCTGCTGCGGCGGGATCCGGTGAATGGCCAGATGGGCAACGCGATGTTGGGCAGCGCCAAGGCCCCGTATCGGGACTGGACCTGGAAGGAATTGAACGTCCGCGCCGGTGGCCCCAACTTCATCGCCCTGCCGGATGGACGACTGGTGGCCGCGGTCCGGTTGTACGACGGCACCACGCGCACATCGCTGTGCTGGCTGAATGCCGAACAGGGCACGTTGACCGAGTTCGCCAAACTGCCCTCCAACGGTGATTCCAGCTACGCCGGAATGGTCTGGCACAAGGGGCTGATCTGGGTTAGCTACTATTCCAGCCACGAAGGCAAGACGTCGATCTATCTGGCCAAGGTGAAGCCGTAAGGCTTTGCTTTCTGTTCGCCCCTGCATGCGGGGTTCCGAAGCATGGGACAATAAGGCTGTTCCCCCTTCATGCTCGACCGTATCACTGTGCATGGCGCCCGCCAGCACAATCTGAAAAACATCGACGTTGAGATTCCACGCAACTCCTTCACCGTGATCACGGGGTTGAGTGGCTCGGGGAAGTCGTCGCTGGCGTTTGACACCATCTACGCCGAAGGCCAGCGTCGCTACGTGGAGACTCTCTCCCCCTATGCGCGCCAGTTTCTGGACCAGATGGAACGGCCCGAAGTGGATTCGATTGACGGTCTGTCACCGGCCATCTCGATTGAGCAGAAGACCACGTCCCGCAGCCCGCGCTCCACCGTGGGCACCATCACGGAGATCTACGATTATCTCCGGCTGCTCTATTCCTCGATTGGCGTGCCCCACTGCCCCAATTGCGCCATCCCCATCACCCGGCAGACCACGGCGCAGATTGTCGAACTGATTCTGGGCCGCGAGCAGGATCAGCGGTTGATGATTCTGGCCCCCATCGCCCGTGGACGCAAAGGCGAATACAAAAAGGAACTGGAGAAGCTGGCCCGGCAGGGCTTTGTCCGCGCTCGCATTGATGGCGAGCTGCGGGGCCTGGAAGAGGATATCCAGCTCGACAAGCGCAAGAACCACACGATCGACGTGGTGATCGACCGGCTGGTGGTGAAGGAGGGCGTCGAGAAGCGCCTGGAAGCGTCGATTGAGACGGCCACCAAGATGGCCGATGGCTTGGTGACGGTGGTGGTGGTCAGCCGCGCCGGTGAGCCGGAGAGCCTCTATTCGCAGAAGCTGGCGTGCCCCAACTGCGGCTCCAGCGTGCCGGTGATTGAGCCGCGGTCGTTCTCGTTCAACTCGCCTTATGGGGCTTGCGAAACCTGCCATGGCCTGGGCAGCCGCTGGTCGTTTGATCCGGACAAGATCATTGTCGATCCCTCCCGCCCGTTGCTGGATGGCGGCCTGGGTCCGGGTGCCAGTTCGAACACGATGGGCCAGCGCCTGGCGGAAGCTTCCTGGAAGCTGAACATCGACATTGCGCAGCCATTTGCCAGCTTGCCCGCCAAACAACAAGAGATTCTGCTGAACGGCCAAGGCAAGTTTCCCGGCATCATCGCGACGCTGCAAGAGGCCTACGAAGGCAACGGCGCCGGGTATCGGGAATGGCTGTCGGACTACATGACGGCCACCGCGTGCGTCACTTGCCACGGGCACCGCCTGCAGCCGGCGTCGCTGGCGGTAAAGGTGCGGGAGCTCAGTATTGCGGACTTCACGGGCATGTCGCTGGGTCGAGCGTTGGCGCTGGCGCGCGACTGGAAACTGACCGACCGGGAGCACCAGATTGCCGGCCGCGTGCTGGATGAAATCAAGAACCGCCTCCAGTTTCTCGATGCGGTGGGTTTGCAGTACCTGTCGCTGGGCCGGTCCGCCCAGTCACTGTCGGGCGGCGAGGCGCAGCGCATTCGCCTGGCGACGCAGATCGGCTCCAAGCTGCGAGGCGTGCTGTATGTGCTGGATGAACCATCGATCGGTCTGCATCCGCGCGACAACGACCGGTTGCTCGACACCCTGACGCAGTTGCGAGATCTTGGCAACACCGTGCTGGTGGTGGAACACGATGCCGACACGATTGACCGCGCCGATTACGTCGTCGATCTCGGCCCGGGTGCCGGCCGCCTGGGTGGCGAAGTGGTGGCCAGCGGTACGCCCGCGCAAATCCGCGCCAACCCCAACTCGCTGACTGGCCAGTACCTGTCAGGCAAGGTGGAGATCCCCGTGCCGCGGGTGCGCCGGGCGGGCAACGGGCAAAAGCTGGTGGTGCGGGGCGCGCGCGAACACAACTTGCGCGATGTCGATGCCGAGATTCCGCTGGGCATGCTGGTGGTGGTGACGGGCGTTTCGGGGTCCGGCAAGTCGACGCTGGTGAACGATATTCTGTACCGCGCGCTGGCGCAGCATGTCTATGGTTCAAAGGCCGCGCCTGGCGCGCATGATTCCATCACAGGGCTGGAATTTGTCGACAAGGTGATTGAGATCGACCAATCGGCCATTGGCCGCACGCCCCGCTCCAACCCCGCCACCTATACCGGAACCTTCACGCCGATCCGTGACCTCTACGCCATGCTGCCGGAGGCGCGCGAGCGCGGCTACAAAATGGGCCGCTTCAGCTTCAACGTCAAGGGTGGCCGTTGCGAAGCCTGCCAGGGCGATGGATTGAAGCGGATCGAGATGAACTTTCTGCCGGACGTCTTTGTCACTTGCGACGTCTGCCGCGGGCGGCGCTACAACCACGAAACGTTGCAGGTGAAGTTTAAGGGCCTCTCCATCTCCGACCTGCTGGGCACCACCGTGGAGGACGCGGCGGAGATACTGAAGAGCATCCCGTCGATCTATCCCAAGCTGCAAACGCTGGTCGATGTCGGCCTGGGTTATCTGCACTTGGGCCAGTCCTCCACCACGCTGTCCGGCGGCGAAGCGCAACGCATCAAGCTGGCCAAGGAACTCTCGCGGCGGCAAACGGGCAAGACCTTCTACATCCTGGACGAACCCACTACCGGCCTCCATTTCGACGACGTGCGCAAGCTGCTGGACGTCATCCAGAAGCTGGTGGACCTGGGCAACACGGTGCTGGTGATCGAACACCAGCTGGACATCATCAAGTGCGCGGACTGGGTGATCGACCTGGGGCCGGAAGGCGGTGAAGGCGGCGGCCAGATCATCGCCACCGGCACGCCGGAGCACATCCTGAAAAGCAAGAAAAGCCACACCGCCGCCGCGCTGCGCAAGATACTGAAGTGAGATTGAAGTGAGCCACTACAAGCAACAACCGCTCTCGTTTGAAGGCCTGAAAACCGTGTCGCTCTATGAGCGCGGCGGCAAGGTGCAGCTGGAACATTTCGCCACGGTACCCCAAACGCAGGGCGGTGTTTCGGCGTTGATCGATGCGCTGCCCAAGATCCTGGCGGCTGACTCTCTGCGCGCCGTCATCGACCGGCTGGTAGAAGCCAAGGCCAAGCGCCGCGCGATCATCTGGGGTCTGGGCGGACACGTCATCAAGTGCGGCTTGGCCCCCACGTTGCTGCACCTGATGCGGAACGGCTATGCCACGGCGTTCGCCATGAATGGCGCGGCCTCGATCCACGATTTTGAGATTGCTCTGGCTGGCTGGACCAGTGAGGATGTCGAGAGCGTTCTGCCTGATGGCCGCTTCGGCTCCGCTGGTGAAACCGGGCAGGAGATGAATGGCGCGATCAGCGACGGGGCGCGCGCCGGCCTCGGCATGGGTGAGGCTCTGGGAGCGCGGCTGCAACGATTTTCAGACCGCCCCGGTTTTGAGCAGAGCCTGGTGGGGCAGACCTACGCCGCGCAGGTTCCGGTGACGGTGCATGTGGCCGTCGGTACGGACACGCCGCACACCTTCCCTGAAGCCGATGGCGCGGCCATTGGCACGACGACGCACCTGGACTTCCGCCTATTCTGTTCGCTGGTGCAGGAACTAGATGGCGGCGGCGTCTACCTGAATGTCGGCTCCGCCGTGCTGCTGCCGGAGGTGTTCCTGAAGGCGGTCAGCGTGGTGCGCAATCTGGGGCACGACCTCAAGAACTTCACCACCGTCAACTTCGATTTCCTGCAGCACTACCGGCCCGTCACCAACGTGGTGAAGCGCCCGCACTCGGGCGCTGGAGGCCAGGGCTATTCATTGACCGGACATCACGAGATCATGATTCCCTTGCTGGCCGCGGCACTGATGGAACGCGACGCGGCCTCTGGGTCTTAAGCGGCATGAGTGAAACTGACGCCCCATTCTCCGATCCGCCCCTTGAGCTGGACTCGCCCGCTTCGGGGCAGCCGTTCTGGAGCTATGGAGACTTGGCGTTTGCGATCCTCAGCTATGCCGCCTTGTCGATCGCGGCCACTTTAGCCACGCGCCGCTTGCCGGGCGGGCTCCTGCTGGGGCAGGTGCTGGGCTACGGCGTCTGGTTCGGCCTGCTGGCCGGCTTCTTCCGGCTCAAGTACGGGCAGCCGTTCTGGCGCTCCCTCGGATGGCAGCCGGCCGCGCGGCTGGCGGCAGTGGGCGTCCAGTTGGGTGTCGCGCTGATGGTGCTGGCGATCGTCGTGGGACAACTGGCCCACTTGCCCGATGTCGATACGCCGCTGCGGGCCTTGCTGAATGATCCGAAGATGGTTCCCTTGACGGCCGTCGCGGTGGTCGGCGTGGGCCCGTTGGCGGAAGAATTGTTCTTTCGCGGCTTAGCGCAGCCGTTGCTGACGCGGAGTTTCGGTGCAGTAGCCGGAATTGCGCTGACGGCCCTATCGTTCGGGTTGTTGCATGCCGAACAGTTGAAGAACTCCTGGCCCAATGTGGCCTTGATCGTGGTGGCCGGGGCGGCTTTTGGAGCCGTGCGGTACAAGCTAGATTCAGTTTTCGCATCCACCGTGATGCATGCCACCTACAATGGGTTGCTGCTGACCGGATACTTAATGGGGAAGAACCTTTTGCATGGTTGAGACAATTCAGTGGACCGATGCGGGCGTCGTCATGATCGACCAAACCCGCCTGCCGCGCGAGCAGGTGTTTGTCACCTGCCGCACTTATCAGGAAGTCGCGACGGGGATCAAGGACATGATCATCCGTGGAGCGCCCGCCATTGGCGTGGCCGCCGCCATGGGCGTGGCTCGTGGTGCGCTGGATGCGGCGGATCTGGCGGCGGAGTTCCCCGTGATCTGCGACACGCTGGCCGCCACGCGGCCGACAGCGGTGAACCTCTTCTGGGGCATCGAACGGATGCGGCGGCTCTATGCTTCACTGGCCGGTACCCCGGTGGACGAGATCCGCGCGGCACTGGTGCGCGAAGCGCAGCTGGTCTACGCCGAAGATATCGCCATCAACAAGGCCATTGGCGCGCACGGTGAACCGCTGGTGCCCGCCGGCAAGACCGTGCTGACGCACTGCAACGCCGGGGCCTTGGCCACGGCCGGTTACGGCACCGCTCTGGGCGTGATTCGCGCTGCCTTTGCCGCAGGCAAGAACATCGACGTCTACGCCGATGAGACCCGGCCCTTCCTGCAAGGTGCCCGCCTGACCGCCTGGGAACTGCAACAGGACGGCATCCCGACGACGCTGATCACCGACAACATGGCGGGCTATTTCCTCGCCAAAGGGCAGATTGGCTGCGTCGTCGTGGGTGCGGACCGTATCGCCGCCAATGGGGATGTGGCCAACAAGATCGGCACCTATTCCGTGGCCGTGCTGGCCAAGGAAAATGGCGTGCCGTTCTATGTGGCCGCGCCGGTTTCCACGCTCGACTTAAGCCTGAAGTCGGGTGCCGAGATTCCGATCGAGGAACGGGCCGCCATTGAGGTGACCGACATGTTTACGCCGGGCGTCGCCCCGCCGGGCATCGCCGTTCGCAACCCGGCCTTCGATGTGACGCCCAACCGTTACGTGACGGCGGTCATCACCGAAAAGGGTGTGGCGCGGGCCCCGTATGAGCAGTCGCTGGCGGCCATGATAGGGTAAGGGCATGAAGCACTGGGTTCACCTGGGGGTGGCACTTGCGCTGAGTCTCGGGCTGCCGGCGGGGGAGCTATCGGGCCGCCGCGCGCCGGGTTTCTCCCTGCCTGACGTCAACTTGAAGCAGCACGATCCGCAGGACTATCGCGGTCGCGTGCTGATCATCGAGTTGATGAAGTCCGACTGTCCCGTCTGCAAGTACACCGCCAAGCTTCTAGCCAAGGCCCAGCAGAAGTACGGCGACAAGATCGCCGTTTTGGGTATCGCGCTGCCGCCGGACAATCTGAATACGGTAAAGGCTTTCATGGAGGCCGAGAAAATCTCGAACCCCATCTTGTTTGACTGCGGGCAAGTGGCGGCCTCCTACTTGAAGGTCTCTCCCGCACGTCCCCGCATCGAGCTGCCGCACGTCTTCGTCATCGATGGCGCCGGCCAGATCCGCGAGGATTGGGGCAGTGAGAACACGATGCAGACACTGGAAGAGCTGTCGGCGGTGGTAGACCGGCTGATCGCCGAAAAGCCCCGGCCCTGAGCGGCCGAAGCATAGGCAAGGGATAGCTGAATTGAGGCATGCCGTGAAGTTGTTGTTCGCCGCGTTGCTGGGATGGAGCGTCACCGCGGGTGAGCTGCATCAGGCTGTCCGCGCGGGCGATGCCGCCAAGGTGAAAGCTCTGCTGGAAGCGGGAGCGCCGGTTAACGAGCGCGACGCCCTCGGCGGCACCGCACTGCATGAGGCGGCCTGGAATGGCGATTCCAATCTGGCCTGGATTCTGATTGCCGCCGGTGCCGACCCCAACGCCGCACATTCTGAAGGCGGCTCCACGCCGCTGCATTACGCCATTCTCACCAACCACGTCGAGATCGTGAAGATATTGCTCGACAAAGGGGCTGACGTCAAGGTCCGCTACCGGTCTGGTTCAACTGCTCTGCATCTGGCGGCCAGTCGCGGCCACAAGGAGATCGCCGAGTTGCTGATCGCCCGCGGCAGCGACGTCAATTCGACCGATACGCAAGGCTCCACGCCCATGGACGAAGCGGCCTGGAAGGGGCAGACGGAAGTGGCCCGGCTGTTGCTGGCCAAGGGGGCCAATGCTCGCAACCGAAATAAAGATTCCGGAGTGACTCCGCTGCATGAGGCCGCGGTAAAGGGTCATCTGGAGGTGGCTGAACTGTTGCTTGCGGCCGGGGCCGAACTGGAAGCGCGCGACAACTCCGGCGTTACGGCGCTGGATGAGGCGATCCGCCACAAGCACACGCGCGTCATCGATCTGTTGCTGCAGCGGGGGGCCAAGTTTACGGGTCCGGAGCAAAGCGGTTCGCGCCAGTTGGCGGAGGCAGTGATGAGGGGGCAAGGCGACATTGTGGCCTTGCTGCTGGACAAGGGGGCCGACGCAAACGCCCGCACGGCCAGCGGTGGCACCCTGCTGCACGACGCCGCGTTGAAAGGCCACCGCGACATTGCGGAGTTGTTGATCAAGGCCGGGGCGAAGGTGGATGCCCGCAATGCTGCCGGGGCCACCGCCCTGCACGATGCGGCTTTGGCTGGCAAGCGGGCGGTAGCGGAGCTGTTGATCGCGCAAGGTGCCAACATCAACGCCGTTGACCAGGAATCAGGCGCAACGCCGCTGCATCACGCCGCCAGTTGGGGCCGGCGCGATTTGGTGGAACTGTTGGTGGAACGCAGGGCTGATCTGGGGAAGCGCAACAAAGCGGGGCAAACGGCGCTTGACGTGGCGCTGGCTAACTCCCAGGCGGAAGTGGTGGAACTACTGCGGCCCGAGGGCGCGGTTCCCTAGTCAGCAGTCCTCCGCGCCGGGCGTATACCTGAGCTCACCTTAAGCCTGCCTGATTTCGGCTAAAGGGAATCCTTACCCGCGCCGATACTTTTCTTGTGAAGGCCTCCTGGCGCAAGCCGCTGCAACTGCTGTCAGCGGATCCTGCCCTACAAGAACAAACCGAGTACAACAGCCGCCGGCTAGCCAAGCTGGGGGCGACCGTGGCTGACGTGGTGGCGTGGCTCAGCAAGCGCGTGCCCGCCGAACAGGTCCGGACCATCGAACTGATCCTGACGCGCAGCTACGTCCAAGTGCGCGAGGCCGAGGTAGCGCTGTTTGAAGAGCTGTTCCGGGCGGAGCTGGAATCTGCCGGGTTGGCCGAAACGTTGCGGTGCTTTGAGGCGGCCCTGCAGACTTACGCGCGCGCCAACTCGGTCTCGATCCGTTATCCGCAACCCGTTAGTTCATCGCGCCCGAAGTGCGAAACGGGCGAAGTCACCACGTGGTCAGTCCCGCTCAATCATGAGGGACTGATTGAGCTGCGATTCGACAAACCTTACCCTTGGCTGCCCCGCGAGCTGGCCGTGTTGCGGATTGCCGCGGAGCGCTGTCTGGCGGCGGGTGAGAAGGCCCGCCGGGAAGAGCAGTCGCGCCGGTTGGCGGGAACACTCACTGAGGTGGCCGAACGGGAGCGCCGCCGCATCAGCCAGGAGCTGCATGACGAGGCCGGCCAGTCCCTGCTGGTGATCCGGCTGAGCTTGGAGATGCTGGAGCAGGCACTGGACGGCCCAACCCGGGACCGCGCGCGCGAAGCCCGTCAGATGACCGAACACGTCGTCAACGAGATTCGCCGGATCTTGAGCGCATTGAGCCCGGAAGTGCTGACCAAGTTGGGTCTGGCGCCCGCCGTGCGGCAGTTGTCTTCCCGCCTGCGTTGGGTGCAGCCGGCCCAGGTGTCGATGCAGGTCAGTGACCTGCCGCGCTTGCCAGAAAAGTTGGAGTTGGTGGTGTACCGGCTGGCCCAAGAGTGCCTAAACAATGCCGCGCGCCACGCTGAAGCAAAAAACGTAACAGTTTCGCTCAATTT
>JAPKYX010000084.1 GCA_026394075.1 Acidobacteriota bacterium
TGTCGACATCGCCGCCGACATGACGACGTCGCTGATTCCGGTCATGAACTAGCCCGCTGCGCCTGTGATGTTCGGTTTAGCCCCATGCGTCAGCTTGGGGCTTCTTCCGCACCCGGCAAACGTTCCGTCGTTCGCAAAAGCGTTATATCGTAAATGGAAACAGCCCCACGCTGACGCTTGGGGCTAAACTTTTTTGACACCCGCTTCCCCCAAGCCGCCTGAAGCCCAACTCCGCGAATACCGGCGCGTGCTGCCGTATCTGGCGCCGCACCGTGGAGCGTTGGCCTTCATCATTCTGCTCAGCCTGTTCTCCACCGCCGCCAGCCTGGCGGTGCCGCTGCTGAATCAACGCCTCATCGACAAGGGCCTCCTCGCGCAGGACATGCGCGCGCTGCTCGAAACCGCCGCCTGGATGGCGGGCATGACGGTGGTGGGCTTTGTGTTGAACATCGCCTCCAGCTACGCCTACGTGCGCGTTTCGGCGGCGGTGCTGTTTGCCATGCGCCTGGACATGTACCAGCACTTGCAACAGATCTCGCCACGCCATCACGCCAAAACGCGGCTGGGCGATTTTGTGTCGCGATTGACCAACGACATTGCGGAAGTGCAGCGCGTCACGGCCGACACGCTGCTGGCGTTGCTGGCGAACGTCCTGTTTCTGGTGGGCGCGGCGGTGCTGATGATCCGCATCAGCGGCTGGCTGTTCGTGGTGGGCGTGGCGATCCTGCCCGTCACACTGTGGCTGGTCCGCAAGATGCAGAACCGGCTGGCGGCGCATGTGCGGGTGCTGCGCGAACGGTCGGCGGCGATCGGCAGCTTTCTCATCGAGAGCTTGACCGCCCTGCGGCTGACGGTGCTCACCAACGCGCAGGCGCGCGAATCCAAGCGCTTCGGAGCAGAGAACCAGAGCTTTGTCGATGCCCTGCTGCGGATGCAGCGGACCAACTTTTTGGCCGGAGCCATTCCCGCCACAGCGGTAACGCTATCCACCACGGCCGTCTTCCTCATCGGCGGCCGTCAGGTGCTGGACGGGACGCTCACCCTGGGCGCGCTGATCGCCTTCCTGGCCTACCATGGCCGCCTGCTGGGCCCGGTGCAGAGCCTGATGTCGCTCTACGGCGGCCTGGTCACCGGTGCCGTCTCCCTGCGGCGCGTGCATGAGATTTTTGAGATCCCGATCGAAGTCCGCGACGGCTCGCACGTGCCCCAGGAGCCCTTCCGCGGAGAGGTTGAGTTC
This sequence comes from Acidobacteriota bacterium, assembly GCA_026394075.1. GTDB lineage: Bacteria > Acidobacteriota > Terriglobia > Bryobacterales > Bryobacteraceae > JAPKYZ01. The sequence goes on from JAPKYX010000084.1 coordinate 1,238, forward strand.
CGCGACGTGCGCTTTGAGCATGTGCTGCAGGGGACAAACTTCCGCCTCCTGCCGGGCCAGACCTACACGCTCATCGGCCCCAGCGGCGCGGGCAAATCAACCATTGCCGACCTGATCGTGCGGCTGTTCGACGCCACCTCCGGCGAGATCCTGGTCGATGGGCAAGAGATCCGCCAGTGGCCCGTCGCCACCTTGCGCGAGCAGATCGCGGTCGTCGAGCAGACGCCGATTCTATTCAACGCCACCGTCGCCGAAAACATCGCCTACTCGCGGCCCGCCGCCACCCGCGCCGAAATAGCCGCCGCAGCGACAGCCGCGGCCTTGACCATCTCGCTCGACCAGATGGCCGGCGAACGCGGCACGGGCCTCTCGGCCGGCGAACGCCAGCGCATCGCCGTCGCCCGCGCCCTGCTGCGGGACCCGCGCGTGCTGATCCTCGATGAACCCACCGCCGCGCTCGATGAAGCAACAGCCGACGGCGTCATGGCCACCATCCGCGAAGCCCTAAAAGGCCGCACCGGCCTGCTGATCACGCACCAGCCCCGGGCCATCCTGGGCGAAGTGCTGGAGCTACAGCAAGGCCGCATTGTCGCCCCACCAGGAGCCGCCGCGTGAGCATCGGGGTGAAAAGCGTCGGCGTGGCCATCATCGATAGCGGCGTCAACCCACGCCACCCGCACGTTTCCGGCGTCATCGAAGGCCGCTGCTTCGTCCCGGGCGAGCCGGCCGAGCGATACCTCGACTACCTGGGCCACGGCACCGCCGTCGCCGGAGCCATCTGCGAGAAAGCTCCCGGCGCATCGCTCTACATCGCCAAGGTGTTCCACCAGCAGCTAGTGACCTCGATTGGCGTTCTGCTCGAAGCCCTCGATTGGTGCCTGGCGCAGCCGGTGCTGTTGGTGAATTTGTCGCTCGGAACCACCAATGAGGCCCACCGCGACGCCTTCCTGGAGCGTGTCGCCCAAGCCCAGTCCCGCGGCATCCGCCTGATCTCGCCCGCCGAAGCCCTCCCCGGTTCGCTCGCCGGAGTGGTCGGCGTCACTCTCGATGACTCCCTAGACCGCGAAACCTACCGCCTCAACCCCGACCACACCCACTCCGCCTCCGGCTACCCCCGCCCCATCCCCGGCCGCCCCCCGAACCAGAATCTCCAAGGCATCAGCTTTGCGGTGGCCAATGTGACGGGCCTTCTGGCGAGAGAGAGTGCCGGTTGAGTGTGGTAGTGCTCGACCGTCAGTTGTGGCGCGGACTTTAGTCTGCAGCGGGACCTTTAGTCCCGCTGCAGACTGAAGTCTGCGCCACCAAGGCGGCCCTCCCGATGTCCGTCCACCGCGAGAGGTAATATCTGACTATCCGTGCCTTTTCATATTCCAGATGCGCAGCGTCAATGGGTCACCTGGGTCGTAAGCGTACTGCTCGCCCTGATGGCGTTCTCGCTTCTCGTGAAATGGTGGGTGTGGAGCTTCGCGCTGGGTGAGTACATCATTGGGCATGGCGGCAGCCCCTGGGAACACACGTTCTACTGGCTAATGCCCCTATGCGCCGCCGCCCTCTGGGTAACGATGGGTTGGTTACTAGTGCGGTTGCCTAATGTGATTCTGGCTATCTCGATTGTGCTACTGCCCGCATTCCTGTATAACCTCACGTCCGATTGGTTTTTGGCGGTTTCTGTGTTGTACGCACTCACCCTTGCGCTCGCCGGACTTGGAGTTTTTGCTCGCTCCGTCGTCATCCGGCGCCGGGATAGAGCTCGATCTGCTCCTCCCGGGCCGGCGTGAACCAGTTCCAGGGCGTCTCGCGCGGAACTACCAGTCCAGCACGCTCCCGTCATCCTCGTCGTAGCTCTCTGGATTAATCCAGTCATGTCCGATCTTGTCGGCCATCTGGTTTTCGTCGAGCTCGATGCCCAGACCCGGACCGGTGGGCAAATCGAGATAGCCTTCACGAACAGTGAAGGGTTTCTTGAGATAGCCTTCGCCAAGCGAGACTTGTTCCTGGATCAGGAAGTTGTTGATGGAGGCGGCTAGCTGCACGCCGCTGGCGAGCGAGATGGGGCCCAGCGGGTTATGCGGGGCGATGGTGGCGTAGTAGGCCTCGGCCATGCCCGCGATGATGCGGACTTCGCTGATGCCGCCGGCGTGGCACATGTCGGGCTGCAGGATGACGGCGGCCCCCTTTTCCAGTACTTCGCGGAAACCCCACTTGGTGAACACGCGCTCACCGGTGGCGATTGGGATGTGGGTGGTCTTGGCCAGTTCGGCCATCACGTCGTGGTTCTGGGCTTGGCAGACTTCTTCAAAGAACATGGGGTTGGAGGCCTCCATCTTCTTCATCAGCAGCTTGGCCAACGGAGGCGAGATGCGACCGTGGAAGTCGACACCGATGTCGCAGTTGTCGCCCACCGTCTTGCGCATTTCAGCCAGCTTTTCGGCGGCGTAGTCCACTTCGGCCGGAGTTTCAATGTAGCGGCTCCAGACGCGGCGCTGCTGCGGGTTGCCACCGGGATACGGCCCGGCACCCGAGGCGTTCACCACCTTGCCCCGGCGCGAAGCGGGGCCGGTCTTGAACGCGTTAAACCCTTTGGCGATCTGCGCCTTCATCACTTCCGGCGAACCGGCGTGGGCGTAGACGCGGATGCGGTTGCGCGTGGGGCCGCCGAAAAACTCATAGACCGGGATGCCCAGCGCCTTGCCCTTGATGTCCCAAAGGGCTTGGTCGATACCCGAGAGTGCCGACGTGAGAATGGGGCCGCCGCGGTAGAAGGCATGGCGGTAGATGGCCTGCCAGTGGTGCTGGACGGCGCGCGGGTCCTTGCCGATCAGGTACGGCTCCACTTCCTTCACCGCGGCGGCGCAGGTGAGCGCACGGCCTTCCGTGATGGGTTCGCCCAGGCCGACAATGCCGGCGTTGGTGTGGATCTTCAGGAACAGCCAGCGGGGCTTCACCAGGAAGGTTTCGAGCTTGGTGACCTTCAGCCCCTCCTTGGGCGAGACGGGGGCATTCTTGACCGCGGTCTGTGCGGCGGCCAATTGCTCCTCGGTGGTGACGGTGATGCCCGTTGCCGCAAATAGCCCGGCGATGGCCTTTCTTCGAGAGACGCTCATGTCGCACAATCTATCACATGGTCCTTGCACTCGCCTTACTGCTCGCTCAAGCGCCGTCGATTGAGCAATCGATGAACATCCGTTCCGTCGCCCAGGCGCGCATTTCGCCGGACGGCCGCTGGGTGGCGTGGACTGAAACCGGCACGGACTGGGAGCAGAACGCCTACATCACGCAGATCTGGGTGGCGCGCGCCGATGGAAGCGGGCGGCGGCAGTTGACGCAGAACAAGAAGTCATCCACCGCGCCCACCTGGTCACCCGATTCGAAACAACTGGCCTTCCTGAGCGACCGCGGCTCCAAGACGCAGATCCAGCTGATCTCACCCGAAGGTGGCGAAGCGCGCGAAGTCTCATCGCACGAGACGGCGGTGGGCAGCTTTGAGTTTTCGCCCGACGGCAAACAGTTCGCCTTCACCGGCGCGGACCCGGAGAGCAAGGACAAGAAAGCGCGCAAGGACAAGTACGGCGAGTTCGAGATTGTCGAAGGCGACTACACGTTGTCGCACTTGTGGCTGCAACCGCTCGCTGGTGGCAAGGCCACACGGCTGACCGAGGGCGGCTTCACGGTGCAGGGCTTTGAATGGTCACCGGACGGGAAGCAGATTGCGTTTTCGGCACCGGCGGACCCGGACTTGAGCCACCGCGAGACCACGGAGCTCTACGTCGTCTCAGTGGGCAACAAGGCGGTGCGGAAGCTGGTGGCGGGGCCGGGCGCGGAGTCGAACCCGACGTGGTCGCCGGATAGCACGCAAATCGCCTACACGTGGGCCGAAGGCGAGCCGAACAGCTATCTCAACACGCACTTGATGGTCGTGCCGGCCACTGGAGGCATGGCGCGCCGGATCGCCGAGAAGTTTGATGAGAACCCCAGCATCGCCGCGTGGTGTGCCAGCGGGCTCTACTTTGGCGGCATGGAGCGGACGCAGAGCGCGCTCTATCGTGCCAATCCCGCAACCGGCAGCTTTGAGCGTGTGGGCACCGCCGGTGCCGCCAGCTTGAGCAAGGATTGCAGCGCCGCCGCCTGGGCGCAGGGCCGTCCGAACGAGATCGCCGAAGTTTGGACCACGCCGCTGAAGAACTTTGCGCCCGCAAAGCTGAGCGATCAAGCCGGGCAGTTGAAGCAGTTCAAGCTGGCCACGCGTGAAGTAGTCGAGTGGAAGTCCCAGGACGGCGCGCAGATCGAAGGCATCCTCATCAAGCCGCGCGATTTTGACCCCAAGAAGAAGTACCCCCTCCTCGTCGTGATCCACGGCGGACCCACCGGCATCGATACGCCCGTATGGACGGCCGACCGCTACTATCCGATCGAGCGTTTTGTCGAGAAGGGCGCGCTGGTGCTGCGGCCCAACTATCGTGGCTCGGCCGGGTACGGCGAAAAGTTCCGTTCCTTGAACGTCCGCAATCTGGGCGTGGGCGACGCCTGGGACGTGATCTCGGGCGTCGATGCACTGGTCGCCAAAGGCTTCGTCGACAAGGATCGCGTGGGCGCCATGGGCTGGAGCCAGGGCGGCTACATCTCGGCTTTCCTGACCTGCGCAAGCGACCGGTTCAAGGCCATCAGCGTCGGCGCCGGCATCTCTGATTGGATGACCTGCTACGTCAACACCGACATCCACCCCTTCACCCGCAGCTATCTGAAAGCAACCCCCTGGGAGGACCCCGAGATCTACCGCAAGACCTCGCCCATCACCTACGTCAAAAACGCCAAAACGCCCACGCTGATCCAGCACGGCGAACTGGACAAACGCGTACCGCCGCCCAACGCCTATGAGCTTTATCAAGCACTCAAGGATGTGAAGGTGGAAACGCGCCTGGTGGTCTACAAGGGTTTCGGCCACGGCATCGATAAGCCCAAGCAGCAGCGTCATGTGATGGAAGAAAATGAGGCATGGTTCGACAAGTACTTACTGGGCTCGCGTTAGTGGCCACGGCTTGGGCGGCGGATCCGATCGTGATCCGGGCGGCGCGTCTGTTTGATGGCAAGTCCGACACGTTCCAGACGCCGGGCGTGGTGGTGGTCCAGGATGGCAAAATCGTGGGCGTCGGCCCGCAGGCGGCCATTCCCGCTGGGGCCAAGACGATCGACTTGGGCGACGCCACGCTCTCGCCCGGCTTCATGGATGCGCATACGCACCTGACCATGGACTTCAGTGGCGTCAGCAACAATGCCCAGCGGATTCTTAATGGCCTGCAGCGCACCGTCGCGGAGCAGACGCTGGACGCGACGAAGAACGCTCGGGTGACGCTGATGGCGGGCTTCACGACAGTGCGCAATTTAGGAGCCTCGGACCAGATCGATATCGGCCTGCGCAACGCCATCGCCCGCGGCGTGGTGCCGGGTCCACGGATGTTGACCGCAGGCAAAAGCCTGGGCTCCACCGGCGGCCATTGCGACCCTACCAACAGCTTCCGCCCCGGCCTGTTCCCCGAGCCGGGCATCGAAGACAGCATCATCAACTCGCCCGATGAGGCCCGTAAAGCGGTCCGGACCCAGGTGAAGTGGGGTGCGGACGTGATCAAGGTCTGCGCCACCGGCGGCGTGCTGAGCTTGAACGACGATGTGCAGTCCGCTCAACTGACGCAAGAGGAGTTGAACGCACTCGTCGATGAGGCGCACACCAAGGGCAAAAAGACCGCCGCGCACGCCCACGGTCTGCAAGGGGCGAAGCGAGCCATTCAAGCGGGCATCGATTCGATCGAGCACGGCAGCTTTCTGGACGAAGAAGCGCTGCAGATGATGAAAGCTCGCGGCACGTACTTTGTGCCGACGCTGATGACGCAGGATTTTCTCGGCCCCAACCTGGACAAGCTGGACCCGCGCCAAGCCCGCAAGGCACGGATGGCCATGAGCTCGATGAACGAGACCACGGCCAAGGCGATCCGCCTGGGCGTCCGCGTGGCGCTGGGCACGGACGCCGCCGTATTTGAGCACGGCAAGAATGCCGGGGAGTTCGCCCGTCTCGTGGCGCTCGGCATGAAGCCCATCGACGCCCTGCGCGCCGGAACATCAGTGGACTCCGAGCTGCTCGGCATCTCCGACACGCTGGGCACGCTGACCCCGGGCAAGCTGGCCGACATCGTGGCGATTCCGGGTGATCCGCTGAAGGACATCACAGGAACCGAGCGGCTGGTGTTTGTGATGAAGGAAGGCGTGGTCTACAAGCGGCCTTAGGTTTGCGGCCAAACCCGCGGCCTGACGGCACACTGCCCTGTAACGCGCAGATTCTAATGAGCCGCGCGCGTGAGCAAGCGGTCTTCGGCTGGTTACCGATTCCCGAGCGTGAGCAACAGAAACTGTCCCTATCGCTCACTATGGATCGAATAATGAGCGATAGCAACGCGCTCTATCACTCATCCAGGCCGCTCCGGGGCGGTGCTACTTCTTCAACCACCGCTCAAAAAACGTCCGCCACGCCTCATCCGTCAGCGGACCATTCGGCTTATGTCCCTCACCCGTCAGCACATACTGTAACCGGTGGCCCGCGCCATAAAGCTTGTAGACCTCCAGCGCCCGGTTCACGTAGCCCCAGCTTTGGCGGTCATCCGAATCGCCGCCCGCGTCTTCGGTGTCGCTGCCGCCCAGGATCAGCAGCGGTTTGGGGGCGGCCAGGGCGAGGATCTCGTGGTGGTCGTGTTCCAGGCCCGGGCGCTGCGGGTCGGTGTCCAGCAGGCTGAGCACGGTGTGTTGCGGCGTGGGGATGTCGGGGAATTCGCGGGTCCAATCCAGGTACCAGGGCGCGAACCAGTTGGTGCCGCCATTGATCGCAATATGCGGGTCGACGGAAACCACCGCTGCGATTTCCGGGGCGAAGGCGGCGACGTAGAGCGCGGTTTTGGCGCTTAAGGAGAAGCCGATAAAGCCGATGCGTTCGCGGTCGACGATGCCCAACGTGCGCAGATACTCCATCTCCCGGCGCACATCGTGCACCATCTTGCCCATCCCCAGCCAATGGCCGAACCGCTGGTAGACCTTCTCACTCACGGCATTGCGGTAACTGGAGCCATCGCGATAGTTCCGGATGTGCGACCAGCCGCACAGCACCACGTAGCCGTGCTCGGCCAGCCACTGGCCCCACCACTGCTCCGGCGCGCGATAGTCCGGCGTGGTGGAGGTCCAGGCGATGACGGCCGGGAAGCGGCCTTTGCCTTTGGGCTTCAGCAGCACGTGAGGCTGGAAGAAGTCACGCTCGAGCGGTATCTCCAGCTCGATCCGCTCATACGTGCCGCGGTCTTCAGTCTTGATGATGCGCGCCTGCCGCAAGTCGCCGAACCATTGGCGATCAGCGGCGGTGGGTTGCAGCTTGCCGAGAATCTGCTCCCATTGGCGGTGCAGCTTGGGGCGCGCATGGTCTGACCAATCGCTGGAGTGTTTCAGCTTCGCCACCAGCGACGGGATCTCCGTCTCCTCGGCGCGCGGTTGTGGCGACGGACTGCGCGGGTTGGTGACGCGGTGGTAGGTCAGCCGCGCGGGGTCCTGGGCGCAGAGTAGCGAAATGACAAGCAGTCCAACCATGGGTGTCTACCAGGATATGCGCCACGCCCACACTTAGTGGGCGGCGGGCGTGGGTGCGGACTGAAAGCCCTTGCGTTCCATGTGGCCCCAGCCCTTGCTTCCGCGGACTACATCGATCAGCCCCTGCAGCCGCCAGAAGGTAATCACTTGCCGGTAGCCCAGATTTTCAAGGACCGCCGCCGCCAGCAGGATCACCAGGTTGCGGATACGCGGATACCGCTGCGTCGAGAGCTCTTCCAGGACCACGCAGGCCGCCGAGATGATGACGCCATTCAAGATCGCCACAATGAGGAACAACCCGGTGAGGCGGAGGTCCACCAATCCGGTGAGGCCGCCTACCACCGTCACCACATAGCCCACCGATTCCAGGATGGCCCCGCAGATCTCAAACAGCAGGAAGTAGGGGATGGCCAGCCAGCCAACCGCTCCGTAACCGGGCCGCCCGATCATCGCCCGGTGCCGCCAAAGAGACTCCACTGTGCCGCGCTGCCAGCGATTGCGCTGACCGCGTAGGGATCGCAGCTTTTCCGGGGCCTCGGTCCAGCAAACAGGGTCCGGCTCAAACACGATCCGGTACTTGCGCTTGTTCTCACAAGCCCACCGGTGAAGACGGACGATCAGTTCCATGTCCTCGCCAATGGTGGTGGAGTCCCAGCCGCCGACCGCCAGCAGCGCCGACTTGTCGAACAATCCAAAGGCACCCGAGATGATCAACAGCGCGTTGGCGGCACTGAAGGCCAGCCGCCCTCCCAGAAAGGCGCGCATGTACTCCACAATCTGGAAGCGCGCCACCCAGGACTGCGGCAAGTCTACGTCGAGCACCCGGCCGCAGGAGACTTTACAGCCGTTCACGATCCGCACAATTCCGCCCACCGCCAGCACCTCACCGGGGGCATCGAGAAACGGCCGCACCATTCGCAGCAGAGCATCGGGTTCCAGTAGAGAGTCCGCGTCCACCGCACACACCAGCGGATAACGGGCGACGTTGGTCCCCGCGTTGAGTGCATCCGCCTTGCCGCCATTCACCTTATCCACCACGATCAGCGGGATGGGCAGCATGGATTTGTAGATGCCGCGGATCTGTTTGCAAGGGATCTGTCCGATGGGCTGGCGGGCGGAGCGGTAGAGCCGGAACTCTTGCGCCAGGATCGCCAGCGTATTGTCCTTGGAACCATCGTTGATGACGATCACTTCCATCTCGGGGTAGGAGAGGGAAAGCAAGGAGCGGACACTTTCCCTGATCGTCAGTTCCTCGTTGTAAGCGGTCGCCAGTAGTGAAACCGGAGGGGTGAGGCCGGAGGCCGCCAGCGCCGCGGCATCGTGCCGCCCCCGGCGGAGCGCGCCTTGCTTCAACATCTCGACGAAGCCCACCAGAATCAGGGCGAAGTAGAGAATGGTGAACAGCAGAAAGTACGCCAGCACGGCCCATTGAAAGGCCGTCATGATGGCGCTGATGATCGGCGTCAGCGTGGACATCAGGCAGTCACCCGGCGGCCGCGCTGCTCCTCGATCAACTCCGCGGCAATGCCCCGAGTCTCCGGGGACGCATGGTGAAGAATCGCTTCGATCTGGCGGGCGGACGCGCCACCGAATGAGGCCAGGGCCCGGCCGGCATAGGCCGCTTCCGAGGCGTGCGAAAACACCGTGCACAGCCGGAGAAGGTCCTCGGTGACGGTGGTTTCATGCAGGTGAGCCGCGGCCGCGGCGTCCATGGAACGGACCCGCCAGTCCGGATCCCGCAGCCCGCCACGGAGCGCCTCACCCACCGGACCTCGAAACCTCAAATACGGCAACGCCTTGAAGAACTTGATCCGGATCTCCAGGTCCGGATGCCCGGCCAACGCCAGCGGGACCTCAACATCCAGGTATCGCCCGAGTGCCCCGACAAACTCCAAGGCCAAACGAAGCTGGATCACATCATCGCCACCCAACGCTCTGGTCAGAAACGTTCGCGTCAGCTCATGGTTCTCGCCCACATGGTGGTAGAAAAGAATCCGTTCCCACAAAGGAGCGTCCCCGAGGTCCTGAAACAACCGGAGCCCTTGTTCCGGCGACCCCAGCCGCAGCAGCCCCGCCCGGGCCGCCGCCCGCACAAAGGCGGACGGATCGTCCAGTGACGCCTCAAAATACCGGTTCCACCCCGGACCGTCGGCCAGACAACCCAGGATATTCAGTGCCCGGGACGCCCTGACACTCTGACGCCCCTCACAGTCCCGGATCAGGATCTTGATGGCCCACTCTCGGTGACCAGTTGCCAGAACTGATCGCGGGCCATTCCCCGCAGAGAGACCACCGCTTCCTGTGTGACTTCCAGAAACTCCTCGGGCCATTGCCGCGCGTGGCTCAAGGCGGTGGCATGATCTTCCGCGCTGACGGCTTCTTCAAGCGCCCGGCGTCGAGCGCGTTCTTTCTGGTTCCGTTTCTGCCGCCGTATCTTGATCAGCACCAGCACCGGGATCAGCGCCAGGGCCAGGGCCAGTTCTACCCACGCCATCGCCTGCGCCAGCCGCCACCACCCGTCGCCGGGATAAGGAAGGAGGCTGGCCACCGCGCCCACGGCACCGGCCACGGCCAACAAGCCGCCCACGACAATGGGGGCGACCAGGAGGGCACGGCTCCGGGAAGAGGAGTGCGGCACTATGACCTCCGCAGGAGGCTACGCACTCGCGCCACCACTTCCAGTGGACTCAGCGGCTGCGCGACAAAGTCATCCGCGCCCAGCTCGAAGGCGCGCAGAGCCTCCTGCTCATGTTGCCGCGCCGAGATGATCAGCACCGGCAGATGTTGGCGCTTGGGGTGCAGCCGCGTTTCCGTCAGCACGTGGTAGCCATCAAGACCCGGCAAGCCCGCGTCTGCAACCAGGCAGTCCACCGTTTGGGACGCGAGATGAGCCAGCGCCGCCGGGCCATCTTCCACCACCTCCACAGTCATGCCCGCCGCGCGGAGGTTCGTACTCAGAAAGCGCGCCAGAAGGGTGTCCTGTTCGGCCAACAGAACCGTGGGGTTACCCTTCAACTGCCGCCGGGGAGCCGCAGCGTCGCTCTCTTCGCCCGCAAGCAGGGTGATCTCCGCCGAGCGCAGGTCGCAGCCGGTTTGCTCAAACGCCATCGAGAGTTCGCCCAGCATGGCACCCACGCTGACCAGTGCTTCAGCCGAAGCCAGCGCGCGGATGATTCCGCAAAGCTCCTCCATGCGCGTGGCTCCGACGGTGCCGCTCAGCCCCTTCAGGATGCCAGCCGCTTCGGCCACTGCGGCACCATCCCCATCCTCTTCGGCCTGCCGCATCTGCTGGATCAAGGCGGGTGCTTCCGCCACAAAGGCATGGATGATCTCTTGCACCAGGCTCTGTTGACCGTTCACCAGGCTCCACAGTTCGCGGAGCGCGCGAATATCGACGGAGGCAATGGATCGGGGGGCCACCTCCTCCTTGATAAGGTGCGGAGCGTGGCGGGCCAGAAGGGCCTGCATCTTCTGGAGCCGCAGGGGCTTCTCCAGATAGTTATCAAAGCCCGCCCGTTTACGCGCCTTGCGGTCCGCTTGGGTGACACGTGAGGTAAGCGCCAACAGAATGCCCGCCTCTTGGGGACTCCGCAGCCGCTTGATCTCCGCCGCAATCTCATAGCCACTCGGTTGCGTTTTGTCGCAATCGATAAAGGCCACCCGGCCAGGAACAGCGGCCGCTTGCCAGCGCTCCTCCGGCTTTTCCACCACCTGAACCTGAACCCCGCATCGCAGCAGAATTCTCACCAGCACCAGCCGGTGCATGAGGTTCGGTTCATACACTTGCACGGGCGGAGAACTCGCGAAAGTCGCGGCAGATTCGGACATGGACCACTCTTTCGCTCAAAACCGGTAGAACAAGCCGCCATCCAACGTATAGTGAACCAGTCCCGTGCGCCGGAGGCGGTCCTCAAACGAGACGCCCGCCCGCACCGTCATCCGCCAGTGACGGTTAATCCCCCGATTCAGCTCACCCGCCACCAGCCGGCTCCGGAGCACGCCGATGTCGGTCACGTTGCGGACTTCCGGCGACATAGTGCCCCAGCCCGTCCGCAGACCCCAGAAGTCATTCCCTCGGCGCAGGTAGCGCCGCACGCTGACCTGCGTGGAGTGCGCCAGGGTAAACTCGTCCCGGTTCAGGTAGCCCCGGCCGCTGATCAACCAATTACCCAGGTACTTGGAGAGCGACATCGTGTAGATATCCACCCCCGCACCGAAAGCCAGCCGCCGGTAACCGGCGGACGTTTCAAAGGCTCCCGGCAGAGCGCGGAATAGCTCCGCCCCGGCGCGGTATCGAGGGTACAGAACGCCCTCCGTCGAGAACCCGGCATTCAGTACGCGTAGGTCTTCTGGTTGAGCACCGGGTACCAGTCGCCTTCCACCTGCTGCTCCTGCCGCCCCAGCCGCTGGGCCTGGGAGAACCGGCTGATCATGGTGCTGCGGGCGCGGCGGCGGTTCATCTGGACCTGGGTCTCATACCAGGGCGTGCTCCCGTCGCTGAACAAGTCAGACGATTGCGACACACTGGCCTCCCAGTAGGTCTTCGCGTCAACTTTGGCCGGCTCCGGCGCGGCAGGCGGCGGAGTGGGGCACACCACTCCCGGCTGGGCCACACACCCGCCGGGAGTTGGGCGTACGCCAGTGTCGGCTCCACCCGCATGCATCAAGAGAATAAAGAGAAAACTCATCCAACTTTGCCCTTAGAGGGCTCATCGGTCGAACGAGAATTTCCTTAATAGCTGTACAAAAAAACGAATCAGTTAGCCCATCACGGCTTTGGTTTCTTCCGCCAACGCCTGGTCGACTTCGGCTTTGTATTGATCCACCAGCGCCTGCGTGGTGGCCTCAAAACGCATCACCAGCACCGGTTGCGTGTTGGACGCGCGGACCAGGCCCCAGCCGTGATCGAACAGGACGCGGACACCGTCGATGTCGACGACGTTGTGGGTCTTCTTGAAGCGCTCCACCATGCGGCGTACGACTTCGAACTTCTTGTCGTCCGGGCAGTCGAAGCGGATCTCGGGCGTCACCACCGTCTTGGGCAGCATCTCGGTTTGACCCGAAAGCGGCTTGCCACTGTTCGACACAATCTCGATCAGGCGGCAGGCGGCGTAGAGGGCGTCGTCGAAGCCGTAGTAGCGGTCGCCAAAGAACATGTGGCCGGACATTTCGCCGGCGAGTTCGGCGTGCTCTTCCTTCATCTTGGCCTTGATCAGGGAGTGGCCGGTACGGTACATGATCGGGTTGCCGCCCAGGCGCTTCAGCTCGTCATAGAGCACCTGCGAGCACTTCACTTCGCCAATGAAGGTCGCACCCGGCTTGCGGGTCAAGATCTCGCGGCCATAGATCAGCATCAGGATGTCGCCCCAGACGACGTTGCCGTGCTCATCGACGGCGCCGATGCGGTCGGAGTCACCATCGAAGGCGATGCCCAGTTCCGCGCCCTGCTCCTTCACGGCGGCGACGAGATGCTTCAGGTTCTTCTCGACAGTCGGGTCCGGGTGATGGTTGGGGAAGTTGCCGTCCATGTCGAAGAACAGCTCAGTGGAATCGATGTTCAGCTTCTTAGCCAGGCGCGTCATCACCGGTCCGGCGACGCCGTTGCCGCCATCAAAGACCACCTTCACGCGGCGGGCCCAGTTGAACTGGCTGGCGATCTCATCGACGTAGGGGGTGACCACATCGGCTGACTTCACGCTGCCCTCGCCCGTGTCCAGGTCGCCGGATTCGATCATGTGATACAGCTTCTGGATCTCTTCGCCGTGCAGCGAGGTTTCCGAAGTCATGCCCTTGAAGCCATTGAACTCGGCCGGATTGTGGGAACCCGTGATCATGATGCCGCCATCGGTCTTCAAGTGGTAGACCGAATAGTAGAGCAGCGGCGTTGGCACGATGCCAATGTCAATGACGTGGCAGCCGGCCTTCAGCAGACCTTTCAGCAGGGCCTCATGCAGCCGTGGACCGCTCAACCGCGTGTCCCGGCCCAGCGTAATGTTGGCACCGGAATGGCGCTTCAAATAGGTGCCATAGGCCTGTCCCAACACTTCAATGTCGGGCGAAAGCAACTGCTCATCCGCCACACCGCGGATGTCGTACTCACGGAAAATCTGAGGGCTCAGCATTCATTGATTACGGTATCAGGGTTCGTGGGAGGCTGGCAGGGCCTCCACCGCGTGCAGGCGCCAGACGCCCGGTTTCAAATCAACATAGCTTTCGCGGCGGACCACCGGGTCAACGCGTCCGTTGAACAGCCGTATGCTAGCCTATGCAGGCGGCTGTCGCCGTCGCGCAGGAGAGATAAGTTGGCCATTCACCGTAACGACCCGAAGTTTCGCCTGGAA
>JAPKYX010000274.1 GCA_026394075.1 Acidobacteriota bacterium
CCGCGAACATGTTTCGCCCGCCACGCAGTACCGCGACCGGTTGATCCGTGAAAAGGTGGTCACGGCTGATCAAGTGGAGGCGATGCGCCGCCAGATTACGGCCAACCTGGAAGAGCGGTATCAGGAAGCCAAGCAGACCGCGCAGACCTACGAGATCGTGGAAGTGCACTCCACTGAGGAGCGCCGTCCAGCCAGCTCTGCAACCGGCATCAGCGAGGAGCTGTTCCGGTATCTGATCACCAACCTCCATGCACTGCCGGAGGATCTGAAGATCCAGGAGAAGCTGATCAAAGGCTTCATTGAGAAGCGCTTGCAGGCGGCTAACGGCGGCGCCATCGATTGGGCACTGGGCGAAGCACTGGCCTTCGGGTCTTTGCTGACCGAAGGGACGCCGGTGCGCTTGTCCGGCCAAGACGTTACCCGCGGCACGTTCTCGCAGCGGCACCTGGGCTTTGTGGACGTGGCGACCAACCGCGAGTACCTGCCGATCCAGCAGATCGCCACGGCGCACTCGACGCGCCTGGAAGTGGTGGACAGCTCCTTGAGCGAGTTTGCCGTGATGGGCTTTGAGTATGGCTTCTCAGTGAGCGATCCCAAAACACTGGTGCTATGGGAAGGCCAGTTTGGCGACTTTGTGAATGGTGCCCAGATCATGCTGGACCAGTTCATCTCGTCGGGCGAATCGAAGTGGGGCCAGCATTCCAGCCTGACGCTGCTGCTGCCGCATGGCTATGAAGGCCAGGGTCCGGAGCATTCTTCGGCGCGCATGGAGCGGTTCCTCCAACTGTGTGCCGAAAACAACCTGATCGTGGCCAACTGCACGACGCCGGCCAACTACTTCCACCTGCTCCGCCGCCAGATGCGGGGCGGTGAGGCGGGCCGCGGCACGCAGAAGCCGCTGGTGGTATTCACGCCGAAGTCGATTCTGCGGCACGCCAAAGCGATCAGCCACATGCCGGACTTTACGGCGGGTGGCTTCCGCGAAGTACTCGGCGATGCTACGGCTCCGTCGCAGGCGGTGACGCGCGTGGTGTTCTGTACCGGTAAGGTTTACTACGACCTGCTGGATGCGCGGGAGAAGTCGCACGCCAATCATGTCGCGATCGTTCGCCTGGAACAGATCTATCCGTTCCCGGCCGATCAGGTAGCCGACATCCTGGCCCGTTACTCGGCTTCGGCTGAAGTGGCCTGGGTACAGGAAGAGCCTAAGAACATGGGCGCCTGGTGGTTCGTGGAACGCAAGCTGCGCGCCGTGTTGCGCAGTGACCAGCGGACGGTCCGCTATGTGGGCCGCGCCACCGCCGCCAGCCCGGCCACCGGCCTGGTGAAGCAGCATGCCGCCCAGCAGGCGGCGATTATCGAAAGCGCCTTTGCTCCGGTGCTGCCGCCCATTAACCGCCATGCGGGCCGCAAAAAAGTGCGCCGCCGCAAGGCCAGTTAGAAGACTGGAGATCTCTCCAAGCAGCAAACCGCCCACCGTCGCTTCCCAGCACGGTGGGCGGTTTGTTTTTGGAGCAACCTTGGCGGCACCGCGCGGACGGCTAGCGGCTACCGCTGGCGGCTTTATTGGGGGCCCACAGAACTTCCGGGTCGCCGGTGACATGGCTGGCCCAACGGCTCCAGACAAACAGGGCGTCACTCAGCCGGTTCAGGTAGCCGATGGCCAGCTCGGGCACGGCTTCATGATGGTTTAGCGCGACCACGATCCGTTCGGCGCGGCGGCAGACCGTCCGGCAGACATGCAGCTCGGCATTCAGCCGGGATCCGCCGGGGAGCACGAAGCTGCGCAGCGGGCTGAGCACTTCGTTGGCTTCATCAATTTCCCGTTCGAGTTGTTCAATCTCGACGGCCGTGATCTGCGGTTGGCGCGGGTGCACGTCTTCCGGCAGAGTGGCCAGAATGGAGCCCAGGTTAAACAACTCGTGCTGTACGCGGGTGAGGATATCGGCGAGAGAACTGGTCTCCGGTCGCGCGGCCGCGCTGATCACGGCCAGGCCGACGAACGAGTTCAGCTCGTCCACGGTGCCGTAGCTCTCGATGCGCAAGGCGTCCTTGGAGACTCGCTGACCGCCCACCAGGGACGTGAGACCTTGATCACCCCGCCGCGTATAGATGCGGTTGAGGGCTAGCTTGGGCTCGTTGAATGGAGTGGCGTCAGAGGGGTTGTGATCTGTCATGTTTTTCGTTTTGATGAACGGCCAGGACGTCGGGAGAGAGTTTCTATGGTCCCGAGATCGCTGATGGCTTCCATTGTCGGACGCCAGAGGAGGTTTTTCCAAGCCGCTGGCGTAGATCGCTGTCGAGTCCGGCAGCTTAAAAGTGCCGGAGCAGGTCGGAGAACCGGTCGAGCACCAGCAGTTTGCCGGGGCCGGGGTTCACCAGATCCATCCGCTCCAGTGACCATGTCCGTTCATGCGGCACGAAAGCGGCGTTCCAGCCGGCGTGCAAGGACGGATTGATGTCGGACTTGGGGCTGTTTCCCACCATCCAGGTGGCCTCCAGCCGGAAGCCGCGCTCGGCGGCCAGGTGTTGATAGGCGCGGACGTCCTTTTCGCGGACGATGGCGGCGTGGTCAAACAGATGATTCAGGCCGCTGCGTTCAATTTTGGCCTGCTGCTCAGCGGGTGCGCCTTTGGTGAACAACACCAGCTCGTGACGCTCGCTTAAGGCCATCAAAGTTTCCGCCACGCCGTCCAGCAGGACAATCGGATGGTTCAGGATGTCGAGCGCAAATGCCGTCACCTGATCCAGGTCGGCCTCGGACACCGGCCGTTCCGCCAGCGCCGCCAGGCACTGCCGCAGGTTACGCGAGAAGTTCTCGGCTCCGTAGCCGTGGATCTTGATGTTTTCAATCTCGATGGCATCCAGGTGGTCGCGCACCTGGGCGGAATCGAGTGTTGAGTGGGCCAGAAAGTCGTGGAAGCGGGCGAAGGCCTGCTCGAAGTAGATGTTGTTCTCCCACAGGGTGTCGTCGGCGTCGATCACCAGGTGCTGGCGGCTGATCATCGGCAGTGCCCTACTCCCCATCGGTCTTCAGGTGCTTGCTGTGCCCGTTCTTGGGGGCCAGGGTGCGCATCTTGTCCGTCAGGGCCTGGGCGGCCATCGTGCGGGGCAGCGTCTTGGTGAGGTGTTCGATCCGTTCCGCCTCAGAGCGTAGGGTCAGCACCACCTGCTTGATCTCGACATCCTCGACATGGCGGGCCACGTCGAAGCTGAGCCGGGGCGACAAGGGATCAAGCGCCATATCAGGCTGGATGCGTTGAGCCAACTTCACCAGACCGGCGCGAGCCTCCGGGTCACCCAGGTTCGAGTCTTCATCATCATAAAGCTCAATCCGGGCGCGCAGGTAGGGCAGCTCGTCATCGAGAGATTCGATCTCAAAGCGGCGGCGGCCGACGGTCAGGATGTCCAGCCGTCCGTCGTCATAGCGCTGGAGGATCTCCTCCACCGTTGCCGTGCACCCGCAATTGGCGATGCCTTTCTGATTGGCCAGCACTACGCCGAATTCAATACGTTCGGCCAGCACGACGCGCATCATCTCGCGATACCGTTCCTCGAAGATGTGCAACGGCAACGTCACACCGGGGAACAGCACCACGCCGAGCGGAAACAAGGGCAGCAAGTCAGGCCGCATTCTCGTATTATCCTTCTTAAGAAGTGCGGATCGAAGGCAGCGTAGTTTTGGTCACCGGAGCGTCGGAAGGAATCGGGGCCGCTTGCGTCGCCGAATTGCAGCGCCGAGGTGCGCGAGTGGCCCTGGTAGCCCGCACCGAATCGCGTCTGAAGGCGCTGGCCAGACCCGAAGATCTGGTGATCACCGCCGATCTTGCTGACCCTGCCAGCCGCTCGACCGTGGTGGCCCAGACGCTAGCCCACTTTGGGCGCATCGATATTCTGATCAACAATGCCGGCCTGGGTGTATCCGCACCGGCCTGGCGCGCGCCGGATGAACAGGTGCGCTACATGTTCGAGGTGAACTTTTTTGCGGCGCTCGAGTTGATCCAGGCCGTGGTTCCGGCAATGAAGAAGCAGCGGTCCGGCATGATCGTCAATGTCGGCTCCACGGCGGGCAAGATTGCCATGCCTTGGTTCACGCTGTATTCCGCCACCAAATTCGCGCTGGGCGCCTTGACCAACGGGCTGCGGATGGAAGTGGCCCACCATGGCATCCAGGCCATGATCGTGTGCCCGGGCTTTGTCCGGACGGAGTTCCACAGGCACGTGCTGGGTGGCCCGCCGCATGGAGCGGAGCGCCGCGGGCGGCCGGGCGAAGTGACGGCGGAACAATGCGCCCTGGCCATCATGGACGGAATCGAACGCAACAAGCGGACCATTGTCGTCCCCCGCATCGCCTGGGCACTGATTGTGGCCTCGCGGCTGTTCCCCGTGACCGTGGACAATATCCTTCGACGCGCCAACTGGTTTATGTCTGAAGAACAGGAGACCCCCAAACCGTGATCTTGCGCCTGAAGCGGACCCCAGGAATCTACCTGGTCGGGTTTATGGCCACCGGCAAGTCCACCGTCGGCCGGTTGTTAGCCGATGAGCTGGGCTGGTATTTCGTCGATCTGGACGAACAAATTGAGCAAGCCGCCGGCAGCAGCATCAGCCACGTCTTTGAGACGCAGGGCGAGGCCGTGTTCCGGCAGATGGAGCACGAGCGGCTGGCCGGCCTGGTCCGCAAGGTGGAGTACGGCAAGCCCCACGTGGTGGCCCTGGGCGGCGGTGCCTTTGCCCAAGACAACAATTACCAGTTGCTGGAAAACAATGGCGTCACGATCTGGCTGGATTGCCCGCTGGAGGTGCTGGAACGGCGCGTCGCGCGGGCGCAGCACCGCCCGCTGGCCCGCGACCTGGAGCGCTTCCGCAGCCTTTATCAGGAGCGGCGGGAGGCCTATGCCAAGGCTGACTATCGCATCGAGGTGGGCGATGCCGATGCGACGGTCCACGTGCAGTCCATCATGAAGCTGCCCTTGTTCTAGAAAGGGCGGCATGAGCAATCAAACCCAACCGGGCGAAACACTGGCCCAACTGCGGCGCGATGCGATCGCTATTTTCGAGGCCGGGGTGCAGGCCGCGGATCCGCACCGGGCGGTACTGGCGGCGCTGGCCGGGGAACGCGCGGACCGGGTGTGGGTGGTCGGCGCGGGCAAGGCCACGGCGGCGATGGCGCGGGCGGCGGAGGATCACTTCGGCTCCGCGATTCAAGGCGGGGTGATCAACATCAAGGATGGCCACAGCGAGCCGCTCCAGCGCGTCGAGCAAGTGGAAGCCAGCCACCCGTTGCCCGACGAACGCGGCGTGGCCGGGGCGCGCCGGATTGCCGCGCTGGCCAGCCAAGCGCAGGCCGGGGACCTGGTGCTGTGTCTGATCTCGGGCGGGGCTTCCGCCTTGATGCCGCTGCCGGCCGAAGGCATCACGCTAGCCGAAAAACAGGCGACGACGCGGCTGCTGCTGGGCTGCGGGGCCAACATCCACGAGTTGAATTGCGTGCGCAAGCACTTGTCAGCCATCAAGGGTGGCCAGTTGGCGCAGCTGGCGGCTCCGGCCCGGGTGCTGGCGCTGATCCTGTCCGACGTGGTGGGCGACAACCTGGACGTAATCGGTTCCGGGCCGACGGTGCCGGATAGCTCGACGGCGGCGGAGGCGGTGGCCATCCTCCAGCGCTACGGCTTGCTGCAACAGGTGCCCGCCGCGGTGCGAGCGCGCCTGGAATCGGGTGCGGAAACACCCAAGCCCGGTGATCCGGCGTTTGCTCAGGTGCGTAACCGGATTGTCGGCAGCAACCGGCTGGCGGCGGAGGCGGCCATGGCGCGGGCCGCGGAATTGGGCTACTTGCCTCGGCTTTTGTCGACGACGCTGGAGGGCGAGGCCCGGGACGTGGGTCGCCATCTGGCCCAGGAGCGCGGCTGCGTGATCGCGGGCGGGGAGACCACCGTGACGCTGACAGGCACAGGCAAAGGCGGCCGCAATCAGGAAATGGCGCTGGCGGCGGCGATAGCTTTGGATGGCGAACCAGATACGGTCTTTTTGAGTGCTGGGACCGATGGGACCGACGGGCCCACCGACGCCGCCGGAGCCATCGCCGACGGCACTACGCTTGCGGTAGCCCGAGAGAAGGGTCTGGCGGCCGGGGAGTTTCTGACGAATAGTGACTCCTACCACTTCTTCCAAGCTGTGGGTGGACTGATCATCACCGGCCCAACCGGCACCAACGTGATGGACTTGCAGATCCGCCTGACGCGGTAACGTTGCGCAGGACGCGCCTCGGACCGAGCCCCGACTTGCAGGAGGGGCCTGCCCCTGAAAACGCACATCTGCCCCCATTGCAGAAGCCAGTCTCGCTGCTGGTCAGCATGCTGCTGTAAACGGGACAGGCCCCGCCTGCGGGTCGGGGCTCGGTCCGAGCGCTTAGTCCGGCAGCGGAGCAGAAAACGAAAGCCCCATGCGCAATGCATGGGGCTGACTTTGGAGCAGGAATGGCGCTGGCAGAGGCTTACTGCTGCTGCACCTTGAGCGGAACCGCTGGGGCGGGCAGAGCCTTGGCGGTGGGCATTTTTAATGCCGGGGGCGCGGGCGAGGCGGGCGGAACCGGAGCCTTGGCCGGTGGCAGGTCTTCCACCCATTCGCCGGCGTCCGAGGCGGTGGCCCCGCGAACGGTGACGCCACCACGGTTGGTTTCTACCTGGACGACCGGACCCTGCGCGGAGTCGCTCTTGATGGTGCCGCCGCGGCCTTCCTTGGTGATCCGGACGCCGGGATAGTCGGCCTCAATTTCACCGCGCTGCGTGCTGGCCTTGAGGTCCAGTTTGGCACCGGACGGTAGGGCGAGTTCGATGTCGCCGTTGCGGGTACGGACGGTGGTCTTGGCGACCGGCGACTTACCGGGCCGCAGTTCCACATCACCGCGGTCAATGTCGATTTCAAGCGTGTTGGTGTAGTCGCTCAGCCGGACGTCTTTGGTCTTGGAGGTGATCCGGATCGGTCCGACCACCTTGGACCCCACCAGTTCCCCGCGGGCCAGCCGGACAAAACCCGGCAGCCGTTCAAAGGAGATGTTGGAGTTGGAGCTTTCATACCGGGCCGGCTTGGCCAGGTTGCGGAAGTGGATGTCGCCGGAGTAGGAGGCGACGATGGTCACCTGGCCATCGATATTTTCCAGTTCCAGATCATCGCCACGGCCCCGGATTTCCACCATGCCCTTGACGTTGACCGCCCGGACAATGTCGGACCGCCGCAAGTCGATGGTGACGTTGCCGCCGATCTCCTGCAACCGCACACCGGCGTTGTCACTAAAGATGGCGATGTTGCCGCTGGTGCCGGTGATGTCAAAGTCGCCATACCGGCCGCGGGCTTCGACGCTCATGGTCTTGGGGATGGTGATGTCAAGGTCGGCCGAGACGCGGCCATCGCCGGTGGCCCGTTCCTGATTGGTGCGGATCAGCACCTGACCGGCCTGGCTGGTCACCTCAAAGGGCATCTTGTCGAACGTGCGGCGTGCCTCGCTGTCGCTGATGGCCCGCACCGTGGTGCGGCCCGTCACCTGCACTTCGGTGACGTCCGCGGTGACGACGCGGGCATTTCCACGCAGATTTTCGATCACCAGTTTGGTGGCACCGACCGCCGAGGCTTTGCCTTGCAGCGGGTAGTCGTAAGGTTCGCCGAACAACTCCATGCCGCGCACCGCGAAGCGGCCCGGGAAGTTGGGGGCAAAGCGCTGGTAACCCATCATGCCCAAACCGACGAAGGACAAGAAGACCGCCAGAAACCACTCGCCACCGGAAAGTCCCGACACCGGCAGCGGCTTGCCTTGCAGATAGGTGAACAGGATCTCGCCCGCCCGCAGTGTGCCCCACAGGATCAACAGCATTGGCCAGTACTTACTGATCAGGCTGATCACCGACAAGCTGGGGTTGAGGTTGTTGGCCAGGAAGATGCCGCCCAAGGCGATCAAGATGAACGGGAATACCACTGAACCGCGTCTCATTACATGCCTCCCTGGTTGGCGGCCGGTGCCTTGGGCAACCCGGCTTCAGCCAGCTTCATCAGACCAAACACGATAATCAGCACCGGCCAGGTAGACGAGAAACTGAAGCCGCCGCCCTGGTCAATGGCAAACAGGCCGCCAAGCGTGGCCATCATCACGGGGCCGCGCAAGGCGCGGGCCAGCGCACTCAAGCTATTGTTCACGGTCCACCCCCGCCGCTGAATTACCCTTCAACCGGTTGGCCAGCATCACGCCACCGGCCGCGATCAACAAAAGCGGCCAGAAGCGCAGCACCTGTGACAACCGCAACAAACCAAAATTGCCCAACAGGAAAACCACCCCCAGCAGGATCAGCACCACCGGAGCCACCGGCAGACCGGACGTGCCTGCCATCGGGATCAGGCTGGAGAACTCATCAATCTGCTCGCCCGCCGCCCGGCGCTTGGCGGTGTGATAAGCCTCAAAAGCCATGTAGAAAACCCAGACCGCCGTCAGGGTGCCGAACAACGGCTCAAACCCGTCCGACATGGCCGAGGAGCTGACGATGGAGGTGAGCAGCCCGAAGACCAGCACGTGCACAAAGCCCTTGGCGTACTGGCCGTTGTAGATGGCGCCGACGCCCGGGATCAACCCGAGGATGAAGGCAAAGGCCGGAGAAGCGGCACTGGCGGCCGCCGGAGCGGGAGTGGCCAGGTAGGGAGATGGCGGGTCAACCGGCAGCGGCGCATCCACCGAAGGAGCATGATCCGCACAGAAGAGCGTCCCCAAGGCGTAGCGCTTGGTTTCATCGGTCAGCGGACGGCCACAAGTGCGGCAGAAGCCCACCACCGCGGGCGGAGGCTGCTGAGGCTCAGGGGGCGGGGCGGCATTTTCGGCCACCGCCGGCCCGGCCGGCATCATCGATACATCCGTTTGATTGGGCGTGATCGGTTCCATCTACTTCTTCTCCCCGGACAACTGTCCCTTTTGCTCTTGCTCTTCTTCCTGGTTCCATTCCCGCAGCCGGGTCTGGATCTCATACACAAACTTCAGGCTCTCGTAGTACTTCACGGTGTTGTTCCACACCCGATGCGCCCGGTCATCGACGGCGGCCCACACCTTCACCGGGTCCAGGTCCGACGGCTTGATCGGCTGGATGGGGCCGGCAAACTTGCCCAACATCGAGAACGACAGGATCGTCATCGCCATGCCCATCGCAAACCGCGGTTGCAGCACCGGCTGCAGCCACTTGTTCAGCCACCCGCTGAAGCCCCGGCGCACCTTTTGTTCGGTGCGGACGACGGGCAAATCGTGCATGATCCGCGTGATCAGCTCCGGCGGCGGTTCCACCACCGCGCACCGTTCCACAAACTCCACCGCGCCGGTGACGTCGGCCACCAGTTCCGCGCAAGCCGCGCAGCTTTGGGCGTGCGCTTCAAAAGCTTCCCGCTGCGTGCGGTCCAGCGTACGGTCGACGTAGTCGCACAGCAGCAGTTCGATGTCGGTGCAGTTATACTTCACTGGTTCCGTCATAGTGCCGCCTTGTGTTTCTTCAGTAGCCGGGCCAATTCCGCCCGGCCGCGATTCAATCTTGATTTCACGGTTCCCTCAGGGACGCCCAATGCCTGGGCGATCTCCCGGTAATCCAACTCTTCGATGTCCCGGAGAATGACGGTTTCGCGCAGTTCCGGTGAAAGCTTCTGTAAAGCGGCCTGCAGCAGCTCACTGGCTTCACGGCCGGCGAGCAGACTGTCCGCCCGCGAATCCGAGGCCGATCGCGCTTCCAGCATCGGCAACTGATCGTCCAGCGAGTCGCTGGCTCGTTCCAGGCGATTGCGGCGATAGTGGTCGATCAGCAGATTGCGCGTCAGTCGCGCCAGCCAAACCCCAAACGAGCCCTCGCCAGACCGGAAGCTTTTCAAGGTCCGGAAGACGCGCAGGAACACTTCCTGCGTCAGATCCTGAGCGGGCCCATCGCTCCCGGTAAACCGGTAACAGATTGAATACACGCGCTTGGTATGGACCTTCACCAAGTCTTCCCAGGCCGCTTCTTCGCCCGAGAGGCACCGCTCCACCAATAATGCGTCGCCGTCCAGAATGTTATCCAAGCTCATGACCCGGCCCACTGCGCCAGCCCATGGCAGGGCGGTTGCGCCGCTTGCGTTTGAAATCATCGGGCTGAGGCTGAGTGCCATTCCAATGTAAGGAACGAGGATTTGCCATAATTAGTTCGCCCGATTCTCCGGTATCGCAAGCAGGATCACCACATTCTAGCCCCAATGCCCCGGCCGATGCCCAACAACTATGCCGCTCGATTGGACCCGAGGGTTGCTTTTCGCCCGTGACGCTCCCCTTTGATCTCCCGCTGTTCCTGCGGACCTTCCGCCAATTGGACCCCTGGTGGATGGCCGCTTCGATCATTTTGGTCCTGCTCACCTTCCTGGGCCGGGCGGTGCGCTGGCAGGTGATGATGGCTCCCGTGGCGCCCCAGGCACCGCTGGGCCGGCTGTTTGTCAATACCGCCATTGGCTTTACAGCGGGAGTCCTGCTGGGCCGCGCCGCCGAGATTGTCCGGCCCTATCTGATCGCCAAAGCCGAAGGCGTGACGCTGTCCTCCCAGTTGGCGGTCTGGTTTCTGGAGCGGATGACGGACCTGGTGATGGTGCTGCTGATCTTTGGCCTCGCGTTGACGCAGATCGATTCGTCGTCCGCCTCGCAGGTGGGTCCGCAGATGAAGTGGGTGCTGGAATCGAGCGGGCGGTTGATTGGGCTATTAGGCGGCGGCACCTGTCTGGTGCTGTTCGCCATGCGGCACTACTCGGGAGCTTCGGGTGCGCGCCTAGAGGCACTGCTGGCCCGGTTGCCGGCCCGCTGGGCACCCAAGGCCGCCCAGTTGATCGATTCGTTTGGCATGGGCGTCGCCGCCACGCGGGACACCCGGGCGTTTGCCTTGATCCTGGCCTACACGCTGGTGGAATGGATCCTGGTGGGGGCCTGCTATCATTGTATTTTCAAGAGCTTCCCGCCCTCCGCGCACTTGTCCTGGCAGGATTCAATGGCCGTGCTGGGCTTTGTCACCTTTGGCAGCATCGTCCAGATCCCAGGAATTGGCGGTGGCATTCAGGTGGTGACCGTGGTGGTACTGACGCAGATGTTCGGTTTAGGCCTTGAGCATTCGACGACGTTAGGCGTCGTGCTGTGGCTGGTGGGAATGGTGGTAATTGTCCCGCTGGGAACGGTGCTGGCCATCCGGGAAGGCCTCAGCTTTGCCAGTCTGCGGAAAATCCGGCGGGCGACGGAGACGTAAATCAAATGTTGTGCCCCTTCTGTGCCTTCCTTGAAGACAAAGTGATCGATTCGCGCGAGAGCAAGGAAGGCGATTCGATTCGCCGGCGACGTGAGTGCCTGCGCTGCACTCGCCGCTTTACAACCTACGAACGGATCGACGAGATTCCGTATATGGTTGTAAAGAAAGATGGCCGCCGGGAGAAGTTCGACCGGCAAAAAGTGCTCGGCGGACTGTTGAAGGCTGCCGAAAAGCGCCCTATCCCGATGGCAAAATTGGCCAGCTTGGTCGATGAGGTAGAGGGGAAGCTAACCGAGAGCGTGGATCGAGAATTAAAGACTACTGAAATTGGTGAAGTTCTCATGAAGCGGCTACGGGAGTTTGACAAAATCGCCTACGTCCGGTTCGCATCGGTTTACCGCGATTTCCAGGACGAGGAGGCGTTTCTCGACGAGATCAAGAGTTTGATCCGTCAAAAAAGAGGCTAAGCGGTTCATATTGCAGGAGAAAGTAGTCTTCCTGCGGGTACTGAATAGAGGGGGCGGGGCAATCTTTGTGTAACCTCTGGGCTCCGCCAGCATCTCTCTAATTGAGTCTTAACTGAATAGGCCTTTTGATGTTATACTCATCTGGCTATTGACCCGAGCTGCGCCAACAGGTTGCCGGGTAGTGGGCTTTGGCCCGCAAGATATTGAAAAGTAATGTTTTTGGACCCATCGCCGGACGCCTGGCCGTCCCCTGCTTCGGCCGGCGCGCATGGGTTCTGACAGGAAATGTCCCCGACGGTGAACTGCCGTGGGGGCCGGCCATGGCCGGTCGCGCCGGGCGGTTCATCACGGAGGTAGAGACAGCAAGTGGAATACGAAGAACTATTAACTGATACCCGCGAGCCCCTTGGGATTCCCTTTGATGAGGAACCCTCATTTTTCCATCCGGAAGAGGTGCAGGAAGGCGAAGACTTCCAGGCGGCCGCTCCGGTGGAAGAGTCAATCTACACCGACGACCCGGTCCGCGTCTACCTGCGCGAGATGGGTGCCGTTCCGCTGCTCACCCGCGAGGGTGAGGTGGATTTGGCGCGGCGGATGGAACGGGGCAAGCTGCGCGCCCAGAAGGCGATCAGCCGCTCGGCACTGGTTCAGTTGATTGTGATTGATCTGGCGGACCAGATCAAGAAGACGATTACCGATGTCGACGACGTGGCCGACATTGGCGATGTCGAAGAAAATCCGGCGGCGGAAGAGAAGCAGCGCGTCGAAGTGCGGGCTCAGTTTAGTGAGTTCATGGTGCTGTTCAAGAAGCTGGCCCAGCTGACGGAAAAGTACGAAGCCATCCCCCTGTCGAACAAGAAAGTCCGGCGTAAGGCTCAGGGCAAAGTGAACCGGGCGCTGGTTGAATGCAGCCAGTTGATCCGCCGCATCCCCTGGCAGCTGAACCGCTGGAAGCAGTTCTCGAAAGAGATTGAGCGCACGGTGGAGGAGATTTCCCACCTCGACGCCGAGCGTGTCCGCCTGGAGGAAAAGACCTCCGCCGCCGCACAGACCCGTGTTCGCGAACTGAAGCGCGAAGTCCGTAAGCGCGAAGGGATTGCGGGCGCCTCGCTGAAAGACCTGAAGCATTCGCTCCAAGTCATCCGGGTGGGTGAAGTGGAAGCGGAGCGGGCGAAGAAGGATCTGGTGGAAGCCAACCTCCGCCTCGTCGTTTCCGTGGCCAAAAAGTACGTTAACCGTGGCTTGCACTTGCTGGACCTGATCCAGGAAGGCAACATCGGCCTGATGCGCGCCGCCGACAAGTTCGAATACCGCCGCGGGTACAAGTTCTCGACCTACGCCACCTGGTGGATCCGGCAGGCGATCACACGCGCCATTGCCGACCAGAGCCGCACCATCCGTATCCCGGTGCACATGAACGAGTCGATGAACAAGTTCCTGCGCGCCACCCGCGAGCTGGAAAAAGAGCTCGGCCGGGCCCCTACAAACGAAGAGATCTCGCGCCGGATGGATATTCCGGTCGAGAAGGTCCAAAAGCTGAAGACGATCTCCCGCGATCCGGTTTCGCTCGAAACGCCGGTGGGCCGCGATGGTGAGTCCGCGCTGGGCGACCTGATCGAGGATCGCTGGGTGGGTTCGCCGGTGGACGCCGTCATCGAAGGCAACGTCCGGGATGAGACCGCCAACATCCTGAAGACGCTGTCGCCCAAGGAAGAAAAAGTGATCCGGCTCCGTTTTGGCATCGGTTGCGAGCGTGAACACACGCTCGAAGAGATCGGCCAGGAGTTCGACGTCACGCGTGAGCGCATCCGTCAGATCGAAGCCAAGGCCCTGCGCCAGCTGCGCTCCCCGGAACGCGCCCGCCATCTGCGCGCGCTGTTGGCCGCCAGATAAAAGTCTCCGCTCGCTCCTTGCGATATGGCCAGTCTCCTTCGGGGGACTGGCCTTTTTCTTTGTCGAGGCCTAGGAGTAGATAAACTCCGCTGTCGCCGTGCAGTCCGTCAGCGCCACCAGACGGACCCAGTGGGCGGAAAAGCCGCTAGGGAAGATGTGGTGGAGGTAGCGGCCGACGTCGAGCGTGGCGTAGGTCTGCCAGCTGCCGTCGCCCAGAAAGTCGATTTCAATGCGGATGTTCACCAGCCGATCCGTACTGAGATGCAGGACCTTCTTGTCGAATCCGGTCATCAGGAAGGGGTCGGAAGTATCGCCCTTTTTCAGCGCCGTCTTGCGCCACGGTCCACCCCAGCCGGCCGGCTTGCCCCAATTCCAGAGATCGTCCGTTTTGCCGAACCAGATGCCGGATTGGGGCTGGCCCACGACGGCGTTGTTGTCGGCATTGGGCGTGGTCTGGTTGCCGCCCAGCGCCAGCATACCCCGGTAGGCGCAGTAGTCCGGAATGATGCGCAGATGCTGGCAGACGGGTTTGACGCCCCAGATGGCATCCTGGAAGGCGATGGGCTGTAGTTCGTAGAACATGCCTTGGATGTCCATCAGGTAGTGCTCAGTCTCCACTTCCCGGATGCGCATCCATTCGGTCTGCCAGGCGTGGGAAAAGGCGTGGCTCGCTTTGGGGAGCCGGTAGCGACGCCAGGTGCCCTTGATGCAGGCCCAGAACAGGACGCTTGATTCATCCCATCCGGTGGCGAACATGACGCTGCCCATGTTTTCCCGCGCCGCGACGTCCATGTGCGGTTTGCGCGACAGGGCGGACCAGGTGGTGCCGTCCCATTCAAACAGGCCAGCCTGGGAATCGCCGAACTCGTAGAAGCCATTGTTGGTGACCACCACGCGGCCTTGGGCCGTATAGCCACCCTTGAAGTGGGGCCGGGCCTGAATATTGAACTGCTTGACGATGTCGGCCACTAGTTTGGGCTTCAACGTCGCGACGTCCAGTTCATACAGCAGTCCTTCCATGGTCAGCATGTAGACCAGGTTCGCCGGATCTTTCAAGTGGCGCATGGTGGAGGTGAGCCGGTGGTTCTGGAACTCCGGGATGAACTTCCATTTGCCGGCCATGTCGATGGCATAGGGCCCGATGAAGCACTGGTTCGATTCTTTATGGATGAAGCGGTTGGCGTGCGTGCCGTTGTGCAGGTGCAGCCGTTCCGATTTCAGCGTCTCGTCGATCCGGTAGAGCCCCAAGCCCAGTCCGGTGGTCGGGGTATGGCTGTTGTAGGTGACCGCCCACAATCCATCAGCCCAGGGCATCAACGCTCCGACGCCGCATTCTGACCGCAACGGTCCCGTGTCGGACTTAAAACCGATATTGAAAGGCAGCGACTGCGCGGAAGCGGTGGCGGCCATCATTTGCGCGAACGCGCGGCGGGAGAACATTCCGTTAGTCTGTCACAGGGCCTCCCCTACCGCACCGGGGAGTAGGGCGTCGCCTTCCACAGGGTCATCGACATCCCGGCGGCGATCTGACCGTGCTGGTCGGTTGATTCCTTGCGGACTCGCAACCATTCCGGGTCGTCACGGAACTTGGACCACGCGGCTTCCCGCGCGGCCAGATTCTCGAACGGGATGAAGTAGGTCAGGTTCGGCATGTTGGGCCCGGCCATGGTTTCCAGATAAACCACCGGATGGACGCCACAGCGATGGAAGATCGGGATCTCGGGACCCGCAAAGCGGGTATGGAGCGCCCGCAGCTGCCGCCAGGTGGGCGAATGGTAGACCCGCATTTCGAACACCCGTCCCGGCGCGCCGGGGGCAGATTCTTCAATGTCCGGCGAATAGGGCGTGGCACCCAGGAGGGTCTCGCTGTAGTGGAGATAGGGCGGTTCGTCTTTGCCCGACGGGTCGGTTTCCCAGCTGTTCCAACTCTCGATGAAGCGGGCCAGTTCCGGACCGGCCAGGCCAATCTTCTGCCAGTCCGCGATGGACTCCATGCCCATCAGCAGGGCCACCTGGGGCATGTGCTCAGCGATCATCGCCTCCAGCACTAAAACCTTCTTTCCGGAGGCTTGCAGCGCGGGCACCAGCGAGTCGCGAAGGAAGGTGTGGAGCCGCTCCGGCTGGGCACCCTGAGCCAGGAAGAATTGGCGGAGAACAAAAAAGCGGTTGGCCATTTGCCTCCCCATTCTCGCAGACGGTACGCTCAACTCATGACGCTGATTGCGCTGGCGCTTATTCTGGCAGCCGAACATCGCCCGCCCGCGGGCAACGAACTGGCGTCCCGGCGCCCGGGCGCGATCTCGATCCTGCCGGGCGGCCGCATGGTGGAGCCGCTGGGACGCCACTTCACCACCGGACCCGGCCCGTTTGGCATTGCCGTCAGCCCCGATGGAAAACGCGTCGTAACGGCCGATGGCGGCCCCAATCGCTTTTCACTCACGGTGGTGGAAACCGAAGATGGCCGCATCCGCTCCGTGAAAGCGAAACGGCGCGGCGACCCGGACGATGACGGCGACGATGACGATGACTTCCGGAGTGTCTTTCAAGGCTTGGCCTTTGATGGCGAGCGGGATCTATATGCTTCTGAAGGCAATTCCGGCCGTGTCCGGCTGATCGACCCGGCCACGGGCCGGCGCAAGGCCGCCTTTGAGCTGAACCAGGGCGGCTATAAGGATTCCTATTCGGGCGATCTGGCCCTGGATCGCGCGCGAGGTCTGCTGTACGTGCTGGACCAGGCCAACTTCCGGCTGGCGATCTTTGACATCCGCCGCAAGACGCTGGTGGCCAATGTGAAGGTGGGCCGATTGCCCTTTGCCGTCTCCTTGTCGCCCGATGGGCGCCGGGCGTACGTAGCCAATCTGGGCATGTTTGAGTACAAAGCCATTCCTGGTGCCGACCGCAAGACGGCGCGCGAGACGGGCCTGGAGTTTCCGGCCTTCGGCTTTCCGTCGCCCGAAGCGATGACTGGCGCTGAACGCGTCAATGCCCGCGGCGAGAAGGTGGCCGTGGCCGGACTGGGCGATCCGAATGTGTTTGAGTCGAACTCGCTGGCGGTGGTGAATACCAACGTCGCCATGCGAGCCTTTGTCGAAAAGTTCATCCCCACCGGGTCGCCGCTGGGCCCCAAGAGCGTAGGTGGATCCAGCCCATCCGGGGTGCTGGCGACCGATTCGACGATCTATGTTTCCAACGCCAACCAGGATTCGATCACGGTGATCAACGCCAAGTCTTTGGAGCGTGAAGGCGACATTGCACTGCGGATCCCGGGCCTGGAGGCGTTCCGCGGCATCATGCCGATTGGACTGGCCATCGATCCGGGCCGCGGCTGGTTGCTGGTGGCGGAAGCGGGCATCAATGCTGTCGGCGTGGTGGACTTTGTCAGCCGCCGCTTGATCGGCCACATTCCGGCCGCCTGGTTTCCGACGCGGATGGTGGTGCGTGACGGCATGATGTATACCGCACACGCCAAAGGCTTCGGTACCGGACCCAATGCCACCCTGTTCGTGCCGCTGGAGCGGAGCTTCCAGGCGGACTTGCGGCGAGGTGAATTGACGATCGCCGCCTTGCCCCGGCCCGCGGAACTACCCGCGCTGACCGCCAAGGTTTTCAACCTCAACGGCTTTGTGGCCCGCAAAAGTGATCCGCTGCCGCTGCCGCCGCAGGTGAAGCGCGTCGTGATCATCGTAAAGGAGAACCGCACCTTTGACGAGATCTTCGGCGATGTCGAGCAGGTCTCCAATGGTGCCATCCGGGGCGCTCCGGAACTGGCGCGCTGGGGCCGGCGGGGTACGGTGAAGAACCTGCCGGGCGAGCTTGGCCAGCGGATCGCCAGCAAGTTTGTGAACGTCTCGCCCAACCACCATGCCATCGTCGACCGGTATGCGTTCAGCGACAATTTTTACGCGGACAGCGAGGTTTCCACCGACGGACACCATTGGCTGGTCGGGTCCTATCCCAATGCCTGGACCGAGAGCACGCTGATGGCGGCTTACGGCGGGCAGAAGGATTTCCGCCTGCCCACCACCGCGCCGGGACGGTTTCTATTTACAGGCAGCAACTCCTCGGTCCACCCGGAGGAACTGCTCGAAAACGGCACCCTGTGGCACCACTTGGAGCGTCACGGAATCTCGTTCCGCAACTTCGGTGAAGGCTATGAATTGGCCGGGGCGGATGAAGGCGAAGGCTTGAAGCCGACCGGCGCGCGGTATCTAACCAACGTCCCGATGCCCGACGTGCTCTACCGCAACAGTTCCCGCACCTATCCCAACTACAACACCAACATCCCGGACCAGTTTCGAGCGGACCAGTTCATCAAGGAGATGACGCCGGTGAAGGAACTGCCGCGCCTGTTGTTCATCCACCTGCCCAACGATCACATGGCCAAGCCCCGCCCGGCGGACGGCTATCCGTTTGACGCCAGCTACGTGGCCGACAATGACTATGCGCTGGGGCGCGTGCTGGAGTTTCTTTCGCACCGGCCGGAATGGCGCGAGACGGCGGTGTTTATTACCGAAGATGACGCCCAGGGTGGCGTCGACCACATCGATTCTCACCGCACGGTCTTGATGGTGGCCGGTCCGTATGTGAAGCACAACTACGTATCCCGCACCAATTCCAGCTTTTCGGGGATGCTGAAGACCGCGTTCCGGTTGCTGGGCATTCCGCCCTTGAACCTTTACGACGCCACGGCGGCGGATCTGGCTGACTGCTTCACGGACCTGCCGGACTTTACGCCATTTGAGGCCCTGTTGCCGGCGAAAGAGATCTTCGACCCCGCCAAGGCGAAAGAGCCGCGTGATGCAGAGCCCGCGCCCCGGATGGATGATCCAGCTTATCTGCGCGAACAGCATCGCCGCAAAAAATAGGTGCCACAGCGGAAGAAAGAATGAGGACGGACCCTGGCGGGATCCGTCCTCGAAGAGTGCCCCAGGAGGGACCGGGGCACCAGAACGATTGGACTCGGGCTCTGAATCCAAGCTCCGGGCGCGAAGTGGAGGGCTCCGGCCCGGAAAACACACGCCGTCGCCCGACGAGGGCGCTATCCAGCTGACCAGTCCGGACGGCCGCAGCGACAACGGGCGGCTTTGTGCTTTCCTGTAGCCTCCCACCACGGGCGCGCGGGCAGCAAGCTATCTTTCGATTCCCTCGCGCCCCAGCGCCTGCGGCCCGCTGCTTGAAAACCGTTGCTGAAAACCATTCCCGCCGAAATGACAGCGGCTCCCGCTCTTCCGGCCAGTTCCATTTTCGTGACCACGTGATAGCGTAGAGGCTAGAGGTGGGAATGCAGCCGGAGCGGGTGGCGGTGCGGACGTCAGGGCTTACCAAGAGCTACTCCAGCGGAGTGGCGACGCTGACCGTGCTCGATCAGTTGTCCCTCCAGATCGACCCCGGTGAGCGCGTGGCCTTGGTTGGCGAATCGGGCGCCGGCAAGACAACCTTGCTGTACTTGTTGGGTGGCCTGGACCGTCCGACAAACGGAAGCATCTACTTTGGCTCCACCGACATCTCACAATTGGGCGGAGATGCGCTGGCTGAGTTTAGAAATCGTTATTTAGGCTTCGTCTGGCAGCAGTGGTCGCTGCTGGGGGAGTTCACGGCGCTGGAGAATGTGGCGATGCCGTTGCGGATTCGTGGCGAGAAAATCGAGACGGCGGCACGTCTGGCCGAAGAGAGGTTAGATGAGGTTGGTTTGAGCGCCCGACTCCACCATCGCGCCGGCGAATTGTCCGGCGGTGAGCAACAGCGTGTGGCGATTGCCCGCGCGCTGGCCTCCAGTCCGCGAGTCCTGCTGGCCGATGAGCCGACGGGAAATCTGGATGGCCGGACGGGTGACCGGACCATGTCACTGCTGGTTGAGATGCAGGAACGCCACCAATTAACGAGTGTCATCGTTACCCACAACCCGGATGTCGCCCGCCGCTGCCACCGGGTGGTGACGCTGAAAGATGGCCGTTTGGTGACAGCTACAATGGAGAGTAAATCCTATGTTTGAGCGATACACGGAGAAGGCGAGACGGGTGATTTTCTTCGCCCGCTACGAGGCCAGCCAGTTCGGCAGCCCGTACATCGAAACCGAGCACCTGCTGTTGGGGCTGCTGCGGGAAGACAAGGCCTTGGCCAACCGCTTCCTCCGCTCGCATGCCGCGCTGGAATCGATCCGGAAACAGGTCGAATCCCAGACGACGATTCGCGAGAAGGTCTCGACGTCAGTGGACCTGCCGTTGTCCCACGAATGCAAACGCGTGCTGGCCTACGCGGCGGAAGAAGCCGAGCGCCTCTCGCACAAGCACATCGGTACGGAGCATCTGCTGCTGGGCCTGCTGCGCGAAGAGAAGAGCTTTGCGGCTGAGATTTTGCATGAGCGCGGCCTGCGGTTGAACCAGGTCCGCGAGGAGATCGCCCGGTCATCGAGCGAGAAGCAGTCCTCCAGCCGGAGCAAGGAATCGTCCCTGCTCGCCGAGTTCTCGCGCGATCTGACGCAAGCCGCCATTGACGGCACGCTGGATCCGCTGATCGGCCGGGACTACGAACTGGATCGCGTGATCCAGATCCTGTGCCGCCGCACCAAGAACAATCCGGTGCTGATTGGCGAACCGGGCGTCGGCAAAACGGCCATCGTCGAAGGCCTGGCGCAAAAGATCGCTGACGGCGACGTCCCCAGCTTCCTGGCGGACAAGCGGATTCTGGCGCTGGACTTGTCACTGATTGTGGCCGGCACCAAGTATCGTGGCCAGTTTGAAGAGCGCTTGAAGACCATCATGAAAGAGCTGATGGACAACCAGAATGCGGTCATCTTCATTGATGAGCTGCATACGCTGGTAGGCGCGGGTTCGGCCGAAGGGTCGCTGGATGCGGCGAACATCCTGAAGCCGGCGCTGTCCCGCGGCGAGATCCAGTGCATTGGCGCCACGACCCCGGCGGAGTTCCGCAAGTCAATCGAGAAGGACCGTTCGCTCGAACGCCGCTTCCAGGCCGTCAAAGTGCCGCCGCCCAATGAAGCGGACGCCATCAAGATCATGTACGGCATCAAGGAACGCTACGAGAAGTTCCACGCCGTCGCCTACACCAATGAGGCGAGCGAGAGCTCCGTGTCGGCCTCTTCACGCTTCATCCCGGATCGCTACCTGCCGGACAAGGCCATCGACTTGATCGACGAAGCCGGCGCGCGCGTCAAGCTGAAGCAGACCACGCTGCCGTCCGATGTCTCCGAGATCCAGAAGCGCATCAAGTTCATCGTGCACCGCATGGAGAACGCGATCGCCAACCACGAGTTCGAGAAGGCGCGCTTCTACTCTGATGAAGAGCGCAAGGAGCGCGAGAATCTGCGGGCTCTGCGCGAGAAGTACAACCTGGACGACACCTCGACGGGCGTCGTCACCAAGGACGATATCGAAGACGTGGTCGCCCGCTGGACCGGCGTCCCGATGACGGCCATCCGCGAAGAGGAGATCTCGAAGCTCCTGCGGATTGAGGAAGAGCTCCACAAGCGCGTCATCAGCCAGGAGAAGGCCATCAACGCGCTGGCCCGGGCGATCCGGCGCTCCCGCGCTGGGTTGAAGTCCCCGAAGCGTCCCGCAGGTTCGTTCCTGTTCCTGGGCCCGACGGGTGTCGGTAAGACGGAAGTGGCCCGCGCGCTGGCTGACTTCTTGTTTGGCAGCGAGAAGTCGCTGATCCGCTTTGACATGTCGGAGTTCATGGAGAAGCATTCGGTCTCCAAGTTGATCGGCTCGCCTCCCGGCTATGTCGGCTACGAAGAGGGCGGCCAGTTGACCGAGCGCGTGAAGCGCAACCCGTATTCGATCATCCTGTTGGACGAGATCGAAAAGGCCCACCCGGATGTCTACAACATCCTGTTGCAGGTGTTTGAAGACGGCCAGTTGACCGACGGCCTGGGCAATACGGTGGACTTCAAGAACACCATCATTGTCATGACCTCCAACCTGGGTGCCCGGTTCCTCGATAA
Source organism: Acidobacteriota bacterium (assembly GCA_026394075.1). Classification (GTDB taxonomy): domain Bacteria; phylum Acidobacteriota; class Terriglobia; order Bryobacterales; family Bryobacteraceae; genus JAPKYZ01. Next base: position 21,597 of record JAPKYX010000274.1, read on the forward strand.
GAAGGGACACATCGGCTTCCAGGCCAAGGAGAACGCCGGCGTCCCGGCCAAGATCGAAGAGAACGTCATGAGCGAGGTCCGGAAGGCCTTCAATCCGGAGTTCCTCAACCGTCTCGACGAGGTGATCCTGTTCACTTCGCTCACCGATGACGACCTGCTGAAGATCGTGAAGCTGCTGGTGGAACAGATTAACAAGAATCTGGAAGTGAAGCAGATCAAGATCCACGTCATGGACGACGCTGCCAAGTACATCCTGGACAAAACGCTGGTGGATCGCAGCTACGGTGCCCGTCCGTTACGCCGGGCGCTGCAGAAGTACATCGAAGATCCGCTGTCGGAAGCTCTGATTCAGGGCAGCCTGCCGCGTCCCAGCGAAATGGAAGTCTTCCTGGGCGAAGAAGGCATCATGGTCCGCCAGATCGGCGAACTGGAGTTGGTGGCCGCCGGCGACGTGCCGACGGAACGCACTTCGACGCTGCTGTATAAGATCTAGCGGCTCAGGCAACAACGGCGATAGAGGGGGGCGGGCAACCGTCCCCCTTTTCTATTGGGGCCGAACTCTACGGCAACACGCGGAAACCCTCGCGCGCGGCCGCCAGGCGAAGACGGTCATCCAGGCAGACGAAGGGGAGGCGCTGGGGTTCGCCCTGGGCGGCGGTAATTGCCGCTGCCAACTGCAAAGCATCGGCGGCGCGGAGTGCATGAACACTAAGCAGAGTCCGCGCCCGAGCGCGCACCACTGCCGCTGGCGCAACTTCCGCCCACTGACGAA
>JAPKYX010000168.1 GCA_026394075.1 Acidobacteriota bacterium
CCTCCACGCTCACCCAACGCAAGAGTGACCGGCGCGTCTCCTGGTCCACCCACTTTGACGCCGAGGCCACGTTGATCCGCATGCGGGAAGAACGCGAAGCGCAGTTGGGAGAGCCGCCCACTGCTCGGCTGACGCCTGAGTTCCGTGAGCGCTATGAAGATGCGCTGTGGGCGTTGGTGAATTCACCGGAGCTTGTCTTGCTGCCATGATCACCCGTCGTGCATTGCTTGGTTCGATGGCCGCGCTGCAGGCGGCGCCGCTGCCTACGGGCAAGGCCGAGGCTTGCATCTTTCTCTGGTTGGGCGGTGGTGCGGCCCACGTCGATACGTTTGACCCCAAGGTCAAGGGCGACGGTAAGAAGAAGGCCGGCTCCTACTACGATTCCATCGAGACCTCCGCGCGCGGAATCAAGGTAACGGAGCACCTGAAGCGGACGGCCCGCGTGATGGACCGCGTCGTGCCCATCCGTTCCATCTCGCACGGCATCTCGGGCGAACATGCCGCTGCGGCGAATCTGGTGCACACCGGGCGGCTGCCGAGCGGTAACATCATCTACCCTTCGATCGGCTCCATCGTGTCGCATCAATTGGGCGCGCGAACGGAAGAGGTTCCTTCTTACATCGTCATCGGCTATCCCAACATCATGCGGGACCCCGGCTTTCTGGGCGCGAAGTATGGCTACGTCTACCTCACCCAGATTGAAACTGGCCCCACCGGCTTGATCCGCCCGCCGGATGTCAGTCTCGCCCGGGAAGACCGGCGCGAGACCCTGTTGGCACAGGTGCGGGAGCAATACACCAAGCGCCATCCGGACGACAAGACGGTACAATCCCAAGCCGACATCTCTCGCCAGGGGTTTAAGCTAGCCGGGCCCAAGTTTCTGAATGTGTTTGACCTCAAGCGCGAATCGGCGGCCACCCGTGAATCGTACGGAGCTGGCGAGTTCGGCCAGCGGTGCCTGCTGGCGCGACGGCTGGTGCAATCCGGAGTGCGGTTTGTCGAGGTCTCCCACAACCTGAACTTTCTGAACGGCACCGGCTGGGACACACACAACGAAGGCCAGTTGAAGCAGCATTTGCTGATCCAGGAACTGGACACGGCCTTTGCGGGGCTGATTGAGGATCTGGACCGGCAGAAGATGCTGGATTCGACGCTGGTGGTGGTGGCCACCGAATTCGGCCGTCCCCCCGAGTTCGATTCCGGCGGCGGACGCGGACATCAATCGCTGGCCTACACCATGGTGCTGGCCGGAGGTGGGCTGCGCACCGGACGGGCGGTTGGGGCCACCGATGAGATCGGCCAGCAGATTGTGGATCGCCCAGTCACCATCCCGGACTTCCACGCCACCATCCACGCCGCCCTGGGCATCGATCCCACCAAGAGCCTGTTTGCCGGAGACCGCCCCGTTCCGATCACGGATCATGGCCGCCCTATTGCCGAACTGTTCGGCTGATTATTGCAAAGGACTGTACTGCGATGGCGCTCCGTTGCGCCGGTTCGGTTACTGACGGATCGCTTGAGTTTGTCGGCGATGTTCATGCCGGCGGCTCGTTCCCAGGAACCGTATGTCGGGTTGGGGATGAGGAACCTTTCGCGCCCCATTTGTCCGAGTGAAAACGGGCAATGTCGGCGCGTTCGGAGACGGTGGCGGAAGCGGCGATGAAGTCGTTGAAGTCATAATCTGAATGGCCCATGCGGAGGAGAACTGATCATATGGCTTTGAGCGCTCGCTGGGCGGGCACTGTCCTGGTCCTGGCCACAAGCGTCGCCCGGGGCCAAGTGGACGTGCGCGCCGGACTGGAGAGCGAGTTCACCCGAACGGTCCGGCCTTTCCTTGAGACGTATTGCATCAGCTGCCACGGTCAACAGGCGCCCGCGGCGCAGCTGGATCTGACCGGCTTCAAGACGATGGCGCAGTTGATGCAGGACGGCCGTCGATGGAGCCAGATGGCGGAGCGTCTCGAAGCGGAGGAGATGCCGCCCAAAGCAGCGAGGCAACCGATGCCACAGGAGCGGCGCGCTGCTCTCGGTTGGTTCCACGCTGTCCGCGAGCACGAAATGCGCCGCAACGCTGGCGACCCGGGCGTGGTGCTAGCGCGACGCCTGAGTAGCGCCGAGTACAACTACACGATCCGTGATCTAACGGGTGTGGACATCCGCCCTGCGCGCGAGTTTCCCGTTGACCCGGCCAACACAGCGGGCTTTGACAACTCCGGTGAAACGCTGACGATGTCGCCGACGCTGCTGAAAAAATATCTGGCCGCTGCGCGTGAAGTGGCCAGCCACATGTACTTGAAGGAGAAAGGATTTGCTTTCGCGCCGCATCCGATGCTGGCGGAAACCGACCGTGACAAGCTCGTCGTGCATCAGATCATCGATGTCTATCACCAGCAGAACATCGACTACGCCGACTACTTTCAGACGGCGTGGCGCTTCCGGCACCGTGCGGCGCTCGGGCAGCCTCAAGCCACTCTGGCCGGTCTCGCGCGGCAACACCGGGTCAGCGCCAAGTATCTGGAGACCGTCTGGTCCACCCTGAATAGCGCCGAGGAGGTAGGCCCTCTGCTGAAGCTCCAAGCGATGTGGCAAGCCTTGCCCGTGCCGCGGGCGAATCAGCCGAATGTGGCTCGGGTGGGCTGTGAAGAGATGCGCGATTACATTGCCAAGGTGCGCGGCAAGGTGGAGCCGCGGTTCATCAACCTTACGGCGGGCCGCATCGGCGCGGCGTGGCAGCCACTGTTGATTTGGAAGAACACGCAATACGCGACCAATCGCCGGAAGTTCGATGCCAGACAGTTGCAGGTGCAGGGCGAGCCGCCCTTCCAGCAGAAGGACGTGGTGGAACCCGAATGGGAGAATGCCTTCGGTCCGGGCAAGACGATTCTGGTCGAAAACCAACCCGGCGATCCGGATCTGTTAGTTCCGGCCGGTCAACGCGCCCGCTACGAAGCGGCGTGGGGCCGGTTTTGCAGTGTCTTTCCTGACATGTTCTACAAGGAGTCCCGCGGGCGGAACTATTTCGTGACGGGCAAGGATGAAGGCCGCTATCTGAGTGCGGGCTTCCACAACGTGATGGGCTACTTCCGCGACGACCAGCCGCTCTATGAGTTGTTGCTGGACAAGCAGCAGCAGGCGACCTTGGACGCGCTGTGGCGGGAGATGGATTTCGTGGCTTCCATTAACATCCGCACCTATTTGGAATTCGCCAAGCTAGGGACCCGTGGAACGCGAGACGATTTCAAGGACGGCGAGCCCGAAGTGCGAGAGATCGAGGTAGAGCAGATCATCGCGGAACCGAAGATCAGGAAACTTGAGGCCGACTACCTGGAAGTCGCCAAGGGCGGCAGCGCAGTGGCCTTGCAAGCGGTGAAGGACTTCTTTGATCACGCGAACCGGAGCATCCGTTGGGTGAAGCGCGCCCGCACCGACGCCGAGCCTAGCCATTTGGAGTCCTTATTCGATTTCGCCGCCCGTGCGTATCGTCGCCCTTTGTCCCTGGCCGATCGCGTGGATTTGCAGTCCTTCTATCGTGCGGCCCGGGAGAAGTATGGCCTGGACCACGAGGGAGCGATCCGCGAGGCGATCGTGCTGGTGTTGACGTCTCCGAAGTTTTCGTATCGCGCCGATTTGGTGGAAGCCCGAGGGGGAATTCAGCCGCTATCGGATCTCGATCTCGCGAGCCGGCTGAGTTATTTCCTCTGGTCGAGCATGCCAGACCAGGAGTTGCTGCAGCGCGCGACGGCTGGCGACCTGCGCAAGCCGGAGGTGATCAAGGCGCAGGCGCGACGGATGCTGCAGGACCCGCGCAGCCGGGCGCTGGCGGTGGAGTTCGGTGGCAACTGGCTGGGCATCCGCGATTTCGAGCAGATCGGTACCGTGGACCGCGCGCGCTTTCCTTCCTTCACCGACGAATTGAGAACCGCGATGTTCGAGGAGCCGATTCGCTTCCTGCTGGATGTATTTCGCCGCAACCGTCCGATCCTCGATTTCCTCTACGCCCGCGACACGTTCGTGAATCCGGTGCTGGCACGCCACTACGGCATGCCGCGTGTAGCGAACGAAAAGGGCGATTGGGTCCGCGCGGCCGATGCCGACCGCTACGGACGCGGCGGCCTTTTGCCCATGGCCGCATTCTTGACCAAGAACGCGCCGGGCCTGCGGACCAGTCCGGTGAAGCGCGGCTACTGGGTGGCGACGAACATACTGGGAGATGAGATCCCACCACCGCCGCCGGCGGTGCCGGAGTTGCCGTCCGATGAGGCCAAGATGGAGTTGCCGTTGCGCCAGATGCTGGAGAAGCATCGGGCCAACCCGAGTTGCGCGGCGTGTCATGCGCGCTTTGACTCTTTCGGTTTGGCGTTCGAAGGGTTTGATCCCATTGGAAAGCAGCGAACCCACGATCTGGGCGGGCGCACTGTGGATGCGCGCGCCACCTTCCCGAAAGGCATTGAAGGAGAGGGATTGGAGGGCATCCGGCGGTATATTCGCGGCCATCGCGAAGAGAATTTCGTCCGGGGCTTTTCAAGCAAACTGTTGGCCTACGCTTTGGGACGGAGCCTGGTGCGCTCCGACGACCTTCTGATTCGGGAGGTAGGCGCCAAGCTTGGCCAGAACGGCTGCTGTTTTGAGACCGTAGTGGAGAGCATCGTGACGAGCCGCCAGTTTCTCAACAAGCGCGGCCGTGAGGAACTGACTGCCAATGGAGGTGATCAATGAGAAAATCGTCCCGAAGGACCTTTCTCCGTGGGGCCGGAGTGACCATGGGTTTGCCGTGGCTTGAGTCGCTGGCGGCCGCCACCACGGGGCATCCGCAACGCTTTGCCGTGTTGTTCATGGGCACGGGCATCAGTCCCGGTCGTTGGTGGGCGAAAGGGGCGGGCGCCGGGATGGAGCTAAGCGAATCACTGGCGCCGCTCGAACCGCTCAAGACGAAGATCAACGTGATTGATGGCCTATTCAACAAAGCGGCCACGGGACAGGGCATTCATCCGGCGATGACTGGCAACATGTTGTCCGGCGTGCCGATCCGAAAGGGTTCGATCATCCATGGCGGCATCACCGTGGACCAGGTGCTCGCGAACCGGATCGGGCAGGAGACGCCGCAGCCCAGCATGGTGCTCGCTTGTGAGCGCGCCATGACCGGGTTCCATGAAACGAACTTTTCGAACGCCTACAGTTCGCATATCTCTTGGCAGAGCAGTGATTCGCCGGTGCCCAACGAGATGTATCCATCGCTGGCCTTCGACAGCCTGTTTGAGAACGGCGGCACTTTGCGCAACACCAGCGTGCTCGATCGGGTGAAGGAGCATGCCGTGACGCTGAGTGGCAAGATCAGCTCCGCGGATAAGCTCAAGCTGGACGAGTATCTCGCGAGCGTCCGCGAGGTGGAGCGGGGCATTGAGCGGATGCGCACCGATAAGGATAAGGCCGAGGAGCGGGCCCGCAACGCGGGGCGTCCGCTGTTTGCCATGAAGCGTCCTCAGGATGGCTTGCCCGAAGATATCCGCGATCACATTCGCCTGATGTGCGACATTGTCGCCCTGGGGTTTCAGACGGACAAGACCCGCGTGGCCTCGCTGCTGCTGGCCCGTGACCTCTCTGCGCTCTACTATCCGTTCCTCGGCGTGAGCAAACAGCATCACGGCGCCTCCCACTACGACACCGAGGACGACTATCAAAAGATCGTGCGTTTCCAGGTGAGCCAGCTTGCCTATCTGGCCCAACGTCTGGACGCCATGCCGGAAGGGGAGGGCACCGTGCTCGACAACAGCTGTTTGCTGTGGTTGTCGAACATGTGGTCCGGGACGAAGCACGACAACAAGAAGGTACCGGTGATCACGATCGGCGGCTTGGGGGGCAAGCTAGAAACCGGCCGGGCGCTCAGCTATTTCGAGTCGGGCGACGACAATCGTAAGTTGTGCAGCCTGTATCTGGGCATCATGGATCGGATGGGCGTTGAACTCAAGCAATTCGGCGACGCCGAAACCCGGTTGGCGGGCTTCTAAGAATTGTCGTTTTCAGGTCTGGCGCACGCGCCCGGCAATTCTCTAAGCCTTGATTTCCTGAATCTGCTTGGTGGCGATTCCAACGGGGCGATCGATCGGAATGCCCGCACAGGCGAGCAGTGTCGTGAGCAGATCCCCCTGATTCCCCTTTACGTCGGGCACGAAGCGTCCTGTCTTGATCGAGTCGCCGCCTTTACCGGCAATGATGAAGGGCAGATTCTCACGGGTATGTTTGTTTCCATCCTCCAGGCCGGAGCCCCACATCATGATGCAGTTGTCCAGCAACGTGCCAGCACCTTCCCGAAGGCTGTGCATCTTTTTCACCATGTAGGCAAACTGCGCAATGTTGAACTCAGTGATGCGGGCGACTTTACGAACCTTCTCTGGTTCGTTGTTGTGATGGGTGTTGGAGTGGTGCTGGTCATTGAAGCCAAGTTCCGGGTATGATGCGCCGTTTGGCGTCGAACCGATATAGGTGCTGACGCGGGTGGTATCGGTCTGAAATGCCAGCACGTTCAGGTCACACATCACCTGCATGTACTCACTGCGTTTGTCGCCTTCCGGAATGCGGATCTCAATCGGCGGCGAATCAGACGCATGGCGTGAGGTTGAACGGGTACCAGCCTTCTCGAAAGCGGCGTCCTTCTGGCGTTGTTCAATGGCGGCGATGCGCCGCTCCGCGTAGCGCACGCTATCGAGATACTCATCCAGTTTCCGTTGGTCGGAGACGGGCAGGGTTCGGCGTAGGTCTCTGGCGCCCCCTAGGACAATGTCCAGCAGGCTCCGGTCCAGCGAACTGAGCGGCGATGTTTCTCGCGCCCTGCCTGCTTGCTCTTGCTTGTTGAACAGTCGATAGAGCACATTCCGCGGATTCACCTCGGCCGGAAGTGCCTGGGTGGGCGAACGGAAGCTGCAGTGCGAATAGTAGGCCTCATTCAGGCCTTCCTGGTTCTCTTTCCAGGTCTGCGGCATCGTGGCCAATTCCAGTGAGGGCAGGGCAGTGAAGGCCCCCACGTGGTTGGCGGCAATCTGATCTGCGGAGATGGCGATGCTGATCTCATTGCGTTTGTCGGCGGCGGGCAAGGCCGCCGTGAGCCAGGTCGATAGTTCGAGCGCATGCGGCGCGCCGTTGAACGGCGCGATCGGGACGCCGGAAATCCCCTTCATGGTCAGACACTGATCAAGGACGGGACGCAACGACTCCAGGGCTGGCGGCGGCGAGGAAAGATAACTCTCCGCACTGGCCGGCCAGAACTGGTCCATGATCACCCCATGGGGCATGTACATGAAGCCCAGGCGCACTGGCGGCTTGCCTTTCACCGTGTCGGCCCAACCCTTGGAATCCAGCAGCGGCAGGGCCAGGGACACGCCCAGCCCCTTCAGATAAGTTCGGCGGTCAGTTACTGCGCGTTTGCTCATTGATGCCTCTTATTTCTTCCACTCGCCGGTGGGTAAATGGATAACTCGTGATGACGCCGTAGATCAGCGACCGCATGCGGTAACCATCGGCAGCGATCTCATCCATTAACTTGTCCACCACGATCTCATCATAGCCTTCCAATTTCCGCCCCAGGGCGTACGCCAAAAGCTTATCTAAAAGACTACGGGCCACGGTGCTGGTTCTTGTTCCGATGATGGCCTTCAGGTCACGGGGGCCAGCAAACCGGTGCCCTCCCGGAAGTTCCCCGGCCGAGTCAATGGGCTGGCCATTGCTGTCGCGGTCACGCCAGCGCCCGATGGCATCGAACTTCTCCAAACCGAACCCGATGGGGTCGAGCACCTGATGGCAATTCGCGCAGACTGGGTTCGTCCGGTGCAACTCCGTCCGCTGCCGCAGCGTCAAATTGGCGACCGTTGATTGATCCTGCTTATCCAAGGCCGGGACGTCAGGCGGGGCGGCCGGTACGTCGTCGCCCAGCACCTGTTCCAGCACCCAAACGCCGCGCTTCACCGGGCTGGTTCGGTTGGGAAATGAGGTGGCGGCCAGAATCCCGGGCATCCCCAGCACCCCGCCGCGATTGCCATCGTTGAGCCGTATCCGCCGCATCTGGCTGCCTGTGACGGACTTTTGCAGGCCATAAATGGTGGCGACGTTGTCGTTGAGATAGGTGTAGTCGCTGTCGACGAAACGGATCACGCTCTGGTCCTCACGGACAATGCTTTCAAAGAACAGGCGGACTTCGTCATACATTGATTGGCGCATCGCCGCGGTCATCTGGGGGAACAGCGCCGAATCGAACACTTGGCGCTTCAATCCGGCGACGCTTAACCACTGTGCGCCGAAGCCGTCGAACAAAGCCCGGGACCGGCGATCATCCAACAGGCGCTTGGCCTGCGCCTTCAGCACCGCCGGCTCACGCAGTCGCCCGGCGTCGGCCAGCGCGAGCAGTTCATCATCAGGCATGGTGGACCAAAGCAAATACGACAGGCGGGAAGCGAGTTGGTAGTCGTCCAGGGGAATGATCCCTTGGGGTGAAGCTACTTCGGAATCAGCCGCTCGCACCGGAGTGATGAACAGGAACTGGGGAGACACCAGCACAGCCTTCAGCATTAAGTGCAGCGCCTTGGGATAAGGCAAATTGTTCCGCCATCCCAGGTCGAACGTGGACATCAGCACATCGACCTCGGCTTCCGCGGGGGGCCGGCGGTAGGCTTTCCTGGCCAGTGACCGGGCGACGGTCCGCGCTGCTGCCTGTTCGTTCGCTTTCGGCGGCACCGGGTTACCAAACAACCGCTTCTGAAGGCTGGTGGGCGGCGCGCCGTCCGGCGCGACGATGCGGCGCAGCACGCGGTCGGCGATGGTGAGATACTGCTCCAGTTGAAGCGGCGACAATGAGTTGAGGTAACCCTTGCCGCTGACTTCATCAGGGAGGCCATCGGCAATCGAAGGGTCCACGCCAAACAGATCCCGCAGGGTGTTGGCGTACTCTGTTTTGGTCAACCGCCGGATGACGAAAGGTCCGGGATCCTGGTGGCTGAGGTACTTTACCTTCGCCAGCCAGTCGATGAACATCTGGCGATCGGCGTCGGTGGGCTGAGCCGCTCCCTTTGGCGGCATGTCGTGCGCCTTCACTCGGGCGGCGCCTTTTTTCCACTGATCGGTAAAGGCGGCATGACCCGGGTCGTTCAGCGCGGGGGAGAAATTCACACCGGCCCGCGTGGGGCGCCGGTTCTGGTGGCACGGCAGGCAGTAGGTGGTGACAAACGGTGTGACGCGGCCGCGAAAGAACTTTTCGGCGTCGGCCTTAAGCGTTGCGTGATCGGCGGCCATCAGCTGACAAGGCGACGCGACACTCAGGGTGAGATACACACCCAGCGCCAAGTTCACCTTCGAATTGCGGCGGATCGCAACTTCGCCAGCCATGCCCCGCGAGAATCTCCCTTTAGGCCGGGAACTTCCATGTCAGGCCTCCCGGACCCAAGGAGAATATATCATCGACGGTCGGGCCCACTCGCCCGGGCCGCCGAGGCGGTTCCGTGCCACCAGGTCTGGGGCGTCGGCCACCTGGGGCCACCTGCGGACATCTGCGAAGCGGAATCGGGTGATGGGACCGGTCGGCCACCTCAGTGCAACGTCTGTCAATTCTCGTGCCGTTGCCGTGATACGTTAAGCGATGTCGATGAGTGAGCGAAGCTCCATGCCGGATTTGCTGAAAGACCTGAGGTTCACCGCCGAGGCCGGTGCGGAGCGGCTCGCCAAAGCTTTGGTGGGCGGCCTGGTGCAACTGGGACTCATCGCACGCGACGCCACAGGAGCGCCGCAGTTCGATCTAGACTCGGCTACCTTGCCGGCTTCGCTGAAGAACCAGCTGCCCGATGGTGCCAGCGAGTTGATCCTGGCTGAGGTACTTAGGTAACCCATCATGCGCGAGGCCAACAAGGCGCCGTCTAAACCGCCCCCCAAGCCTCCGCTGGTCACCAGAATTGAGCGGCCCTCCGCACCGGTCGCGCCGTTGGCGGATCGCCTGTTTCTGGGCGGTTCCGCGGCGGCAGCGGAGCAACAAGCGGCGGCTGCGGGTGAGGCCGTTCCTCGGGGGGGCTTGCCTTGGCTGGGCGGCGCTCCAGTGGCCTCGACGGTCGGGCCGCAGTTCGACCACGACGCCACCTCTCCCCGGGAGCAAGCACCCTACGGCGTCATTATCGAGGATGGTTTGCCGCTGGGCCCGGGTCAGATCCATCGCACGGACTTTGTCGAGTCGATGGCCCGGGATATCTCGGCGCTGGCGGATGAAGAGCTGGCTGCGGTCAACCGCACCGCTGCCGATTGCGCGTTCCTGGCGCATTGGCTGACCTACTACCGCTCGAAGCCCGCGGCATTGATTGAGCGGACCATCCGCATGTTCGCTACGCCCACCCGAACCGACCTTGACGGACTCCGGGAGGCGCTGCTGACCCGTGTGCGGGAAGCGGCCCGGCAATGGATCATGCTGGGAATGCCGGGTGCCGATTCCACGGCACTGTTTCCGCCGGGCTCCGCCGCTCCGGACGCTTCAACGGGTGAGAGCGGCGAATCACTCGCGCGCAAGGCCGAATCACCCGCCGCCGCGCCCGCGCCGCCCGGCAGTGCCGCGGCTGTCCGCACTCAGCTCGGTTCCGGGCAGCCCTTGGATATGGGCGTTCGCACGCGCATGGAGCGAGGCTTTGGCACCAGCTTTGCTGATGTCCGCGTCCACACCGGGCCGGATGCCGCTCGCATTTCTTCACAGTATTCAGCGCGAGCATTCGCCGTAGGCACGGATGTGGGTTTTGCCCCAGGCCGCTTCCAGCCAGGCTCACTGCGGGGAGATGCCCTGATTGCCCACGAACTGGCGCACGTTGTGCAGCAGCGGGGAGCTCAGTACGATGCCGGTACCTCCCGCTCCGCAGGTCTGGAACAGGATGCCGACCGCGCCGCGATCGACCTGCTGACCTCGGAACGCACCGCCACACCTCAGGGCCGCAGCGGCACACGGTTGCAACTGGACGACTGCTGCGAACAGCCCGAGCATCAGGACTGGCGAGGTCGGAACGCGACCGAGTACGCCGTGGCCGCCGCACAGATTCAACTGTTGCGCGACGAGCAGCAACGCCTACTAGTCCAGCCCGGGCTCGACCCGGCTCGCGATGCGCGGCTGGCTGAGATCCAGAGTCAGATGCAACTGCTCGCGGCCGCCATTCAGCAGATGGGAGTGCAGCGCACCACGTCTCAGATTCTGACCGGCGTCATCGGGGGCGAGGACCTAAGGACCGTCTCAGTGACGGAGGTCACCGGGGGCGATCCGGCCACGCTCTACTGGGGGGAGCAGCGTACCTTTCAGGTCGCCCTGGGCTACCTCCCCACCGACACTGAAGTTCACGTCATCTGGTGGTATTCAAGCGATGACACCAAGCCGCCCCTGCAAGACAAAGACTACCGGCAGGGCGGCAACATCCTCCAGTTGGCAGGCGAGTTCTGGGGCGACTTTTCGCAGGAACAAGCCGCCGCCGCCGCCCGCGGTAACCCGGTGCCGACGACCTTCCGCCTCCACGCCGACATCATGGTGGCCGGCGAGTACCCGCCGGCTACAACCGGGCTCTCCCCGGTGTTGACGGTAGAGCAGCGCATCCCGGACCAGGTAAGCATCCAGATTCCAAGCATCGATCAGCGTGCTCCGGCCGCCCCCGCCGCCCCCGTCTCACCTGGCACCACGACCGCCCCCCCGGCCTCGGGTGCACCGCCCGCCGGGCCGTCCACCGGAGGCAGCACGACGGCCAGTCCGACAGTTCCCCCGGCCCTAGCCGCGCTGGTAGCGGGCCCCAATAGCACCTCAGCGGGCCCGGATTCCATTCTCGAAGGCGCACGCATCCACTACCGGCTCTCCTGGCTGGCACCCATCCTCTACGGCCAGAATCCCCGGTATGCGATCTTCTGGCGCGTCGACCGGGTGGAGGCTGGCGTTCACACCACGGTGCAGTCGTTTGGGCCGGGCGAACTCTGGGGCATAACTGGACCACTCAGCGGACCCGGTTCCTATGAGGTCCGGGCCGATGTGGTTACCCGTCCCCAGTACGACCGCGCCAATCAAGTAGGCACCACTGCGATCGTCACGGCCCGCCGGCAACTCCGCGTGCTGTCTGACACGGACGTGGGCTCTCAATCCATCGCCACCTACTCCTCAAGCGGTGGACCGCCCACCTCGGCGGCGTTCGTGGCGGACCTTGACCGGCAGATCGCCTCACTTCGGCGGACACTCGCCACCGGCAGCGTCACTCCTGGCGCGCTGGAATCACAGATCAGCCAGTTGACGCAGATGCGCACCCGGCTAGTCAATCAGCTGGGTGCCGGTAATGCTCAGCCGTTTCCCGCCAACGGAGCATTTGACGAATCCACCATCTATACCGCCCCGCTTACTGCCGTCATGGTGCATCCATCCCATGCGGGCGCTGTGCCCATGTCGGTCTACCTCCGTGTCTGGCACGATGGCAACTGGCGCTGCCGCGTGATCGATACCACCACGGCCGACGTTATCGCGGTGGAGGGTAGTTCCGGCGGCGTGGCTGGCGCAGTGCAGAACGCCATCAATGCCCTGCAGAGCCAGAACGAGTATCCGCAGGAAGGCCAGTTCTACTATTCCTTCAATGGCGGTGGCATCTCCCTGACGGGGCATTTCTCCACCTCGCGCTGGACCAAGACGTTCACGGAATGGTTTGATCGCATCCTGTTCGTGGTCGGCGCCATTGTGGGCGTCGTCCTGCTGCTGACGCCGGAACCCTCCGGTTTAACGAAGGCGGCCGGCTTCGCGCTACTGGCCGTCAGCGTACTGCGCTCGGCGTATGCGATCTACAACAACCTAAGCCTGGGCCGGCCCTTGCTGGACCAGCGCAACATCCTGGAGGCGCTGTCCATCATCTCCGCCTTCCTGGGCGTCCGCGGCTCGCAGATCATGGGCCGCGCGGCGCAAGCCGAGGTGATGACGGCCCGTGCCATCTCTTCATTCCGCCTGGGGAGAGGCATGGTGATTGCCTCTTTCGCCACCGACGCCGGGTCGTTTGTCTGGGCTTCGCATGATGCCATCCGTCAGATGGAGGCCGCCGCCTACTCGACCGGCGACGATGCCCAGCGCCAGTCGGAGTTTAACTCCACCATCATGCGCCTGGCAGTGCAGGGCCTCTTGCTGGTCGGCAATGCCCACCAGCTTTTCCATCCCGTGGCCGGCACTCGCCGCAGCGTCTCTGAAGCGATGATCCCAGAGGGCGGTATTCAGCTTGACCCGGCCCAGCGCAGCCGCATTGAAGTGGAGTTGCGGCGCATGGGGTTCCAGGACGAGACCACGCGCATGACCGACGCGGATCTGGTGCGCCAGTTCGCCGAGCTGCACTTCTCGGCAGCGCGCACGGAAGCCGCCGCCACCGCGGCCCCCACCGGTGGCGCCACGCGCGGCCGGGCTACCTATGACGTGCAGCCCGCCCCGCACTTTGATGCCGCCGAAGTGCGCACGGCGATGAGTTCCCCATTCCGCAATCGCGGGCACGCCGGGCTGCGGATTGAGAATGCCCGCCTGACGACGCGTGGAGCCGAAACCGTCGTGACCACCACCGGCACCGTAGCCGTCGCCGGCCGCCCCACGCCGGTGCCTTGCAAGATTGAAGTAACCGTTGTGCCGGACATTGGTGCCCTTGGTGCCGGACCGCATGGAGGCGAATCCGGTTGGGGCCGCGTCTCAGTGTCGAAGAATGCCGCCGGAGAGTGGGTGATGGCGATCGCCATCGACGGCCGCCTGGGCGGTGCTGATCCTCGGAGTGACATCAGAGGTGTCCTGGGACACGAAGTGGACGAGGGTGCCCGAATCATCGCTGCCGTCGAAGCCGATCCAACCACCAATATTGCGGCTGAGCACGAAGCCCGCGTCTTTCACCCCGGCGGCGACCCGGCCGCGCGTCTGTCGGGCCACGACTTTGCCGCGGTCCACGAGCTGCGCCGGATGTTCACCGAGGTGGGCGGCTGGGTGGACCGATTCCGTATCTCAACCGATGCCATGCGTAACCAGGGCACGGCGATCCCGCCGGATGTCCTACGTATCCAGGAGCGGGTAAACTCGATGCTCGACACCATGGGTTTCCGTGATCCGGCCACCCGGGATTCGCGACTAGCCGCGCTGCAAACTCAGTTAGGCGCGGACATGCCGGTCGGCTTGGCCGACTACATCCGCGGACGCTATGCCCAGCGCGTGACGGCGGAAACCCGCATCGACGCTGCGTTTGGCTCCACCCCGACGGCGCTCACGACAGACTTGGTCATCCACCTGACGTCGCCCGAGCCGGGCGGCGGTCCTTCCGCCTTTGCCGCATCGGGAATCTCAGGAGGCCATGACCAGAACGGCCTCTATATCTTTGTCAATGCCACCACCTCGCCTGCCCCCACCGGAGGCACCGTGCAGCGGTATCAGGTCTCTCTGGTCAAACAGGCAACGGTCGCGGGCATCGGCTGCCGGATTCACATCCAGTGGGAGCGGAGCCCCGGTGCGACTGCGGCTGTCCCGGCGCGAGACATGACCGCTTCCGGCTCAACGGCGGCGAGTTTTGACGCCGCCCGCGCGGCCCACCCGGCACCAGCCGGATGGAATCAATCGGGGGCACCCAAGACCACCGTAGACCGCCCGCACTTGTTCCTTTTAGAGATCGACCAAGCTTTCAACACGTGGTCGGGGTCCACCGCCGCCAGCGGCGTGAGTGGCAACGTGGTGGTCTTCGGAACCGTGCCCGGTGCCACCCATCCGTCGCTAGTTTCGGCCAACGGCTTGGCGATCGGTGGCCGGGCCGTCCGCTCCGGTGGCGTTTGGCGTATCACGGCCGCCTGGCTGGAACTGTCGAACTTCGGTTGGTGATCCGCAAATGCGCCTACTACGCTTCATCCGCGCGCGCCCACACCAGTGCCGGTTTGGCTTCGGCTTCGGCCTGCCAACCGAGGCGATAGGTCCGTCCGCCTTCGGGGAACAGAATCATCACCGGATCATGATGCACGTGCTGGTTGAAGGTGAACTCGCAAAGTGTCAGCCACTTGTTCGGTGGCCAGCCGTCGGGCACCACTTGCGGCCGCCGGAACCATTCCACCGAGACCAGCGACCCCAGCAGCTTCTCCGGCCGTTGCGAAAAGACCCGCGCCCGCTCCGGGCTCCGGTAGTAGTCCCACAGGCGCATGGCCGCCCGCGCGTAGCCTTCCAGCACGGGGCAGCCGGCCTCCCGCAAAAAGTCTGCCCGCTCCTGATCGCCGGCAAACGAGTAGATTCCGCGGCGTTCCAGTTCTGGCAGAAGCCAGCTCCGTCGCGCACTCAGAGCATCGGCCTCCGCTCCTTGGGCCACCAGTTGATCCAACTCTGCCACGCGCGGTTCCAGGTCAGCCGCGTCAGCGATGTCCAGCGACGAAGGCAACCAGAATACCGGATCTGGCCGCAGCAAATGGTTGACGGATTGTCCGCCACGCAGCTCCACCAACTGGGCCAGGGCGTTGGTGACATCGCGGCGTCCCACCACGGCCGTCTCACCGTGGGCCGAAAATGCGAGGTCCGTGGTGCCGTGTGGGGTTACTCGCACGCCCGCAATGGTGGACTCAAAATCGACCAGCCGGCTGGGATTGCCCTGGGCCAGGGCGTTGATCACCTCCACCGCTGGGCGCAATCCGGCCGTTGCCGCCACCACCCAGCCGGTCTCCGCCGTAAATGTCACCGGCAACGTCCGCAGACCCAACTCCACCGAACGCGCTTCTCGGGATTCCGGCATAACGTAAGTGTAACCGCGGTTGCCCCATTTGGCTTACGCCGAAGTGCTCTGCTGCGCCACCATCGAGATTCAGGCTCCCGAGTTGCAAGCTCCGAGGTCCGCGCATGAATTGGATGGCTGCTGAACCCACCCGCGCCACCGTCCGTCGGCTTGGCGCACCAAGCCCCCAGTGGAGCGCGCTGGCCTTCGATATGGCGGCCCGCGGGTGTAACCGGGCTCATCTGGAAACCTCCTGCGATGTCTGGGATTTTGCCCGCCCGCTCACCGAGTTTCACGGGCACATGTTCGTCAAGAACCAGACTTTCCGCCCCCTGAGGCTGCCTTACGGCGGGTCCTGGCCGGGCGACCTGAACACTATCGCTCCGGCCGTCACCGACGGGCCATTGATGGACTCTCCAGACGCCGTTTTTCAAACTCCTGCCAACTCCTTCACCCGGAGTCTGGCGGGTCATGAACTGATCAACAGCGGTGGACGGCAGATCGATAACTTGAGTGGTTCCGGTACCCGATGACCTGGATGAACACGTTTTTCGACCAGTGGCCGACGGCCAATGTGGGTCGCGGCCACGCGACGCGCCCGGCATTTCAGGTATTTGCGGGCGCGGGCTTGGCCGCTGGAATGACCGTGTTTATCGGCAGCGTGCTCCTGTCCGGCTTGTCCGCCGCCATCGCCTGTCTGGTGGTACTGAACTGCCTGGCGGCCTTCTTCACCTTCGCCTTCCTGCGCCAACGGATCACCGGCCGCGAGACGCATGTTTTGTTCGAGCAACTGTTGCTGGCTCTGGCGGTTTCGACCGGCACGCTATGGCTCACCGGCGCGCCCCTGGGCCCATACCTGGACCGCTTTACCGCCGCGCTGGCCGTGCTGCTCTCCAGTGGCCGCTTGGGTTGCCTCTCTGCCGGCTGCTGCCACGGCTGGCCTTCGCGCACCGGCATCGTCTACCGCGAAGCCAGCGGCTCCCGGGCCGTGGTCCGTCATCTGGTCGGCGTCCGCCTGTTCCCGGTGGCCGCGCTGGAAAGTGTGGGCCTGGCTATTCTGGCCTTGGTGATGCTGGCCGCGCTGCCAGTGGCCGCCCCCGGTCGGATCGGGCTCTTCTTCTTGGCCGGCTATAGCATCCTCCGCTACTGGGTGGAGGGCTTCCGAGGGGACCGCCGTCCCCACGTGTTTGGCCTCAGCCGGGCGCGCTGGTGCTCGGCTGCTCAGTTCCTGGCGGTGATTGCCCTTTCCGGCCCAACTCCGTCCTCCCTGATCAGCGCGGCGCTGCTGGGCCTCTTATTTGGCCTCGGAGCGCTGGCGAATTGGCGGCGTCACCCGGTCCGGCACTGGCTGACCGCCCAACACTTGAATGAGATCCGGACTGCCGCGCGCGAACTATGTGCCTTCTCCACCGCCGGGCCGCCACCACTGCGGACCACATCCCATGGTGTTTCGATTGGGGCTACACTGCTGCCCCGATCCGACGCCGTTCACCTCTCTCTTTCCGCAGCCGGCTGTCCGCTCGAAGACCTCTGTCGTCTCCTGGCCGCAGCCTGGAGTATCCGTCCGGACTCCGTGCGGTTCTCGACGCTGGGCGTGCTGCAATGCATCGTAGAACCAGCGGCGACGCCCAATCCCACCCTGTGGAGCAACGTCTATCGTGAAGCCGCCCTCAGTTTCGAGCGCGGCGTCGCGCCCGCAGCGCGCTCCGCATTCGCGTGAGCAGCGGGAGCGCCAGTCCATCGAGACGCAGCGCGAGTTTGCTGGGCTCTACCGGCAGATGTCCAACCTGCCCGCGTTCCGCGTCTACACCGACGATGGCGTCTCAGGCACCGTGCCGCCTGTCGGGGTTCGCTTCACATGAACGCGAGGTCATCCGGGAACGTCAGCAGTGGAGTGACGCCGCCCTCCTGCCAGCAGAAGCGGCTAGATCGCGATATCTTGGATTACAGTTAAGATTCGTGCATAGAGCCGTCCTCATCCTAGTCCTGGCCTCGACTGCGTCCTGCGCAGAGACCGACTTTGCGCCCATTGGATCGTTTCTAAACCAGCACTGCCTGGCCTGCCACACCGGGGCCAAGCCGGCTGCTGGCTACGACGTCCGCAAGCTCACCGAGGCATCCTTGAATGACCAGCCGAACCTTTGGCGGCGGGCGTTCAAACGCGTTTCCGAACACGAAATGCCGCCGCGCAATGCGCCGGTGCCATCGCTGGAGTCCCGCGAATCCTTCACGTCCTACGTCGATCACGCGCTGCGAACCAAGGCGTGCGCGGACGGTATCTCTCCCGCTCGCTCCCTCTCCCGTCGGTTGAACCGTTCTGAGTACGCGGCTTCGGTTCGCGACCTGCTCAACATCCACATCAACGCGGGCGCAGCACTGCCCGCTGACGGAGCCGGCGGAGAAGGTTTCGACAACGCCGCGGAAACGCTTTTTCTTTCGCCGGTTCACGCGGAGAAGTACCTCGAAGCGGCACGCATCGCGCTGGACTACGCCATGGCCGATCCGAAGTCGCGCGAAGCGTTCCTAACGGCCACGCCAAGTAACAAGCTCACCCCCGCGGACGCGGCCCGCAAGGTCATTGATGACTTTCTTCCGCGCGCCTTTCGCAGACCCGTCGACAAGAACGAAGCCGCAAAATATCTGGCGCTGTTTTCTACCGCCACCGCGCGTGGAGAATCGTTCGATGAAGCCATCTCGTATGCGCTGCAGGCCGTGCTGATTTCACCCAACTTCCTGTTCCGCATCGAGCAGCCAAACTCGACCGGCAAGCAGCGGCAGGTCCCGCCTTACGAACTCGCTTCGCGGCTCTCGTATTTTCTGTGGGGCTCCGGGCCGGACGCGCAGTTGTTGCGCTTCGCGAAGGAGGACCGCTTCGCCGATCCGAATATCCTTGCCGAAGAAGCCATACGCCTGCTGCGCGCCGAACGCTCCCGCGAGTTTGCTGAAAACTTTGTCGAACAATGGTTGTCCACGCGGGAACTTGGCCGCGACATCAAGCCCGATGCCAAAATGTTCCCGGACTACTACGAATCGGAAGTCGAGTCCGGCATTCGGTATGAGCCGATTCTATTCGTTCACGAGATTCTCACCGACAATCATTCGTTGTTGAATCTGATCGATTCCAATTGGACCGTCATGGCGACGCGTCTGCAAAAGTACTACAACCTTCCAAAAACGGAAGGCCTCCGGCAGCAGCCGCGACGAGTGCTATTACCGCCGGATTCGCACCGCGGCGGCCTGCTGGGCATGGCCGCGATTCTGGCGGTGTCATCGGTCCCCACGCGGACCAGTCCGGTTTTGCGCGGAAAATGGATCCTCGAATCGTTCCTGGGTACGCCTCCACCACCGCCGGCTCCCAATGTTCCGCCGCTCGCAAAAGAGGACGCGGCGCGCCCTTCCACCGTGCGCGAACGGCTGACGCTGCATCGCCAGAACCCGAACTGCGCCTCCTGCCACGCCAAAATCGACCCGTGGGGCTTCGCTCTCGAAAACTACGACTCGGTGGGGCGCTGGCGCGATGCGGACGGCGGAAAGCCCATCGACGCCTCTGGCGAATTGCCGGACGGTACCAAGTTCAACGGTGCAGCGCAGCTGAAGAAAGTTCTGATGGACCGGCGCGATCTGGTCGTCCGCAACTTAACGGCGAAGATGCTGGGCTACGCCTTGGGCCGTTCCCTCACCCTGGAAGATCATTGCGCTGTCGATGCCATCGTCGAACAAGTAAAGAAGGAGTACTACAGCTCTTACGCGCTGATCCGCGGCGTCGTGCTCAGTACACCCTTCCGCTTCCAGGCGCCTGAGCCAGACGCCACACCGCCCGTTTCCAAACCGTCCGTTTCCAAGCCCAAGGAGCCACCCGCCAAATGAGAAAAACCCACGCACTTTCGCGACGTACTCTCTTACGGGGTGCCGGAGCGGCGCTCGGTCTTCCGTGGCTTGAGGCGATGGCCGCCCCAACGCCCAAAGGCGAGAAGGCCACCAAGCGCATGGCGTTCCTCTACATGCCGAATGGGACGCATCCGGATTTCTGGACGCCGCAGGGCGTGGGCCGAGACTTCCAACTATCGAAAACCCTGGAACCCTTGGCGAAGTTCCGTGACGATCTGACCATCGTCACCAATACGTGGAATGCGGGTTCGAAAACCGGCGACGGCCACTATGTCAAGGTCAGTGGATTTCTAACTTCCACCACCATCACCAAGACGCTGGGCGTGGAAGTAAATTGCAATGGCGTTTCGGTGGATCAGGTCGCCGCTCAGCGCACCGCCGGGGCTACGCCCTTGGCGTCACTGGAACTCGGTACCTCGCCGGTAACAACGGGCGTGGACCGCAACGTCGGCTATACCCGCGTCTACGGGTCCCACATCGCCTGGGCTGGTCCGGCGCGTCCGCTGGCCCGTGAGATCAACCCGCTGTATGTGTATGAGCGCCTTTTCCGGGCCACGCGTCCCGCCGGTGAGAACGTCAGGCGCGATACCGACTTGCTCGATACGGTGCTGGATGATGCCAGCCAGCTTCGCGGCCGGTTAGGCAAGTCCGACCAGCTGCGTATGGATGAATACCTCGAAATCGTACGCTCGCTCGAAGAACGGCTAAAGGCGACGACGCTCCCCGGCCGCGCCAGCTGGCAGGCGCGCTATCCCATCGACAAGGTGCCCAAGCCTGAACCTCAGCCCAAAGACTTTGCCGACTGTACTCGACTCATGATGGACATGATCGCGCTCGCCTTCCGTACGGACACCACGCGCATCGCGACCTTCATGTTCGGCAATGAGGTGACCAATCAGAATTTCTCGTTCCTTCCCGGAATTTCGAGCGGCCACCACGATATCAGTCATCATCAGAACGACCCGGAGAAGCTGAAGCAGTATCAGATGATCGGGCAATGGCACATTGAGCAGTACGCCTATCTGCTCTCGAAGCTGCGCGAGATCAAGGAAGGCGACTCGAACGTGCTCGATCAATCCATGATCCTGTTCGGTGCGGGCATCCGCAATGGGGACCAGCACGAGCCTCACAACCTACCCATCGTGGTAGCGGGTAAAGCCGGAGGCCGCCTGGCTGGCGGACAGCATCTATCGTATGCCGAAGATACGCCGCTGGCGAACCTTTATCTGTCCATGCTCGACGCGTTTGACACGCCGGTTGAGCGGTTCGCCGATTCGACCGGAAGGTTGCCGGGCGTGCTGGCCTGATGGGGCAGGGAGCAGGACCCAGAGGTGATAATTCGAGACTACTACCTGAAAGAAGCTGGCTATCAGGTTACCCGCCAGATGCTTGTCAGTTTGTCGAAGCGTTCAGGTTCCTGGCTCGTACTCCCGGTGCTAGCCACAAACGCGAAGATCTCTCAGAAGAGCGTCCGATCCTGTTCTGGCCGATGCGGGATTGGATGATCCTTTACAAGGCTGGTACCAATACTCTACAGATCATCACGATTGCGCGGGGCAGCTGACGAACTCCGATACGTACTTCTGAAACAGTGGAAATCGGTACTTGCACAATTGTCCGAGCAGCCCGCTGGACACTTAGGCCCCCGAACCCCACCGAGAACGCAGGGTAATGTCCTCCATGATGCATATTGCCTACCGAGGAGCGGCGTCTCTTCGAGAAATTAGGGGGACGCGGCTCCGCGATGGTGCCACATGCGGCAACGTCGCTACGTTAGACTATATTGGACAAATGAAGCCTAGAACCCCATTACCAAAATGAGCGCGTCTCCTTCGCCCCCCCTCCAAAACCAAGTGAGCGGGATATTCATCAAGGAAGTTCGTGTACGCAACTTCCGGTGCCTGAAGGCCGTGGATGTTGAGCTGGCAGTACTCACAGTCCTTATCGGACAGAATAATGCCGGGAAAACCAGCTTTCTTAGCGCCGTTTTTGCTGCCATCGGTGCAGGTCAGAGAGTACTGACCGAGGACGACATCTTCCTCACCAAGAATGAAACGTCGATTCCAAAAGACCGACCAGTCGTCATCGATATCCTAATCCGGCCCGCGAACGGCGCCGAGATCATCAGTACTTTTCTGGAAGGAAGCCCCTGGCTGGAGCTTTGGGGCAATGCAGTAACACAAGACGATGAAGCGTGTGATTTCGTAGCCATTCGGACAGAGTTCACATGGAACGCGGTCAAAGGAGAATTTGTCACAGACCGACGTTTTTTGCGCGACTGGCACACGGATTCCACAAAATGGGCGAGTTCAAAGCCGATGGAAAAAGTCGGTCCCGTTCGCGCTGATCAGATAGAGCCCCTTGGGGTCTACATGCTCGACGCAAGGCGGGATATCGTAGAAGACCTCCGTTCGAGAGGCTCATTTTGGAGCAAGATGGCATCTGAGCATGGCCTTCCAACCAAAGAAGTGGAACGAATTGAAGCCCTCCTTTCCGACATAAACGACGACATCGTCGAAAGCAGTAATGTTCTTAGTCACATCAAAACTCATCTCGACGCCTTCAATGACACGATTTCATGTGAAAAGGGCAGCGTAGCCGTCACGCCATTGGCGCGTCATCTACGCGATCTGTCGCGAGGCATGGATGTAGTGCTTTCGACAGAGGGTGCCCCGGCGTTCTCGCTTCAGAAGCAAGGCATGGGGACTCGAAGCCTCGGGTCGATATTGATCTTCTCTGCGTTCATGACGTGGAAGCAAAAGCAATCGGCCGCATCTGCTGTTCACCCGGTTACGGCATTGGAAGAGCCTGAGAGCCACCTGCATCCTCAGGCGCAAAGAGCACTTCTGCGTCAAATTCGGCAAATGCCTGGTCAGAAGCTCATAAGTACCCACTCCCCATACATCTGCGGGCAAGTCGAAGTGGCGACCATGCGGCATTTCTCCAAAGTCGGCGAGGAAACAACAGTTTCTCGGCTTGAAGTTGGCAACTCGGAGAATCAGCTGAAGAGTGAGGATCTCCGTCAAATCGACCGTCAAGTCATGAATACCCGCGGAGACATGTTGTTTGCGAGAACCCTGGTGTTTTTCGAGGGCGAGACCGAGGAACAAGCTATTCCAGACTTCGCGGAACGATATTGGAACAAGCACCCAAATGATATGGGCTTCAGTTTCATTGGCGTCGGCGGGGACGGGAAATACCTGCCCTTTATCAGGATGGCTAAGGCCTTCGGAATACCTTGGTTCCTCTTTTCCGACGGAGAGCCGAACACTGTTCGGAACGTCAATGTGGCACTCACAAACGCGGGCGAGGACTCATCGGAACAGAATGATCGGGTCATTGTTCTGGCCAATGGTCAGAATTTCGAGCAATACTTAGCTGCAATGACTCCGGCCACCGATCTCGTCAACGTGATAATCGATAATCTGGCACAGAATGCCACACATCGAGCAGTATTGGACAAGAGCTGGGCTGAAAAACAGGACCTACAGTCCGCGCTGGCTGAAGAGTTGAAAAGGGCAAAGACACAATACGGTTCCCTGGTTGGTAAGAAATTGGGCGTGCCACCGGCGTTGATATCTCTATTCGGTAAGATCGATACCCAACTCAAGCTGACAACGCCACAAGAGTCGGCTCAGTTGGGAGAGGTGCCCGCATGAGTGTCCGATTAACTCCACAACAGCAACAGATCGTCATACATGATGCGGGCGCGCTCCTAGTTGTAGCTGGTCCCGGATCAGGAAAGACAAGAGTTCTGACGGAACGCATGCGGCGCCTTTTGGCCGATCCATCGCAGCACTTTCGAATACTCGCACTTACGTTCACGAATAAAGCTGCGAATGAGATGGTTGAACGCCTTGACGACGTGCCGGACATTCGACAAAGAGCATTCGTCGGAACCCTTCATAGCTTCTGTATGGAAGTTCTTGCTAATCGCGGCAAGCATGTTGGGGTGGACGGTCTTCCTCATATTTTCGAGCATTTCGACGACAGGAAGCAGGTTCTATCGGATGCCGTAAGGGCGGATCCTTACCTCACACAGCTACTTCGCGAGTCAGGCGATGCCAAGGCTCAACAGAAGGTTCTGGGGAGTTGGCTTGCCAGAATCAGTGAACTGAAGAGCTCTCTGGTCTTTCCTGAATTGGTGCAAGACGACGACGAACGGCACATTTATCAGGCATATGATAGCGGCCTGCGCGGATCTGCGGCCCTCGACTACGACGACCTTCTTTTATTGACGTACCGACTGTTCCAGGAACGCCCCAATATCGCAGACTTATATTGTCGTCAGTATCGTTACGTTTGCATCGACGAGGCACAAGACTTGAACGAAGCACAGTACAGACTCCTTAGAGCGTTGTGTGGCTCTCAGTTCAAAAACGTCATGCTCGTTGGAGATCCCAAACAGGCGATTTACGTTTGGAACGGCGCTCACCCGAAATACCTCGATCTATTCGAGCGGGATTTCAGCGCCAAGAAGATTGAATTAATGGCAAACTTCAGGTCGTCTCGCGCCGTCGTGGAGTTCGCCCAAAAGCTCAACCCTGCTTATGTGGTCGAAGGGCAACTGCCGATTGAGGGTGTTGTCGAGGTTCTAGCTGCACCCGATGAGGCTGGAGAAGCCGTCGTCGTAGCTGACCTACTGTCTAGTCTGTTTGAGTCTCGTCATCCAGATGTAGAGGGCCCGATCACCCCTGAAAGATGTGCCATTCTTGGAAGGACTAGATTTGTGTTTGGTAGCGTCGAGGACGAGTTGAAATCTCGTCGGTGGGCCTA
Source organism: Acidobacteriota bacterium (assembly GCA_026394075.1). Classification (GTDB taxonomy): domain Bacteria; phylum Acidobacteriota; class Terriglobia; order Bryobacterales; family Bryobacteraceae; genus JAPKYZ01. Next base: position 24,384 of record JAPKYX010000168.1, read on the forward strand.
CTCCAAAAAGCTATCGGCTGCGGCGCTACAGAGCGAATCCGAAGTGGTCCAACAGTTCGAATTGGCACTGCGCATACTGGCGAATCCACTTGACCGCCTTCACATGGGCCTACTTCGCCGATTGTGGGAGCTTCCCGAAATACAGCACGATAGCGAGGATGAAAGCAGGCTGTTTTTTGGCGCGACGACAATCACCTTCATATTCGATCTCGCTCAGTCTTCACAGAGTTCCTTGGCTTTGGTGGTAGCTGAGGCGCTTAAAGAGATTCAATGGACACCAACCGATTTCAAACTGCTCAAGGGCCTGTCGCGCATCGAACAGTACGCTGATACGAGGGAGGACGATGCGCGGGCGATAATCCGTCAGGACACGCGGGAATGGCGGAAGCACTGGGACTTCTACGTGCGGTCGGAATCTGGTGGTGGGCATAGCGTCAGTTCATTCCTGGGACAGGTGGCACTTGGCACAACGCAGCAGCCAACTGAACCGGGAATCGCTCTCCTTACGATCCACTCTGCGAAGGGTATGGAATTCGATGTAGTTGTTTTGATAGGAATGAACGAGGGAACATTCCCCGACTATCGGGCGAAGGGAGCAGCGCTGGAGGAAGAGGCTCGAAGCGCGTTTGTAGCTGCCACGCGCTCCAAGCGATTGCTGTTCCTAACCTATCCCCAGACCAAGAGGATGCCTTGGGGAGATGTGCGTCCACAGAAGCCATCGCGCTACCTTCTGGCTGCCCAACAGGATTGAGTCTCAGTACGAGCAAGCCACGCTCGGTTCTCTTTGGGCAGCTTCTTTGACGCAAAAACATCG
>JAPKYX010000217.1 GCA_026394075.1 Acidobacteriota bacterium
GAATGTCCAGGTACTCATTGATGCGGATCTGGATTTCGGCCAGCTCATCGAGAATCTTCTGCTGCTCCATGCCGGTGAGGCGTTGGAGTTGCCGTTCGATGATGGCTTGGGCTTGACGCTCCGAGAAACGGTTGGACAGACGAAGTTCGTCCAGCTCCACGCCCACCAGGCCCTTGTAGGATTCGAGCTCCGACGGCGAATCGAAGTTCAGCAAACGCTCGCGAGCTTCGCGGGGGGTCTTCGAATCGCGGATCAGCTGGATCACTTCATCAATGTTGTTGAGCGCGCGCTGGAAGCCGAGCAAGATGTGCTCGCGTTCCCGCGCCTTGCGCAGCAGGTATTCCGTGCGGCGCCGCACCACTTCAATGCGGTGCTCAATGAACAGGCGGATGCACTGCAGCAGGCCCAGTTCGCGGGGCTGGCCGTTGACGATGGCCAGGTTGATGACGCCGAAGTTGGTCTGCATCTGCGTCAGCTTGTAGAGGTTGTTGAGGATCACCTCTGGCTGCTCGCCGCGCTTCAACTCGATCACGACGCGCATGCCGTCGCGGTCGCTTTCGTCGCGCACGTCCGAAATGCCTTCCAGGCGCTTCTCGTTCACCAGCGAGGCGATGTCGATGATCAGCTTCGCCTTGTTCACCTGATAGGGGATCTCGGTGATGATGATCTGCTCGCGGTCCTTGCCCATGGGCTCGACGGCGGCGCGGGCGCGCATCTTGATGGAGCCGCGGCCGCGGGTGTAGGCGTCGAGAATACCGGCGCGGCCCAGGATATAGCCGCCGGTGGGGAAGTCTGGCCCCGGGACCATCTGCATTACTTCCGGCAGTGTGATGGCCGGGTTCTGCACCATGGCGATGCAGGCCTGGATCACTTCCGACAGGTTGTGCGGGGGCATGTTGGTGGCCATGCCGACAGCGATACCGTTGGAGCCGTTGACCAGCAGGTTCGGAATCTTGGTGGGCAGAACTTCCGGCTCCACTTCGGAGTCGTCATAGTTCGGCTTGAAATCGACCGTTTCCTTGTCGATGTCGTCCAGCAAGGCGGCCGAGATCTTCGACAAACGGGCCTCGGTGTACCGCATGGCCGCTGGCGGATCGCCGTCGACCGAACCAAAGTTTCCCTGCCCCTCAATCAACGGGTAGCGCAAGGAGAACGGCTGAGCCAAACGCACCAACGCGTCGTAGATCGCTTCCGGCGAGTGCGGGTGCAGCTTACCGACCACATCGCCCACAATGCGGGCGCTTTTGCGGGTGGGCCGGTTATGCGATAGGCCCATCTCGCTCATCATGTAGAGGATGCGTCGATGGACGGGCTTTAAGCCGTCGCGGATATCCGGCAACGCGCGGCCGATGATCACCGACATCGCGTAGTCGAGATACGAACGCCGCATCTCGTCTTCAATATTGATCGGAATCAAGTTCTTGGGCGTATCGCCCAAAGGAAGCTGGTTGTTGGGTGTTTCGTCGGCCAAGCCGCTATTCTAGCGCGTTTCGCCTACGCTAGAGAGGATCAGCATATATATGTCATGATGTTTATATGAGACGGACCACCATCTTCCTGCCGGACGAACTGCATGAGGAACTGCGGCGGGAGGCATTTCGGCGCAATGTCAGCATGGCTGAAGTGATTCGCGAACGGCTGGCCACGCCGCCGGAAGATGCGCCGACGCTGCGTTTCACCGGGCGGCACCCCATGGAAGATGTGATCGGAATCGCCAGCCATGGCGGCCTGACCGAGAACATCGACCGAGACCTGTATGGCATCTGAGGCGCGCTCATTAAGCCGCCCTCGACTTTTTCTTGACACATGGGCGTGGCTGGCACTGGCGGACCGGAACGATCCTTGGCACGAGATCGCCGTGGAGACATTCCTGGCCTTCAAAGACGATTTGCAGGCTACCACCGACTACGTGCTGGACGAAACGATTACCCACTTGTTCATGCGCCTGCCTTTCGCTCATGCTCAGCAGTTCGTTGACCAGATCTGGACCAGCCAGCAGCAGGGGCGGGTGGTTGTCGTTCGTGTGACCGAGGCCGTCTTCCAGTCCGCTTGGCGGAATCGGCTCCGATTCCGGGATAAGCCGGACATCTCTTTCACTGATCTAACCAGCTTCGCGGTGATCGAGGATTGGCGGATTCCCTACGTGCTAACGGGCGACGCCCACTTCAGTCAGGTTGGCTTGCAGTGTAAGGTGCTGCCAGGATAAATCTCACGGCCTCGGCCTCACCAAAACCGCCTCGAACTCGTAGTAGCCCTGGTTGTCGGCATAATCCCGATCATTGATGGCGAACGCCGTGCGGCCCCGCGCCGTCCGGTGACGCAGACCACCGGGCGCGTCCTCCGGCCGGTTGCCGGGAGAGCCACAGGCGTTGGCTGCCACATCCCAGCACGCCGTGCCACGCGGGTTGCGGATCTCGACGGCCAAGCCCTCTGGGTTGGGAATGGCGGCCGACCAGGGCAGGTGCGCCGGCAGAACGACATGGAACTGACCGGGAGCGGTCTCTTCCACCATTGCCTCACTGGGCGTACAGAGACTTTTGGTGGGTAGACAGTCAAACTTCGAGAAGGAGATCTCCGTGCCGACGGTGTAGGCGATCGAGTTGACGCGCGGGCGGAAGCGCCAGTCGAGGATGTCGTGATTCTCGAACCCTTCGCCGGTGGACGCGGTGAAGCCTACATATGCCGCCCCGTCAGCGCCCACCATGCGGGCCAGGTCAACCGGAGCGCGGACCGCGAGTTCATCATCGACATAGACTGACAGCAGCGGCGGCACAAACTCGATCCGCGCTTCGTGCGTCGCGCCGTCCTTTAGGTCCACGCGCGGGGCCCAGTTGATGCCCAGCCGGGGCGGCGGCCAGCTCATCTGCTTGCGGTCGCCATTGGTGCAGATCGAGATGGAGTTGCCGGAGGTGTCTTCGTTGTTCTGGAACGTGTCGAAGAAGACCGCCAGGCTATTGGCGATGGCTGGCTTGTTGCGGTCCGACTGGGCGTGGCCGAAGGCGAAGCCGCCGGAAGCACCTCGTCCGGCGATGGCGTTGGGGCCGTTGTTCTGGATGACAAAGGCGAAGCCGTCGGCACCGGGCCCCAGGCCGTTGCGGTCTGAGATGCGGAAGTGGAAGGCGGTAGCAAAGCCCTCCCGCACGGGGAGCTTTTCCATGCGCCATGCCGCGCCGCGCTCCATGGCCCGTGAAGGGGTGAGCCGCAGAACACCGTTGCGGGTGCTGGCGGCCCCCAGTGTCTTCAGCCCAGCGGGAGCGGCAAAGTCGGGATAACTTACATCGCGAGTCTCCTGCGCAACTAACGTACTGGCCATCAGGGCCGTGGTAACTATGGAAACTTTCATGATCGTCGCACCTCTAGACGCATCGTTGGTGCGAAGCGTTCATTCTTTTCGATGAAAGCGGTTTCATCTGCGCAGTCCCATCCAACAGATCCGCGATGCCAGGACAAGCCCGGCGCACATCGCTGATTCTTCGAGACTACGCGGTCTTGGCGCGGCGCGCATCCCCCCGGCTGATGTTCCCGCTCAGCCTGGCACCTTACGATCAAGTCATGAACTCGCTCTTACTCGTTCCATTCTTTCTCTGCGTAGCCGCCGCGGCGGCCGTACCGCTGGCCGGAGACATTAGTATTCGCACCACCAATCAGCTGACGACAGCCAACGTAAAGCCTGGCGATAGCTGGGTGGGTCACGTCGCGCAGGACATGACGCGCGATGGCGAAGTAGTGGTGAAGCGCGGCACTCCGGTAACGGGCATCGTCGTGGACGTCAGCACGCCCAAGGACAAGACGCCGCGTGCCTCGCTGAGCATCAAGTTGCTGGCTGTCGGAGCAGACACCGTGGACACGAACGCTCATCGCGCCGAAGGCGGCTTGGCCGGTTCGCGACCGGTGGCGAAGGTGACCGGCTGGGGAGCCACGGGAGCTTTCTTCGGCACGCTGCTGGGGGGCGGCAAGGGAGCACTCATCGGGGCGGGCGCCGGTGCCGGTCTTGGTGGCTTACGTTCGCTGTCGCGCGAAAAGGTGGATGCCGTCATTCCAGCCGAGACCCTGCTGACCTTCCGCATCAAGGACGGGGCCACGATCCAGTGAACTTGCCGGGCACGTGCACGTCGGATCACGAACCAGGGCACGGTTCCCTGCCCGTGCCCTGCCGCATCAACAGTTCCGGCGTCGGTGACGCGTCTGAAGACCTAGGCTTTCACTGTCAAGCCAATCCGGCTACCCGCGCATGCCGGCCTTGCGCAGGAAGGTCATCATCGGGCACCAGTTGGTGAGACCGGATTGGAAGAGGTTCAGGCCAACAAAGGCGGTTAACCAGTACCAGTTCGCATCGACAAAATGGCCCAGCGCGAGGCTAAACAGCACCATCGTGCCCGCGATCAATCTCAGTGTTCGTTCAACATTCATGACTTGCTCCTTCTATTGGCCACTACGTAGTACAAGATCGGCACGGTCAGCCGGGAGAGGGCGAGCGAGGCGATTTCGCCCGCCATCAGGGAGATGGCCAGTCCCTGGAAAATCGGATCAAACAGAATGACAGCAGCCCCAACCGCCACCGCCGCGGCCGTCAACAGCATGGGCCGGAAGCGGACCGCCCCGGCGTCCACCACCGCTTCCTGCAGCGGCATGCCTTCTTTCAAGCGCAGCTCGATAAAGTCCACCAGGATGATCGAGTTGCGGACCACGATGCCGGCCCCCGCAATGAAGCCGATCATGGAGGTGGCCGTAAAGAAGGCACTCAGCAAGCCGTGGGCGGGCAGAATACCCACCAGCGAAAACGGAATGGCGGCCATGATCACCAGCGGCGTCACGAACGACTCAAACCAGCCCACCACCAGCACGTAGATCAGCAGCAGCACGGCCGCAAAGGCCAGCCCCAGGTCACGAAACACTTCATAGGTGATGTGCCATTCGCCATCCCACTTCAGGGCGTACCGGGCATCGTCAACGGGCTGGCGGGCCACATACTGCACGATCTCGTAGCCCTCGGGGCGGTACTTTTCGATCTCTGGACCGATCTTCAAGATGGCGTACACGGGGCTTTCGATCTCACCCGCCACGTCAGCGGTGACGTAGGTGACCGGCATCAGATTCTTGTGGTAGATGAATGGCGCTTCAGTGGTCTCGACGACGCGCGTGATCTCAGACAGCGCCACCAGCCGTCCATCGGTGCCCGCCACCTTCAGGCTCCGCAGCCGGGTGAGGTCGGCACGGGCGGCGCGGTCCAGGCGCAGGGTGACGGGGACGGTCTCCTGTTCCAGTTCGGCGTGGAGGCTACCCGCCACTTCGCCACTGGTGGCCAGGCGCAACGTCCGGGCGACGGCGGCGGCAGTGATACCGTGCAACGCCGCTTTCTCGTGATCCACTTGCAGGTCCAGCTTGGGCTGCGGGTCCTCGACGTACCAGTCCGTGTCGACGACGCCGGGCGTGGCCTCCAGAATGCGGCGCACCTCAGCGGCCACGCGGCGCTGCCCGTCCCCGGTGGGCCCATAGATCTCTGCCACCAGCGTTTGCAGCACGGGCGGCCCGGGTGGCACTTCCGCCACCTTAATGTTGGCCCCCAACCGGCGCGCCAGCGGCAACAGGCGCTCCCGGACCTGCTTGGCGATCTGGTGGCTTTGCTGGTCGCGTTCTCCTTTGCCGAGCAGGTTGAGCTGAATGTCCGCCACATTTGAGCCCTGGCGGAGGTAGTAATGCCGGACCAGTCCGTTGAAGTTGTAGGGCGAGGAGATGCCGGCGTAGGTCTGGGCGTTCACCACTTCGGGTTGCGCCATGGCCGCGCGAGCCAGTTCCACCGCCACGCGGCGCGTTTCCTCCAGGGGCGTGCCTTCCGGCATGTCGATGATCACCTGAAACTCGTTCTTGTTATCAAACGGCAGCATCTTCACCTTGACGAAGCCCACGGGCACCAGCACCATCGCCCCCACCAGCATGACGACGACGCCTGAAAGAAAGACGGCAATGCGGATCGGGTGCGAAAGCACGCCTGCCATGAAGCGCCGGTAGAACTGGGTCAGCCGGTCCTCGGCCTCATGCCCCTCACCGTGCGGCTGGTTGGCCAGTAGCCGCACGGCCGCCCAAGGCGTGACGATAAAGGCCACCAGCAAAGAAAACACCATGGCCGCCGCGGCACCGAACGGAATGGGCCGCATGTACGGCCCCATCATGCCGCCGACAAAAGCCATCGGCAGGATGGCCGCGACGACGGCCAGGGTCGCCAGGATGGTGGGATTGCCGACCTCATTGACGGCCTCCACCGCCACTTCCGCCAGCGCGCGTCCGCGGTTAGCCACCAGACGGGCATGGCGCACGATGTTCTCGACGACGACGATGGCGTCATCCACCAGAATGCCAATCGAGAAGATCAGCGCGAACAGCGTGATGCGGTTCAGGGTGTAGCCGCTCAGGTAGAACATGGTCAGCGTCAAGGCGAGCGTCACCGGAATCGCGGCGAACACCACCAGCGATTCACGGAAACCCAGCACCAGCGCCACCAGCAGCGACACCGAGACGACGGCCAAGGCCATATGCAGCAGCAGTTCGTTGCTCTTTTCAGCCGCCGTTTCGCCGTAGTGGCGCGTGATGGTCAGCTCCACGCCACTGGGCAGCATCCTGGAGCGGGCGCCCTCCACGCGGTGCAGGACGTTGTCGGCCACCTCAATGGCGTTCAGCGATTTGCGCTTGGATACGGCGATGGTGACCGCCGCCTGCGCTCCCTCGCGCGTGTGGAAACTGACGTAGTCGGCGGGCTCGGCACCTTGATCGGTGACTTCCGCCACATCGCGCACAAAGACCGGACGCCCCCCGCGCGCCGCGACCACCACAGAGCGCACATCTTCCGCAGAGCGCAGAAAGTCGCCGCTTTCGATGATCGACTCCCGGCCACCACGGGTGGATGTTCCGGCGGGCAGGCGTTGGTTGCTTTCGCCTAAGGCTCGCCAGACTTCAAGCGGAGCCAGGCCATGGCCGTCCATCCGTACCGGGTCCAGCGTCACCCGGATCTCGCGGCGCTGGCCACCGATCAGGGCCACCTGCGACACGCCGGGCACCTGGGCAATCTCGTCTTGAAGTTGCGCGGCGATGCGCCGTAGCTCAAACGCGCCGTAGCGCTGGCTATGGAGGGTCAACCCGAGCACCGGCACGTCATCAATCGACCGGGGCTTCACCAGCGGCAACGATGCCCCCGGCGGGATGATGTCGAAGTTCGCTTGCAGCTTCTGGTTCAGCTTCACCAAGCTGCGCTCTTCGTCCTCACCCACCTGGAAGCGGACGATCACCAGTGCTTGGCCCGGGCTGGTGGTGGAGTAGAGATACTCCACGCCCGGTATCTCCCAGAGCAGCTTTTCCATGGGCTTGGTCACCCGCTGCTCTACTTCTTTGGCTGACGAACCGGGCATGGCGACGAAGACGTCGACCATGGGCACCTTGATTTGCGGCTCTTCCTCGCGCGGCAGTTTCACCACGGCCATGACGCCCAACGCGATTGAGGCGGCCATGAACAACGGTGTCAAACGCGAGTGGACGAAGGCTTGCGCCAACCGCCCGGCGGGACCCAGTGGGGTGCTCATTGGGTGACCACCCTTCGGCCATCCTGCAGCCCGGCCGGTACGGGATTCACCACCGTCTCACCCGGCGTCAACCCGCTGAGAACCTCGACACTCCCCGCTCCGGCGGCGGCCGTCGTGACCATACGGCTGGCGGCGCGTCCCGCGTCCGTGGTGTAGACGAACTGCAGCTGCCCTTGGGTGACCACCGCCGACGCCGGCACAGTCAGCGCTCGCCGTGAACCCAAGCGGAACTCTGCCTGGGCGAACTGCCCGCTGCGCCACACCGATCCGGCCGGCAACAGAGCGCGAACCACCAACCTGCGGGAGGCCGGGTCAATAGCCGGAACGATGGAGGTGACGCGAACGGTAACCGGTTGGGGCAGGTCCGCGAAGGTGGCCTGCAGTTCCAGGCCCGGCTTCATCGCGGCAGCGCGAGCTTCGTCAACCGCCACTTCCAGCTCATAAGTGCCCGCTTGCTCGATGGTGAGCAGGGGTACGCCGGGCGAAGCCACCTGACCCGGTTGGGCAATCTTTTCGGTGACGACACCGGCAAACGGTGCGCGGAGGGTGAGGTAGCTGCTGATGGTCCGCGCGGAATCCAGCGCTTGTCGTGATTGGTTACCCCGGGCTTCCACCTGCTGGCGCCGAGCTTCCGCCATTTCGACCGCGGTCTGCGCCTGCTTGAGGCGAGCCTCGGCTTCATCCATCTCCTGCCGCGAGATTGAGGCCTTGCCGAACAGCGTGGCCATGCGCTGGTGGGTGGCCGTGGCCAGCGCCACTTGCGAGCGTGCGGCGTTGATGGCGGCAGCGGCCTCCGGCACCGCGCTCTCGGCTTCCGCCACAGCCGCTTGCGCTTGGGCCTGCGCTGAGGCCAGTTGCGGCGCCTCCAAGGTCACCAGCACTTGGCCCGCGGCCACCCGGTCACCGACGGCGACGCCCACGCGCCGCACCGTGCCCATCACCTGGGCGGCCAGCGCGGAACGCGTGACGGCGCGCACGGTGCCGGTGGCCTGATAGATCTCTGCCACGTCAGACAACTGAGCCGGGGAGACGTGGACGGACTGGGGCGGCGGCTCGGCTACGGCAAGCGGTGCAGCCGGCTTGGTGCAGGCCCCCAACATCAGGGCGGCGACCGCCAGCAACGCTTGACTGATCGAATAGGTTCGCATAGTGGACCTCACTGAGATGGTTCGGAAGGGCTTCATTGGAGTACCGGAGAATCTGCCGTCAGGGTGCCCCGGGCCGCCTCCAGCGCGACCTCGGAAACCCGGACATCGTGTTGCGCCGCGAGCAGGCGGAGGCTTGCCTCGGCCTGGGCGGTTTCCGCCCGCAGCAATTCAGTGACGGTGGCCAGACCGGCTTCATAGCGGTTCTTGGTGATCCGGAGAGATTCAGCCGCCATCTCCACCGCCGCGGAACTGGCCGCAACCCGGGCCTGCGCCGACTGGACCGCTTCCCCGCCCTGCATCACTTCGAGTGCGATGCGCGAATCGAGGGCGCGCTGATTCGCCTTCACGCCGGCGATCCGTTCCGTGGCCGCACGCACGCGGGCCCGGTCCGCACCAGCTTGAAAGGGGGTCCACTTGAGGGTGACGCCCGCCAGCCAGTTGGCCCCGCCGCGATTGACGAACCGCTGGCGATCCGCCTCAAAGGCACCCTGGGCGCTCACCTGCGGGAGCATCGCCGCGCGGGCGGCCAGACGCTGCGCTTCTGCTTGCCGCAGTTGGGCAGCAGCGGCGTGTTGCTCCGGGCGATCGGGCCGCGGGGCAGCAGTAGCAACTCCGGAACTCGTCAGAACGCTGGTCAGCCGGTGGGACTCAGACAACGAGACCCCCATGGCTTCATTGAGAGCAGCCTGAGCTTGGCGCTGCTCTGACTCGCGCCGGATCAACTGTTCCGCCATGGCGGCCCGGTGGACCTTGACGGCCAGCACGTCCAGCTCCGTGGAACGCCCGGCGTCGCGAATGTTCTCGGCGGTCTTCAAACTGGCGGTGGCCGACTCCAGGGCCGCCACCGCCACCCGCACGCCCTCTGCGGCCAGGACAGCGTTCAGGTAGGCAGTGGCCGTCTGCCGGGCCAGCAGCAGCCGCAGTCCCTGCTCATCCGCTTCGGCCGCTGCCCGCCCACCTTCCGCCTGCGCCATCGCCGCCCGTGCCCGGCCGCCATCGTAGAGCGGCTGCACGGCCATCACCAGCGATTGGAAGTTGTTGACGAAGTCTGGACGATTCAGCGGACCTAGCGCGAAGTTGGAAGCCGCAAACTCGCGCTGCGTCAGCAAGCTGGAAAAGACAAAGACAGGATTATTGCTGCGGTTGAAGCTTTCGGTGTAGTCCACGCGCGCCCAGCGTCCGGCCCGGGCCTCCACCTCGCCTTGCTGCGCCGCGCGGACCCCGGCCTGTCCGGCGGCGACGGCGGGATGGGTGGCGAGTGAGCGGCCGACGGCCTGGGACAGCGACAACGGCTCCTGCGCCGCCAGGGGACCCAGCATCAGCATCGAAGCGGCGGCGCGGAAGGCGAACACGGCAGCGTGGGAGCTCATACCGTGATCGTATGCATCTATACGCATATTGTCAAGCAGTACTATTGCCTTCTCCCGGACACTGCTCTATTCTGGAGGCATGAAGGCGCAACCGGCCCCACTACCGGAAGAACTGATGGACGAAGTGGCCCGGCGCTTCCGGGCACTGGGCGAGCCAGTTAGGCTGCGCATCCTCTCGCGTTTGGAATCCGGCGAACGGTCAGTGAACGATTTGGCGGAAGCGCTGCAGGCGGGGCAATCCAATATTTCCCGGCATCTGCAGGCCTTGCTTGACTGCGGCTTAGTGGCACGGCGCCGAGAGGGCACGACGGTGTTCTACCGCGTGGGCGATCCGATGATCTTCACGCTGTGTGATCTGGTATGCCGCAACGCCCGCCAGCAGGCGCACGAGAAACTGACGCGCCTGGTGGCCGCCAAGCCAGCGCGCCGGACGCCGGTGTCCCGGACCTCGGCTTCTTGAGCATCGCCATGAGCAGCAACTGCGCAATCCCGGCTGGAGCCTCCCGCAGCAAGGGTGTGATCCGGTGATCTTTCCTCTGGCGGCCTACCTGCTGACGCTGTTGATCGGCCTTTCGCTAGGCGTGCTCGGCGCGGGTGGAGCGATCCTGCTGCTGCCGGTGCTGGTCTACGTGGCGGGTGTGGCGCCACCCCAGGCGGTTCCGATGTCGATGGCCGTCATGTCGGTCACCAGTTTGGTGGGAGCGCTCGGGTACTTGCGGCGCGGCGATGTCTCGTTGCGGCTGGCGGTGGTGTTCGGGTTGGGCGGGATGGCCGGTGCGTTGACAGTGACGCACTTCACCCATTTGGTGCCGCCGCGGATATTGATGCTGATCTTTGCGGGCGTGTTGCTGGTGGTGGGCACCTTGATGTTGACCCGGCGCAATGCCTTGACGTGCAGCCAGCCCTGCCTGCCGCCGCGCTGCTTTAC